>NZ_JAMYQL010000013.1:0-163997 GCF_040320865.1 Mesorhizobium sp. M0598 | reverse complement strand
TGGACCATCATAAACATTCGGGATCGGCCGAAACTTCCCCAACTTCGTCATCCTTGGGCGAAGCAGTAGCGAAGCGCCGTCGCGGAGACCCTGGGATCCATGCGGTAACCTTAGCCGAAGAGTGCAGCGGAGCACAATTCCGCACCGCGGCAGCGCTCTGATGTCGCGGCATGGATCCAGGGGTCTGCGCCGCGTCGCTTCGCTCCTTGCTCCGCCCCAGGATGACGAAGCGATGGGCGTTTGCGCTAATCGCAAAGCCGATCGGCAGCAACCGTCGATAGTTCTGTCAGCGGCCAATTTCAGTGGCAAACCGCTAACTTCGGAGATTGGCTGAAACATCCCTCCATCATCCCGGGGCGGAGCAAGGAGCAAAGCGACGCGGCGCAGACCCTGGGATCCATGCCGTTACCACGCGGCAGTGCGCCTGCGGACCAGAACCGAACTACCACCCCGTTGCGCGAAAAAGCTCGAACAACTCAGGGTTGGTCTTCTCGATCAGCTCGATCTTCCACTGCCGCGGCCAGCGCTTCAGCGACTTCTCGCGCTGAATGGCGTCACGAATGTCGAAATGTTCCTCGTACCAGACCAGGCGCTGCACGCCGTAGCGGCCGGTGAAGCGCGAACCTTGGGCGGATTTGTGCTCCGGCATGCGGCGGCCGAGATCGTTGGTGACGCCGATGTAGATCGTGCCGCGCTTCTGGCTCGCGGTCATGTAGGTATAGCCGGTCATGGCTGAAGGGTAGCTGGCACAGTTGCGGATACAAGCGCCGTTCTGAGCCGCTGTATTCTTCGGCTGACGTCACGGCATGGATCCCAGGGTCTCCGCGACGTCGCTTCGCTCCTGCTCCGCCCTGGGATGACGAAGACGTGGTGGCTTATCGCTAATCGCAACCTTGGAGATTGGCAGCCCGATCGGCAGGCTCCGATCCACAGCCCTTTCAGGCTCTGTCAAAGAACCAAAACCTCTGTGCAGAGGAACTAGTCCTCGACCGGTTCGGGCGGATGGGCATCGCGGCCCTTGCCGAAGGTGTAGCCGGTTTCCACCGCCCTGCGACCGAACTTGCCGCGCAGCGTGTCGATGGCGCCTTCGGCCATGGCGCGCTTGCGTGACTGGACGTCGACCAGGTCGGGCGGGTCCGCCCGGTCATCGTCGGAGAGATCGCTGACGCCAATGCCGAGCAGACGGTATTTCGTGCCATCCGCTTCCTTGCGCAGCAGCTCGAGCCCGGTCTGAAAGATGCGGTCGGCCAGCCGGGTCGGATCGCCGAGCTGGCGATTGCGCGTGCGGATCTTGAAATCCTGGGTCTTCAGCTTGAGGACGACGGTGCGTCCGGCAATGCCGGATTTCTTCAGCCGGGCCGAGACTTTTTCCGACAGCGCCCTCAGCACCGAAACCAGTTCGTCGACGGAGGCGATGTCGGTATCGAAAGTGGTTTCCGCCGAGACGCTTTTCGCGTCCTGGTCGGGAACGACGCGACGGTCGTCCTCGCCGCGCGAAAGCCGGTAGAGCCGGTCGCCCATGACGCCGTAGCGGCGCATCAGATCGCCACGTTCCATGCGCTGCAACTGGCCGATGGTGCGGATGCCGTCGCGCTCGAGCGTGACGGCAAAGGCCTTGCCGACCCCCCAGATCAGCGTCACCGGCTGCTCGGCCAGGAAGCCGATAGCCTCGGCCTCGCCGATCACCGAAAAGCCGCGCGGCTTGCGGAAGTCCGACGCCACCTTGGCCAGGAACTTGCAGTAGGAAAGGCCGGCCGAAACGGTGATGCCGATCTCCTTTTCCACGCTGAGTGCGAAGCGCGCCAGCACCACCGCAGGCGGCAGGCCATGCAGGCGCTCGGTGCCGGCGAGGTCGAGAAAGGCCTCGTCGATCGAGAGTGGCTCGACCAGCGGCGTCAGCGCCTGCATCATGGCGCGCACCTCGCGGCCGACCCGCACGTATTTTTCCATGTCCGGCGGCAGGACCACCGCTTCCGGGCAGGCTTCGAGCGCCTTGAACATCGGCATTGCCGAGCGCACGCCGTGGATGCGGGCAATGTAGCATGCGGTGGAGACGACGCCGCGCTTGCCGCCGCCGATGATCAATGGCCGGTCTTTCAACGCCGGGTTGTCGCGCTTTTCGACCGCCGCGTAGAACGCGTCGCAATCGATATGGGCAAGGCGCAGCCGGTAGAGCTCCGGATGGCGGGCGAGCCGTGGACTGCCGCAGCGCTCGCAACGGCGTGCCTCGCTGCGCTGAAAACTCAGGCAGTCGCGGCAAAAACCGTGTTCGGGATTGTTGACAGGGGCCGCCATCGCTGCGAACATAAAGAGAACAAATGCAATGGTACGTCAGGACGGAGGCCACGACAAGGCGGTGGGCCGGGAGAGAGCTCATGAATACGACCATAGCGCCGCTAGTGCCCGAGCTTTGGGCGGATTTCGAAGATCTTTTCGGTAGGCAAGGCGCCTGCTACGGCTGCTGGTGCACACATTTCCGGCTGTCGCCCGCAGCGCGCCGCGCGAGCAACCGGGAGCGCAACAAGGACCACATCAAGGCGCGGATCGAGGCCGGGCCGCCGCCCGGCCTGTTGGCTTTCGAGGGTGGCCAGGCGGTCGGCTGGATGCAGATCGGCCCGCGTGCCGACGTCCCCGAATGGAACAACCAGGGCAGGGGGTCGGCGCCCGTCGACCCAGCCGATGCGACCGATCCGGGTGTCTCGGCGATCTCCTGTTTCTTCATCCGGACCAAGGCGCGGGGCAGGGGCGTGTCGCACCGTCTGGTCGCGGGCGGCATCGAGTTCGCCCGCCAGAACGGCGCGCGGCTGATCGAAGCCTGCCCGATCGATCTATCGAAGGATTCGCGCTCGATCGGGCTGTTCGTCGGCTCGTCGCGGGTCTTCGAAAAGGCCGGGTTCCAGCGGTTGGTCGAACGTAAGCCGGGCCGACCGCTGGTGCGGCTGGTGCTGTAACAGCCGCCGCAACACATAGGCCTTCTCTTGCGGCTGCGATGGTATTTGCCTACCAGTGATAGAACGGCTTGAGGGCCGCGATTAAGTGAGGATCGACATGAAGCGCGTTTTGCCACTTGTTTTACTTCTTGCCTGCAGCGCACCGGCCTTCGGCCAAGCGGTCGACAGGCAAGGCGCGAAGCAGCTTTCCGACGATCTGGCGCACTACATCGGCAAGAAGCTGTTCGATATCGGGTTCGTGAAAATTTCAGTCGACGGCGATGCCTACAAGCTCGCTTTCGACTTCAAGCCAGTCACGGATTTGATGGCAGAGCAGCAAGCCTTCAAGTTCGACGTCACGCCTTACTTCATCTTGGTCAAGCCACGCAAAGATGGACACTGGGACGTTTCGGCGGACGTGTCCCCGAAGGGGTCTATCGATTTCGTTGGCCCTGAGGGGGCGCAGCACATCGATTTCTCCGTGTCGGACAACAAGTTCACCGGAGTTTATGACCCCGACCTGGCCGCTTTCGCGAGCGCAACCGGTTCGATGGCTGGCATGACGATGACCACCCGAGAGCCCAAGCAGCAGGCGGATGTCACGGTCGGTGCTGGCACCGCCGTAATAGTTTCGACCAAATCCGCAAATGGCGGCATCGATTTCACGGTGACGGAAAAAATAACGAACTTCGCCGAAACGATCAAAGTCAACGATCCCAAAAGTGGGTTGAGTTTTCCGGCTGCTGTAAAAGCGCCTGAACTTTCCGTGGATGCGACCGGCAAGGGTTTGCGGACAAAGCCGCTGCTCGACCTGCTTGCTTTCATCGTGGCGACTGATGATGCAGCCAAATTCAAGGCGGATGAGGCGGAGTTCAAATCGCTTCTGACGGCAGCACTGCCATTGTGGGAGCGGATCGACGGCACCTACGGCTTCAAGGACTTTGTGGTGGAGAGCCCGGTGGGCAAGTTCGGTGCGACGCAACTAAATACCGCCGTCGGCATGGACGGCATCGCCAAGGACGGCAAGATCAACTACGCGTTCAAGGTTTCCGGCCTGACAATACCACAGCAGGTGCTGCCCAGCTGGAGCGTTGCGTTGCTGCCGACGGATATCGACCTCAACTTCGGCGGCACCAACATCGATCTGGACAGCATGGCGAAGAAAACCATCGAAACCCTTGATTTCAGCAAGGATCCACCAGTGCCGGCAGATTTCGGCAACCAGATCTTCGCCGATTTCCTGGCCAAGGCGCCAAAGGCCATTCTCGGACACAGCACGATCAAGAACGGCAACATCGAGATTGCGATGGAAGGTGAAATGACGTTCCCCGGCAAGAAGCCCGAGGCGAGCATGACCATCGATGTCGCGGGCTATGACAAGATTGTGGAGGCTCTGCAGACGGCGGCCAAGACCGAGCCGGAAGCGGCGCAGTATTTCCCCTTCGCACTCGCCGTCAAAGGGTTCGGCAAGGCACTGCCGGATGGTCGACTGGAATGGGTCGTCAACGCTAAGGCAGACGGTTCGGTCACGGTCAACGGCGCCATGCTGAAGCCGGCCGATGCCGTTCAGGACAACCCCATCATGGACCCAAGCAAGGCTACCGTTCCGGATCATGGCTCGGGCGAGAATGACAATGGCGGGGCAGGGGCGAAGTTGAAACCCTAAGCGCCGAGCTTGGAGCGGTTCATCGTTTCACGAAAACGCCGATCCGCTCCATGTCTTTGTTTTTGCGCAATTCCGGACGGAAACCGTTTCACCCTTTTCCGGGAATTGCTCTACACGCGGCTGGCGTTAACGCCCGAGTGCGCTCACGATTTTCGCCGCCGCGATCTGTCTCGGGATCGCCGCTTATATCGAATGCTCATGATTGTCGTCGCCGAGCGGCAGCGCCCGCAATGCCTTGCCGACTGCGGCGGGCGGCGTTCCGGTCTCCTCGGAGAAACGCATCAGCGTCGGCTCGTGGGCAAGGATGAACTGCAGCACGCCGGCCAGGAATCCCGGCTCGCCGGCCGCCCGGCGGATGGAATGGGCTTCGATGCCGGTGATCGCCAGGAAGCGGGGCAGAAGTTCCGAATCGGCGGCGACGAAGCCCAACGCCTTTACGGCAATGGTTTCCGCTTCCTCGCGCATTGACGCTGCGTTTGCCATCGCTACCTTCCTTCAAGGGCGGAATCGTTCTGTTTTCGCAGTAGTGGCAAGTGTCGCCGGCAGCAAGCTCGCCGACCTGGAATCCGAACGCTTTTAGGGCGGCCGGTTTCCGTTTCGTCAATCATATTGCCGTATAGTGGGAACAGGTTTGGTGCGTGCCGACAAGGGGCGCATGACGGCACCCTTCGAGTGGAAGGCCAGCCGGGACGGGAAATCGATGCCAAAGAAGGTTATGATCGTCGAAGACAACGAGCTCAACATGAAGCTCTTTCGCGACCTCATCGAAGCGAGCGGCTACGAGACGGTGCGCACACGCAACGGCCTGGAAGCGCTGGATCTGGCGCGGCAGCACAGGCCGGACCTCATCCTGATGGACATCCAGCTGCCGGAAGTGTCGGGCCTCGAGGTCACCAAATGGCTGAAGGAGGACGATGATCTCCACGTCATCCCGGTCATCGCCGTCACCGCCTTCGCGATGAAGGGGGACGAGGAGCGCATTCGCCAGGGCGGCTGCGAGGCATATATCTCCAAGCCGATCTCGGTGCCGCGTTTCATCGAAACCATCAAATCCTACCTGGGCGATGCCTGATGTATCTTTCCAGCCGAGCCGGAGCTTTGTGAAATGACCGCGAGGATCCTCGTCGTCGACGACATCCCAGCAAATGTCAGGCTGCTGGAGGTTCGGCTGCTCGCCGAATATTTCGAGGTCCTGACCGCCACCAACGGGCCGGACGCGATCGAGATCTGCGAGAACGGCAAGGTCGACGTCGTGCTGCTCGACGTGATGATGCCCGACATGGACGGGTTCGAGGTCTGCCGGCGGCTGAAGGGCGACCCGGCGACATCGCACATCCCTGTCGTGATGATCACCGCGCTCGACCAGGTTTCGGACCGGGTGCGCGGCCTCGAGGCCGGCGCCGACGATTTTTTGACCAAGCCGGTCAACGATCTGCAGTTGATGACTCGCGTCAAGAGCCTGGTCAGGCTGAAATCGCTGACCGACGAGCTGCGGCTGCGCGCCTCGACGACACGCAATATCGGCATCGAGGAGCTTTTGAGCCGCAACTTCGCTACCGACGATGCGGTGCCGAAGGTGCTGCTGGTCGACGAGCGCAAATCCTCGTTCGAGCGCATCCAGAAGATGCTGCGCGGCAGTGCCGATCTCGACGTCGCCAACGATCCGCATGCCGGCTTCTTCCAGGCCGCCGAGCAGCCGTATGAATGCGTGATGATCTCGACGGCCTTCGCCGATTTCGACCCGCTGAGGCTCTGCTCGCAATTGCGCTCGCTCGATCGCACCCGTTTCCTGCCGATCATCCTTCTGGCGGACGAGGGCGAGGAGGGGCGTATCATCCGCGGCCTCGAACTCGGCATCAACGATTATCTGATGCGGCCGATCGACCAGCAGGAGCTGACCGCGCGGCTGCGTACGCAGGTGCGCCGCAAGCGCTACAACGACCAGCTTCGCGCCAGCGTCACCCAGACCATCGAGATGGCGGTGACCGATGCCCTGACCGGCCTGCACAACCGCCGCTATCTCGACAGCCATTTGCAGACGCTGTTCGACCGCGCCGTGGCACGGCGCCGGCCGCTGTCGGTGATGATCACCGATCTGGACCGCTTCAAGAGCATCAACGACGCGCATGGCCATGACGGCGGCGACGACGTGCTGCGCGAATTCGCGCGGCGGCTGCGCAAGAATGTGCGCGGCATCGATCTAGCCTGCCGCTTCGGCGGTGAGGAGTTCGTCGTGGTGATGCCGGACACCGACGGCGCGGTAGCCGAAAAGGTCGCCGAGCGCATTCGCGCCGAAATCGCCCAGCTGCCGTTTGCCGTCGGCACCGAAGGCAAGGCCGTCGAAGTCACCGTCAGCGTCGGCGTGTCGTCAGTGCTGAAGGGGGTAGACACGGTCTCGGCGCTGATGAAACGCGCCGACCTTGCGCTCTACGAAGCCAAGAGCGGCGGCCGCAATCGCGTCGTCGCCAAGGCGGCTTAGCACCGAACACCAATTGCCCGGTCAACGCGACAAGGTTACGAATTTACCTTAATCCAAGCGATTTGCGAGGCTTGGTTAAGAAACGGTTGATTTCCATAAGTTGTTGCGCAAATGTGCAGCCCTTAGACGTAACCGGCACGAGGCTAGATCGCCGGTTCGACCCGAAGAATACCCCATGATGCTCAGGTCCGCCGCATCTCCTGGGTCCGTGGGGTCGGCCGGCCGGCGCTGGCACATAGTGGCCTCCTCGTACCGCTGCCAAACGCCGGCCGGCCCCCAATTTTCAAAACACATCAGGATTCTACGCCAAGACCCGGAAACGCTTGGTTTTTGTTGCGGCAGCGACAGCGCCCTTTGAAATAGCCGGCTGGGCAGGGCGTATGCGCCCGCAGTCGATTGACAGGGCCAGTCTTCTATGCAGAAATTGGTTGGACCATTGAGCCATTTGGTGACCCGTTGGCATGACCGAATTCGGCCTTTCCCCCATACAGGCAACTGCTCGCGACGACGCGGTGCTCAAGGCGCTGGCCGGCTTTGTGATGCGGGAAGCTCTCGGGCCCGGCCAGAGACTGCCGACCGAACGCATCCTCGCCGAGCGCCTCAAGGTGAGCCGCAACACCGTGCGCGAGGCGCTGACGCGCTGGGAAGGGCTCGGCCTGGTCGAACGGCGGCAAGGCAGCGGCACCTATCTCAAGGGAGTGGTCTCGCTGGACATGCTGCACATGCCGCTGACGCTGGCCGGCGGCAATGATTTCACCAGCCTGATGCAGACGCTGGAAATCCGCCGGGCACTGGAAGCGGAAGCCGCCGCCCTGTGCGCCGTCCGCGCGGGCCAGGCAGATCTCGTCGAGATCGGGCGCAAGCTCGACATTATGGAGCAGGCCTTCCACACCCGCGCCGGGATGTCGGCGGAGGAGGACTGGGAATTCCACCAGTCGATCTACCGCAGTTCCGGCAATCCGCTGTTCGAGCAGATCATCGCCGCCATGCACGAACTGTTCCATCGTTTCTGGGAGCATCCGCTCGGCGTGCGTGATTTCGGCCACGCCAGCTTTCCTTACCACCGCACCATCTACAAACGCATCGCCGCGCACGATCCGGAGGGGGCCCGGGCCGAGGCGCTCAAGCTGATCGCCACCGTCGAGGACGATCTGAAGCGCGGCGCGGCCAAACTCGAACTTTCAGGCCAGAAATGAGCGATCATCCCGCCGGTTTCGAAATCGACTATCTCGCCGAGGCAGCGACGCTTCTCGCCCATGACGAGCCTTTCCCCGGCGGCGCGGTGGTCCCGCCGATCTACCAGACTTCGCTCTTCACCTTCGCCAACTATTCCGAGATGGCCGACACATTCGCCGGCAGGCGACGTCAGCCGATCTATTCGCGCGGCGACAACCCGACGGTCATGGAGTTCGAGGCGCGTATCGCCGCTCTCGAAGGCGCGGAGGCCGCGCGCGGCTTTTCCAGCGGCATGGCGGCGATCAGCGCCACGGTGCTTGCTTTCGTCGGTGCCGGTGAGCGCATGGTTGTTGTGCGCAATTGCTACGGCGATGCCTACCGGCTGTTCGAACGGCTTTTGCCACGGCTCAACATCAAGGTCGACTATGTCGACGGTTCCGATCCGGACGCGGTCGCGGCAGCACTTCCCGGCGCCAAGCTGCTCTACCTGGAAAGCCCGACGTCGATGATGTTCGAGCTCCAGGACATAACCCAGCTGGCGCGGCTGGCCAAAGAGCAGGGCATCATCACCTCGATCGACAATTCCTGGGCGACGCCGGTGTTCCAGAAGCCGATTTCGAACGGTGTCGACCTGGTGCTGCATTCGGCCTCGAAATATCTCGGCGGCCACAGCGACACCGTCGCCGGTGTGGTGGCCGGTTCGGCCGCCCATATCCGACATATCAACGAGCAGACCTATTCCTATCTCGGCGGCAAACTTTCGCCTTTCGAGGCCTGGCTGTTGCTGCGTGGCCTGCGCACATTGCCGCTGCGGTTGCCGCATCACATGAAGAGCGGGCTGACCATCGCCGAACGGCTGAAAGCGCATGACCATGTCGAGCGGGTCAACCACCCGGCCTATTCCAACCATCCAGGCAAGGCGACGCTTGCCGGCTATGCCGGGCTGTTCTCGTTCGAAGTGACGGAAGACGTCGACATCCCGGCTTTCGTCGATGCGCTGAAACTCTTTCGCATCGGCGTCAGCTGGGGCGGCCATGAGAGCCTGGTCGTTCCGGCAAAGGCCTCGCTCGAGCAGACGCCGGGCCTGAATTCGATGGCGCGCTTCGGCGTCAGCCCACGAACCATCCGCTTCAGTGTCGGATTGGAAAGTGTCGAAGACCTGTGGGCGGATGTTGCCCAGGCCTTCGACAGAGCAAAAAGATAAAGGAGCCGTTCAAAATGGGAGTGCTGAACATGAAAAAACTGAGCATCCTTCTTGGTGCCGTCGCGGGTCTGGCGATTTCCGCCGGCAGCGTGCTGGCCGATTCCACGGTCAAGATGGTCGAGGTCATCACCAGCCCGCCGCGTACCGAATTCCTCAAGAAGCAGATCGCCGAATTCGAGGCGGCCAATCCGGGTGTCAAGGTCGAGCTGGTATCGCTGCCCTGGGGCCAGGCGTTCGAGAAGTTCCTCACCATGGTGCAGGCCGGCGACACGCCCGACATCGTCGAGATGCCGGAGCGCTGGATGGGCCTCTATGCGACCAACGGCCAGCTCGAGGATCTCGGGCCATACATGGCCAAATGGGACGATGCCAAAACGCTGGGCGAGCGTGCCAAGCAGTTCGGCTCGACGGTCGATAACAAGCAGTACATGATCCCTTACGGCTATTACCTGAACGCGCTGTTCTGGAACAAGAAGCTGTTCAAGGAGGCCGGTCTGGACGGTCCGCCGGCGACGCTCGATGAATTCGTCGAAGACTCCAAAAAAATCTCGGCGATACCGGGCAAATACGGCTATTGCCTGCGCGGCGGCCCGGGCGCGTTCAACGGCATGCATATGTTCATGAACATCGCAGCCGGCAAGGGCGGCTATTTCAACGAGGACGGCACCTCGACCATCAATGAGGAAGGCTCGGTCAAGGGCCTGCAGATGCTCGCCGACATGTACAAAAACGGCCTGGCGCCGAAAGATGCGGTGAGCTGGGGTTTTAACGAGACCGTCACCGGCTTCTACAGCGGTACCTGCGCCATGCTGAACCAGGATCCCGACGCGCTGCTCGGCATCGCCGACAAGATGAGCGCCGACGATTTCGCCGTGGCGCCGATGCCGGTCGGGCCGAGCGGCAAATCCTATCCGACGCTCGGTTATGCCGGCTGGGCGATGTTCGCCAATTCCCAACACAAGGACGATGCCTGGAAGCTGATGGCAACGCTGTTGTCGCCCAAGGACAATCTGGAATGGGCAAAGGAAGTCGGCGTCATTCCAATCCACAACGGCGCCGACCAGGACGCTCACTTCAGGACCGAGCAGTTCAAAGGCTGGTTCGAGGAACTGAACAACGGCGACAAATACGAGATGGTGACGCCTCCGACGCATCTGGAAAATCTCGGCAATTTCGTCGACCAGGTGGCGATTAAGAATTTTCAGGAAGTGCTGCTTGGCCAGAAAGCGGCCAAGGACGTGGCCGACGAATGGGCCAAGTTCCTGACCAAGGAACAGCAGGACTGGCTGGCCAAGAACAAGAAATAGCTTTTGTTCCTTCTCCCCGTTCACGGGGAGGGGGTGTCACGACGTGACGGATGAGGGGCGGCGCCAACCCGTCGTGGCTCGTGTTGCCTCTCATCTGCCTGCCCGTCCTCCGCAGCAGCTGCGGAGGGTGGACCGGCATCTCCCCGTAAACGGGGAAGGCGCTGTCGCCAGCCCGTGCTTACCCAGGAGACGATCCAGTACCAATGACCTATGCCGTGTCCGAAATCCGATCCGCCGGCAGGCCGCGAAAGAAGCGGCTATCCCATGCCGCGATCGAGCCCTGGCTCTATCTCAGCCCGGCGATCGCGCTGCTGGTCGTCGTGCTGCTGGTGCCGCTGGTTATCGGTGTCGGCTACTCGTTCCGCAAATTCTCCGCTTTCAAATCCGAATATGTCGGGCTTGGGCAGTATCAGGCGATGCTGTCGGATCCCGTGCTCGGGCAGGCGCTCGTCAACACGCTATGGTGGACGGCAGCCAGCCTGTTCTTCCAATTTTTCCTTGGACTTGGCCTGGCGCTGCTGCTCGATACGCCGTTCCGGGGCAGAAAGATCGTGCAGGCGGTGGTGTTCCTGCCTTGGGCGGTACCGTCCTTCCTCTCGGGCCTGACCTGGGCCTGGCTGTTCAACCCGATCATCGGGCCGCTGCCGCATTGGCTCTACGCCTTGGGGCTGAAAGCCGAGCCAACCAACGTGCTCTCCGATCCCTCGACAGCCATGTGGGGGCCGATCGTCGCCAATGTCTGGTTTGGCATTCCCTTTTTTGCCATCACGCTTTTGGCGGCGTTGAAGTCGATCCCGTCAGAACTGCATGAGGCGGCGGCGATCGACGGCGCCTCGCCGTGGCAGCGCTTCACCAAGGTGACGCTGCCGTTCCTGGCGCCGACCATCGTCATTACCGTCATGCTGCGCACGATATGGATCGCCACATTCGCCGACCTGATCTTCGTCATGACCGAAGGCGGGCCTGCCGGTTCGACCGCCACAGTGCCGGTCTATATCTATGTCAGCGCATTCAAGTCGCTGGACAAAGGCTATGCCTCGGCAGTGGCGGTCCTGCTGCTTGTGCTGCTCATCGTCTACGCGGTTGCGCTTATCGGCATCCGCCGTTCGCTGGTGAGGCACGTCTGATGATTGCCGGACGCTCCGCTTCCTCGCGCATTCTCGGCGGCATCGGCCTTTACGGCGCCATCGGTGCCTATATGGCCTTCGCGCTGTTCCCGATCTTCTGGACGTTGAAGATCTCCGTTACGCCGGAGCGGCTGCTCTATTCCGAAGGCATCACTTTCTGGCCGTCGCAAGCGACGCTGCAGAACTTCGTCACCGTGCTCGAAGCCACCGATTTTCCACGCTATTTCCTGAACAGCGTTATCGTTTCGGTGTCGACGGCAGCCTTCGTAACGGTCATTGCCACGCTGGCCGGCTACGCCATGTCGCGATTTTCCTTCCGCGGCAAGGCGACCCTGGCCATCCTGCTTTTGCTCACCCAGACTTTTCCGCTGGTGATGGTCATTCCGCCCATCTACCGCATCATGGGGCAGATCGGCCTCATCAACAGCCTGACTGGCCTCGTCATCATCTACACCGCGTTCAATACGGCCTTTGCGACCTTCCTGATGCAATCTTTCTTCGACGGCATCCCGAGAGACCTGGAAGAGGCAGCCATGATCGACGGCTGCACGCGCCTGCAGGCGATGCGCAAGGTGATCGTGCCGCTGACGCTACCCGGCATGGGCGCGACGCTCGGCTTCGTCTTTACCGCCGCCTGGAGCGAGTTGCTGTTTGCGCTGATGCTGATTTCCAGCGACGACCAGAAGACCTTCGCGGTCGGCCTGCTCACCTATATCGGCAAATTCGCGGTCGACTGGGGACAGATGATGGCTGCTTCCATCCTGGCGCTGATCCCGGTCTGCGTCTTCTTTGCCTTCCTGCAACGCTACCTCGTCACCGGCCTTACCGCCGGCGCCGTCAAGGGATAGATCGATGGCCTCCGTTACACTCGACAAAGTCCGCAAAGACTATGGAGTCGTGCGCGTTCTGCACTCGGTCGATCTCGAAATCGCCGACGGCGAGTTCGTCGTTCTGGTCGGCCCGTCCGGCTGCGGGAAATCGACACTGCTGCGTATGATCGCCGGGCTGGAGGAGGTCTCCGACGGCGAAATCCATATTGGTGAGCGCCTGGTCAACGACATTGCGCCAAAGGACCGCGACATTGCCATGGTGTTCCAGTCCTACGCGCTCTATCCGCACATGGACGTGTCGAAGAACATGGGTTTCAGCCTGATGCTGAGAAAGGTCGGCAAGCCGGCGATCGATGCAAGGGTGGACGGTGCCGCCAAGCGGCTCGGGCTCGATGCGTTTCTGCAGCGCCTGCCGCGGCAATTGTCTGGCGGCCAGCGTCAGCGCGTCGCCATGGGCCGTGCCATCGTGCGCGACCCGAAGGTCTTTCTCTTCGACGAGCCGCTTTCGAACCTCGATGCCAAGCTGCGCGTTCACATGCGTGCCGAGATCAAGGCGCTGCACCAGCAATTGAAGACCACTTCGGTCTATGTCACCCACGACCAGACCGAAGCGATGACAATGGCCGACCGCATCGTCGTCATGCATGACGGCCTCGTCCAGCAGGTCGGTATGCCGCTCGATCTGTACGACCGGCCGGTCAACATGTTCGTCGCCGGGTTCATCGGCTCGCCTGGCATGAATTTTCTGCCTGCCGTGGTTGAAAAGGGCGCCAAGCCGGATGCCATCCTGGCCGACGGCCAGAAGCTGAGGCTGCCAGACGGCCTGCCGCTCAGGGATGGCGATACGATCACCGTCGGCTTGCGGCCCGAGCATATCCGGCTCGCCGACAATGGCGCACTGAAGGGCGAGGTGGGCGTGGTGGAGCCGCTCGGCCTGTCCACCCAGTTCTATGCCAGGCTTGCCGGCCAGCAGGTCTGCGTGTTTGCCATGGGCCGGGCCAGCGTGAAGCCGGGTGAGGCCGTGCGCCTGTCGGCTGATCCGGCATCGCTCCATCTGTTCAATCCGGCAAGCGGCGATCGCATCGGCTAACCCTGCATCCCGAAATGAAAAACGCCGCCCGGAAGGCGGCGTTTCGGTACTGCGAGAGAAAACCCGATTACTTGATCTTGGTTTCCTTGAATTCGACGTGCTTCTTGGCGACCGGGTCGTATTTGCGGAACGACAGCTTGTCCGTCTTGGTGCGGCTGTTTTTGCTGGTCACGTAGAAGAAACCGGTGTCGGCGGTCGACAGAAGCTTGATCTTGATGTTTGCGGCTTTGGCCATGATATTCGTCCGTTAAATGTTCGTGGAGTTTTGGCCGCTGGAGCACGGGGAAACACCCGGACGCGGGAAACTTGCCGCGACACATAAAGAACGCGCCCGGAAAGTCAACCCTTGTCCACATTCACCCTTGTCCAGATTTATGCGTCTTCCCTGACTGGCAACGCCTTCTTCCGGTCTCCCGTCGTGTTCCACCAGCGGTTCGGGTTGGCGCGGTCGTCGAGACCCTTGGAGCGGCTGGCAAGCAGTGGCTGAATGCGGATCACCGGTTCCTGATAGCTGTGAACCTGATAAATCGCTTCGACGACGCGTGCGGCGAGCTTCTGGTCGTCGGGCAGTTCGAACGACACCTCGACAGTGCCCGACCGCCTGCGCAATTCCGTCTCGGCGCCGGCGGCGGCACCTTCAAGCGGCCGGTAGCGTTCGATGCCGTCCGCCGACTGGAAAGCATTGCTGTCATATTTGCCCATTCCGAGCGGTACGATCGCGACCACCGCCTCCATGATGCGGTCGACATCGGCTGCCGGTGCCTGAAAGGTCACCAGCAGCAGCAATTCCATCCGCAGCGATTTCGTTTCAAAGCCACTGTCGATCATCCGAGGTCTCCCTGCTAATGCACTTTGGGGGGAGCATATACTCGAGCCCTCCTGACATGGTTGTGTCAGTAGTTGGTCAGCAGTGGGAGCGATGTCGGCAGCTGGGCCGACTCAGAGGATTTTGCGGAGCAGCCTGGTGCCGACCAGCACGATATAGCAGGCGAAGAACAGGCCGAGCGCCCAACCGAAGCCCGACGGCCCGAAAGCGTCCATGCCGATGCCGATTGCCTGCGGGCCAAGCACCATGCCGACGCCGTAGCAAAGCACGAAGGCGGCGTTGGCGGAGGCCAGTTCGTGGCCGGAAAGCTGGGAGCCGAGGTGAGCAAGACCGATTGTATACATAGCGGCGACCACACCGCCCCAGATGAACAGAAGCGCTGCCATCAAATGCCAGTTATGCGCGAAGAACGGCATGAAGACCGTGCCGGCAAGCCCGACAGTGGCACAGGCCATCAGCAGATAGCGGCGGTCGCTGACGCGGTCGCTGATCATGCCGATCGGGATCTGCAACAGCACATTGCCAAGCCCGATCATGGTGAGCAAAAGGGCGGCGTCCGCCTCTGAGTAGCCGATGCGGCTACCGTAGACCGGGAACAGTGCAAAGCCGCCGGTCTCGACCGCGCCGAACACCAGCACGGCGGCGGTCGCCGTCGGCACCAGCCAGATGTAACGCAGGAAATTGCTGGTTTCGCCGTCCGAGACGATCGTCGGGCTCTCGTTGCGTGCCGCCAGGACCGGTATGGCAGCGAGCGTAACCAAGGCGATGGTAACGCCGAAGGGCAGGAAGCCACTGCTGCCGAGATGGGCGAACAGCCAAGGCCCGGCGGCAAAGCCGAGAGACAGCACGGTGGCATAGATGCCGAGGACCAGTCCGCGCCGGTGTGGCGGCGCCGAGGTGCTGATCCAGAATTCCGACAGGATGAACAGCACCGTCAGCGCGATATGCAGCAGCACGCGCAGCGGAAACCACATCCAGAAAGCTGGCGCGAAATGGAAACCGACAAAGGCCAGCGCCCCGGCGGCGATCATGGCAAGCATCGTCCAGGCGACCCCGAACCGCATGGCAAGCGGAGTGGCGAGCGGCGCGCCGGCGATCGAAGCGAGGCCGGCGACCGCGGTGTTGAGACCGATCATCGACGCGGAATGGCCACGCGTTTCCAGGATCACGCTGAGCAGCGGCATGCCAAGGCCGATGGCAATGCCGACGACGCTGATCGACGAGATCGCCGCGACCATCGGCAGCCAGTGTACGCGTTCCTTGCCCTGCGGCTGGATATCGACTGTCATGGATTGCCTGGCTGCTCTAGAGAATTTCGCGGACGAAGCGATTGCGGACAAGCCGGTAGAACGGCACCGGACCGCCGGGGCTCAGCAGCGGATCCCGGGCGAGCCGGGTTTCCAGCTCCTCCAGGACCGTGCGCGTGATGTCTGGAATATCGGCTTGCCGGGCCTTGGCCAGCGGCAGCCAAACGACGTCCTCCAACTCGTCGGTCGGACCGCCATCCGGCAGTTCAACGGCGACATCGTCGCGCCATGCGGCGAGAAAGCGCGTATCGAAGCGGCGCACCCGGTTGGGCGGGGTGATGGCGCGTGCGACGAAGCGCAGCGCTTGCAGTGATGGGATGACGCCGTGCTCGACAAAGCCCTGCCAGTCGCGCCTGGCGGTCGCGAAGGTGCCTTTTTGGCCGATCAGCAAGCCGGCCTCCTCATAGGTTTCGCGGATTGCCGACAGGGCAATGGCGCGGGCGCGGGCCGGGCTGGTGCGGCCGATGCCAGCGGTCAATCTCGCTTCTTCCTCGGGATGAAGGGCGGTGGCTGTCGGGATGCGGCTGTCGGCCGGATCTGTGCGGCCGCCAGGAAACACGAATTTTCCCGGCATGAAGGCATGACCGGCGTGGCGCCGGCCCATCAGCACCAGGAACTCGTCGCCCTTGCGGTCGAGCAGGATCAGCGTCGCGGCGTCGCGCGGGCGTATAGGCTTGGCATCGAGCGCGATCCGCTCACCCTTGTGGATTTCCGCCTTGGTCATAACGTCCATGCGCTCGACCTAGCGGAATCTTCTCCAATGCGGAAGTGGCGTCCAGCCATGCCGATTGCGCCAGCCTCGGTTTCAAGCCTCGGGATGCGACTCGATCAGATCTTCTTCACCGCCAAAGCCGTGCATATAAAATGCCCATTGCAGGCCGATGACAGCGCCCTTGACTGGCTGCAGCAGGACGACGGCCAGAATGATGGTCAATGGCACCCAGATGGCGATGTGCTGCCAGGTAGACAGCGTCGAGGTTGCCTCGACACCCATGAAGGCACCGAGCACGATGTGGCCGACAATGACCACCACGAGATAGGCCGGCAGGTCGTCGGCGCGATGGTGGTGGAGCTCCTCGCCGCAATGATCGCATTTGTCGACAGTCTTGACGAAGGCGCGAAACAGCTTGCCCTCGCCGCAATGCGGGCAGCGGCCGAGCATGCCGCGCTTCATTGCCGTCCATAGCGGCCGGGCGGTCCGGCCCGAGTGATGTTCACCACCGAAAATCCGTTCTTCCACCTGCAGTTCTGTTGGCATTACCGTCTCCTGCCGCGCGAGCCTGGACGCGATTGCGACGCCCGGGCGCGGCCTTTGGCCTTGTGGAACGACCGTTTGGAGCCGGGCAGCGGCTTTGGCTCGGTCAGCATCTCGAAACGCATCGCGCCGGCCATCGGCGCCACCTCGATCAGGCGAACCTCGACGCGATCAGCAAGCTGATAGCCCTTGCCGGTGCGTTCTCCGAAAAGCGATCGAGCAGTTTCGTCGTATATATAGTAGTCGCCGCCCAGGGTTGAAACCGGAATGAAGCCATCCGCGCCATACTGCGGCAATTGGACAAACAGGCCCGATTTGGTGACGCCCGAGATGCGGGCGTCGAAACGGTCGTCGATGCGCTCGGCGAGATAGGCGGCGATCAGCCGGTCGACCGTGTCGCGCTCGGCGGCCATCGCGCGCCGCTCGGTCGCCGAAATCAGCGCCGAGACCTCTTCCAGCCGCTCCGCCTCGTCCTGCGTCAGGCCCCCCGGACCAAGGCCGAGTGCGGCAATCAGCCCGCGATGCACGATGAGGTCGGCATATCTGCGGATCGGCGAGGTGAAATGCGCGTAGCGCTTCAGGTTGAGGCCGAAATGGCCGATATTGGCGGGCGAATATTCGGCCTGGCTCTGCGAGCGCAGCACCACTTCGTTGACCAGCCCCTCATTGTCGGCGCCGCGCACGCGAGCGAGGATGCCGTTGAACTGGTTCGGCCGCATTTGCGCGCCGCGCGCCAGCGACAGGCCGAGCGTCTGCAGGAATTCACGCAACGATTCCTGCTTGGCGAGCGAGGGCGCATCGTGGATGCGGTAGACTAGCGCCTGCCGCTTCGCCTCGAGTGTCTCGGCGGCGGCGACATTGGCCTGGATCATGAACTCTTCGATCAGCTTGTGCGCGTCGAGCCGCTCCGGCACGACGACCTTGTCGACGGTGCCGTCCTGCTTGAGCAGGATCTTGCGCTCGGGCAGATCGAGCTCAAGCGGCTGGCGCGTGTCGCGGCCGCGCTTCAGGATCGCGTAGGCGTCCCATAGCGGCTTCAGCACCGTATCGACGATCGGGCCAGTCGTGTCATCCGGTGCGCCGTCGATCGCCGCTTGCGCCTGCTGATAGGCGAGTTTCGCCGCCGACTTCATCATGACGCGATGGAAGGAGTGTCTGAGTTTGTGGCCATCGGCCGAGAAAGTCATACGCACCGCTATCGCCGGACGATCCTGGCCCTCGCGCAGTGAACAGAGGTCGTTCGAGATGCGCTCCGGCAGCATCGGTACGACTCGGTCGGGAAAATAGACCGAATTGCCGCGCTTCAGCGCTTCGCGATCGAGCGCCGTGGCATAGCGCACGTATGCAGCGACATCCGCAATGGCGACGGTGACAACCACGCCGCCGGCGTTCTTCTCGTCGGTGTCGGGCATAGCGAACACCGCGTCGTCATGATCCTTGGCGTCGGCCGGATCGATGGTGAGCAGCGGCAGCTCACGCCAATCCTCGCGGCCGGCAAGCGTCGCCGGCTTGACCGCCTCCGCCTCGGCGATGACGTCGGTGGGAAAAATATGTGGAATGTCGTGTGCGTGGACGGCGATCATCGAGACCGCCTTTTCGCTGGTCAGCGACCCCAACACCGCCAGAACCTTGGCTCGCGGCAGCCCGTAGCGCGAGGCCCGCGCCGGCTCGACCTCGACCAGGTCGCCGTTCTTGGCGCCGTTCTGGAATTCCTTGTCGACGACCAGCTCCGGCTGACGCCTTTCCACCGGCTCGATGCGGAACGTGCCGTCCTTCAGCACACGGAAAACGCCGAGAACCGCATCGGTGCGCTTCTCGAATATCTTCATAACCCGGCCGGTATAGGCGGGGCCTGCCGGATCGTCGGTCGGAAAGGTCTTGGCCAGCACGCGGTCGCCGATACCAGGCGTCGGCCCATTGCCGCCGCGCGACACGCGGATCGCTATGACCGGAGGTTCGCCATTGCCAATCGCTTCGGTCGGGTGCGCCAGCAGCACACCGTCGGCGTCACGGCCGAAGATGTCGAGCACCGCGACGTGGGGCAGGGCGCCGACACGGGCAAGCCGCTTGCGCTCCTTGGTCAGCAGGCCTTCATCCTGCAGGTCGCGCAAGACGTCCTTCAGCCAGATGCGGTCTTCGCCGCGCAGCGCAAACGCCTTGGCGATGTCGCGTTTTCCGGCGCGGTCCGGATTTTCGGCGATGTAACGCAGTATCTCTTCGCGTGAAGGCCGGTAATTGTCCCTGACCTTGGCACGGGTATCGGCGGTGCGCAGATCGCCGTGGCTTCTTCCGGAGACTTTGCGCGCCAACCCGTCCTATCCCTTTTTCCTGGCCGCCGGTTTTTTGGCCGCAGCCGATTTCTTCGCAGGCGCGGCCGCTTTGCGGAAGGGCTTCCTGGCGCCATTGCCGCCCTTGGCTTCCTTTTCCGCAATGAGCACCACCGCATCCTCGATCGTCACCGATTGCGGATCCTTGCCCTTCGGCAGCGTCGCATTGACCTTGCCGAAATTCACATAAGGCCCGTATTTGCCGTCGCGCACGACGATCTTGCCGCCGCCGGCAGGATGCTCGCCAAGTTCCTTGAGCGCAGCGGCTGTGCCGCCATTGCGGCCGCCTTTGCCCTTCAATTGCTTCTCGGCGATCACGGAGACGGCGCGATTGAGGCCGATCGAGAACACGTCCTCGATGCTGTCGAGATTGGCGTAGGTGCCGTCATGCAGCACGAACGGCCCGTAGCGCCCCAGCCCGGCCGAAATCATCTTGCCGGATTCCGGATGCTTGCCGACGTCGCGCGGCAGCGACAAAAGGGCGAGTGCCTTTTCGTGATCGATCGAATCGACAGTCCAGCCCTTGGGCAGGCTGGAGCGCTTGGCATCCTTGCCATCGCCGCGCTGGATATAGGGGCCGAACCGGCCATTGCGCAGCGTGATCTCCTCGGCGGTATAGGGGTCCTTGCCGAGCACTTTGGTGCCGTCTTCGCCACCGCCGTTCTCGCTATTGGGATTGGCGGCGTCGCCGAGCTGGCGGGTGAAGGAGCATTCGGGATAGTTCGAACAGCCAACGAAGGCGCCGAACTTGCCGAGCTTCAGCGACAGGTTGCCGGTGCCGCATTTCGGACAGATGCGCGGGTTCGAACCGTCTTCCCGCGCGGGAAAGACCAGCGGCGCGAGTTCCTCGTTCAATGCATCGAGGACGTCGGTGACGCGCAACTCCTTGATGTCGGCGACGGCGCCGGAAAAATCCTTCCAGAAATCGCGCAGCACGTCCTTCCATGCGAGCTTGCCGTCGGAAATCTCGTCGAGCTTTTCCTCCAGCGAAGCGGTGAAGTCGTACTCGACATAACGCTCGAAGAAGCTTTCGAGGAAGGCCGACAATAGCCGGCCCTTTGCCTGCGGCACCAGCTTGCGCTTGTCGATGGTGACATAGTCACGATCCTCGAGCGTCTTCAGGATCGCCGTATAAGTCGACGGCCGGCCGATGCCCAACTCTTCCAGCTTCTTGATCAGCGAAGCTTCCGAATATCGCGGCGGCGGCTCGGTGGTGTGCTGGGTGGCGTTGATCGCCTCGCGGGTGAGCTGCTCGCCGGCACGGATCTCGGGCAGGCGGCGGCTTTCCTCGTCTTCCGAATCTTCTTCCTTCTGCTCGATGTAAGCGGCAAGGAAGCCGTCGAAGCGAACAACGGAGCCTACAGCGCGAAGCTCGGCGGTGCGCGGGCCGTTGACTGCCTCTATCTCGACCGTGGTGCGCTCTATCTCGGCCGGCTGCATCTGGCTGGCGATGGCGCGTTTCCAGATCATCTCGTAAAGCCGCGCCTGGTCAGCGTCGAGATACTGCTTGACGGAAGCCGGCGTGCGCATGAAATCGGTCGGACGGATCGCTTCGTGCGCCTCCTGGGCATTCTTGGCCTTGGCGGAATAGTAGCGCTGCTTTTCAGGCAGGTATTTAGGGCCGAATTCCTTGGCAATCGCATCGCGTGCGGCAGAGATCGCCTCCGGTGCCATCTGCACGCCGTCGGTCCGCATATAGGTGATCAGGCCGGTGGTCTCACCGCCGATCTCCATGCCCTCATACAGCCGCTGCGCCACCTGCATGGTGCGGTTGGCCGAAAAGCCGAGACCCGATGAGGCTGCCTGCTGCAGCGTCGAGGTGGTGAAGGGCGGCCCGGGATTGCGCTTGGTCGGCTTCGCTTCGACAGACGCCGCCTTGAAGCTGGCGCCTTCGAGCATCGCTTTGATGTCGTCGGCCTGCGCCTTGTTGGAAATGTCGAGCTTTTGCAGCTTCTTGCGCTCGAAGGCGGTCAGCCGCGCCTCGAAATTTTCCTTGCGCGGCGTACCGAGAATGGCGGCGACCTGCCAGTATTCCTCGCGGATGAAGCGCTCGATCTCGGATTCGCGGTCGCAGACCAGACGCAGCGCCACCGACTGGACGCGGCCGGCGGAGCGGGCGCCGGGCAGCTTGCGCCACAGCACGGGCGACAGCGTGAAGCCGACCAGATAGTCGAGCGCGCGGCGGGCGAGATAGGCATCGACCAGCGGCGCGTCGATCTGGCGCGGATTGGCCATCGCCTCCAGCACGGACGCCTTGGTGATGGCGTTGAAGACGACGCGGCTGACCGGCTTGTCCTTCAACGCGCGCTTTTGCTTCAGCACTTCCAGGACATGCCAGGAGATCGCTTCGCCCTCGCGGTCCGGATCGGTGGCGAGGATCAGCCCGTCGGCGTCCTTGACCGCCTTGGCAATATCGGCGAGACGCTTTCCAGACGCGGTGTCGACGGCCCAGGACATGGCAAAGTCCTCATCCGGACGCACCGAGCCATCCTTGGCCGGCAGATCGCGGACATGGCCGAACGAGGCCAGAACCTTGTAGTTCTTGCCGAGGTATTTGTTGATTGTCTTCGCCTTGGCCGGCGATTCGACGACGACGACGTCCATACGGTCTCATATCAGTTGTGATGCGGCAGAAGAATTCCGCTGCGCGCGACGAAATCTCGTTCAATGTGTCGCTCACATGGCCGCGCTTTTGCATCCGGTCAAGGCCAAGCAGTCAAAATGCGGCCCTGTACCGAATGCGCAACCCAACGGCGCCATGCGATTTTCCGCAATCCTGGATAAGGGAAATGGACAGCCTATCGCTGGACAAGCCCGGCAATTGATCCTGGAGAACGGGACAAACTCTCCCGCGGATATAAGAGAAACATCGAGCACGCGCCAGCCCTGCTTGAACAGATGCTGTGAAGCGCGCAATCGATAGCCCGGCATTTTGCTCGGACAGTCGCAAGGAAGTACCGTGCTGAAAGCCGATCAGAAGCTCAAGGCCTAGTCGGCCTTGGCGATATGCCAGACGCCGCCGACACCCTCGCCGGTCGCGTCGCCGGCCTTCTTGTCCTTGATGAACGTGTAGAGCGGCTTACCTTCGTAGGCCCACATCCTGGTGCCGTCGGTGCGGTCGACGATCGTCCACTCGCCCTCGGCCTTGGCGTTGGCGTCAGCCTTCAGCGGCGGCCAATTGGCGGCGCATTTGTCGTAGCAGTTCGACTTGCCCGTCTCGTCCTTGTCGTAGGTGTAGAGCGTCATGCCGCTGGCGTCGGTGTAGATCTTGGTGCCGCCGACTTCCGCTTCCTTCCACGCCTCGGCGGCCAAGGACGCCGTGGTGCCGAGCAAAAGCGCGGCCATGCCAATTGCGATCGTTTTCATGGACTTCTCCCTGGATCATTCGAAGAGCGCGCGGAACAACGCAGCTTCGTTTGATCAACGCTGCCTGGCTGCCCTTTCTTCCCGGGCGGGCGTCGACTTGCTACCCAATGTGATGGGGCCACGCGATGGTGATTGGCGGACGGCCGTTGTCGCGGCTATATGGCTGCGCAGTCATCGGGAGACGGAAATGGCATTGGACGTCGGCTATGTCAGTGCGATCGGGGCGGGAGCGATTTCGTTCCTGTCACCCTGCGTGCTGCCGCTGGTGCCGCCTTACCTGTGCTATATGGCCGGCGTGTCGGTCGACGATTTCCGCGGCGAGGCCGGCATTACGGCAAAGGCCGGTGCGCGAGGCGCGCTGGTTAATTCCTCCATCGCCTTCGTGCTCGGCTTCTCGACCGTCTTCGTCGCGCTCGGCGCCGGCGCCTCGACCATCGGCCATCTGCTGCGAGTCTGGCAGGAGCCGCTGGCAATGGCGGCCGGCGTGCTGATCATCCTGATGGGGCTGAATTTCCTCGGCGTACTGCGCATCCCTTTGCTTTCACGCGAGGCGCGCTTCCAGTCACAAGGCAAGCCGGCCAGCCTGATCGCCGCTTACGTCATGGGCCTGGCCTTCGCCTTTGGCTGGACGCCCTGTATCGGCCCGGTGCTGGGGCCGATCCTGACGCTTGCCGGCGGCCGCGAGACGGTGGGCGAGGGCGCGCTGCTGCTTGCCGCCTATTCGCTCGGCCTCGGTATTCCCTTCCTCGTTGCGGCGCTGTTTTCAGGCGCCTTCATGCGCTTTCTCGGGAAATTCCGCGTCCATCTCGGCCGCGTCGAAAAGGCCATCGGCGCGTTGCTGGTGGTCGCCGGCGTGTTTTTCCTGACCGGCGGCGTGCAGGCGGTGTCCTATTGGTTGCTCGAGAATTTTCCGGTGCTGGGCCAATTGGGATAGGTTTGCCGCCCGGCCGAAGCGCGAGGCCGTAGCTGCGGCGAAAGGCACCGCAGCTACGCGGTCCATTCACCTTCGAAATAGCCCGGCTGGTCGATATCGGCGATGAGCCCGGGTCCGCTCGGCGCCCACCCCAGCAGCGCGCGAGTCCGCTCGCTCGAGGTCGGGACATCCATCGCCGCGAACATCGCGAACCAGCCAAAATGATCGGCGGCCTCTTCCGCGGACTTGGCGACGACCGGCACGTTCAGGCGCCGGCCGATCACGCCGGCGATGTCCTTGAACGGCACGCCTTCTTCGGCGATCGCGTGATATCGCCCGCCATCGGCTCCATGCTCGAGCGCAAGCCGGTAAACGCGAGCGGCATCGAACCGATGCACGGCAGGCCAGCGATTGAGCCCTTCGCCGATATAGGCCGACACGCCCTTGTTGCGAGCGAGGTCGATGAGAATAGGAACGAAGGCGTGGTCGCCCTTGCCATGGACCGACGGAGGAAGGCGCACAACCGACGCTCGCACCCCGCGTGCCGCCAGCGCGGCGGCTGTCGCTTCGGAGGCGCGGGGATACGAAGCGGAAGAGGGGACAGGCGCATCTTTCTCGGTCGCGATACGGCCCCGCGCCTGGAGCGCGATTCCGGAGGTGACGAGCAGGGGCCGCTCGGAGCCTTCGAGTGCACCGCCCAAGGACTCGATGGCGCGCCGGTCCATCTCGCAATTTTGCGCGAATTTCGAGAAGTCGTGGTTGAAGCCGGTATGGATCACTCCATCAGCTGCCGCTGCGCCCCTGCTGAGGCTTTCGAGGTCGTCGAGGTCACCTCGATGCACCTCGGCTCCGTTGGCTGCAAGCGACTTGGCCGACGCCGCCGAGCGGGCGAGGCCGAGCACCTGATGGCCGGCGCCGATGAGTTCTTGAACGACGGCAGAACCGACGAATCCGGTCGCTCCGGTAACGAAAACACGCATCACGACTTCTCCTTGTTCGTTTCTGACCACGACCATTTTCGCGGCTCAGTTGTGTCGTGATAGGCGCTTGAGAAAATACGATCTATGCGGTAAAGTCCGTATTATCTTCGCAATCGTCCGGAATGACCTGTGGATCCCCTTTCAGATGTGCTCTCGCTGCTGAAGCCGCGAAACTATATGTCGGCCGGTTTCGATGCTGGTGGTGAATGGTCGATCCAGTTCCCCGACCAGCAGCAAAGCATCAAGACCGGAGCAGTGATCTCCGGCCGGTGCTGGCTATCAGTGGAGGGCGTTGCCGATGCAGTGCGCCTTGAGACGGGCGACTGCTTCCTGCTGCCGAGTGGACGGCCCTTCCGTCTTGCAAGCGACATGAGCTTGACGCCTGCTGAAGCCGTCAAGATTTTTCCGCCAGCGCGGGCCGGCGGTGTCGTGACTCACAATGGCGGCGGTGATTTCTTTCTGGTCAGCAGCCGCTTCGCGCTTGGCGGCAATCATGCCGGCATCCTGTTGCGGATGCTGCCAGCCATTGTGCATATCCGCAAAGAGTCGGACCAGTCGGCGCTGCGCTGGTCTGTGGAGCGGATGATGCAGGAGCTGCGCGAGCCACAACCGGGCGGCTTTCTGGTGATCCAGCACCTCGCCCACATGATGCTGGTTCAGGCGCTGCGGCTGCATCTTTCGGAAGGATTGAAAGGTGGCATCGGCTGGCTCTTTGCCCTCGCTGACAAACAGATGGGCGCAGCGATCAGCGCCATGCATAACGATCCGGCGCATGGCTGGACGTTACAGGAGCTGGCGGGACGGGCCGGCATGTCGCGATCGACCTTTGCGCTCAGATTCAAGGAGACGGTCGGCGCGTCGCCCATGGACTATTTGACGCGCTGGCGAATGCTGCTGGCCGGCGAGCGGCTAACGAATTCCAGCGATCCCGTCGCCGTCGTCGCGCTGTCGCTCGGCTACGAATCCGAAAGCGCCTTCAGCACAGCCTTCAAGCGGGTCATGAACTGTTCACCACGGCAATATGGCCGTGGCCGGGCTCCGGCCTTCGCGTCACGTGACGAGGCGGAAGCTGCCTGAGCCGATCGGCTTGGGCGTGTCGCGGGTTGGAGATTCCACCGTCTCACCGGAATTTAACCGCATTGGTGCAGCATGGCGCCAGTGCTACTAACGCTTCGATTCCAGACCCCTTTCAACGGTTGCCATCCCATGAGCCAGAGAACCTGCCTGTCCGTTATCCTCGCTGCCGGCGAAGGCACGCGCATGAAAAGTGCGGTGCCGAAAGTGCTGCACACAATCGCCGGCCTGCCGATGGTTGCCCATGTCGTCAAGGCGGCCGAAGCCGCCGGCAGCGGCGAGTTGGCGCTGGTGATCGGCCATGGCGCCGATGAGATGCGCAAGGCCGCACTCAAGTTTGCGCCGAAGGCCGAGGCTTTCGTTCAGGAAAAACGTCTCGGCACCGCGCACGCCGTGCTTGCCGCACGCGCAGCAATATCAAAAGGTTATGACGACATCTTGGTGATGTTTGGCGACACGCCGTTGATCGATCCGGAAGCGCTCGCGACGGCGCGGCTGAAGCTGGCGGAAGGTGCGGCCGTCGTCGTAGTCGGCTTCCGTACGGAAAATCCTTCGGGCTACGGCCGGCTTATCGAAAAGGCCGGCAAGCTCGTGGCCATCCGCGAGGAGAAGGACTGCTCGGACGAGGAGAAGAAAATCACCTTCTGCAATGGCGGGCTGATGGCGGTCGCCGGCAGGCACGCGCTGAAGCTGCTCGATCAAGTCGGCAGCAAGAACGCCAAGGGCGAGTATTATCTCACCGACATCGTCGAGATCGCCGCTGCGCAGGGATTTGATGTGGTCGCCTCCGAAGCCAGTTTCGAGAACGCGCTCGGCATCAACAACCGTGCCGAGCTTGCCCAGGCGGAAGGTATCTGGCAGGCGCGCCGGCGGCGCGAGGCGATGCTTTCTGGCGTTACGCTGATTGCGCCCGAAACTGTGTTCTTCTCGCACGACACCGAGATCGGCGCCGATACGATCGTCGAATCCAATGTCTGGTTCGGGCCGGGCGTGAAAATCGCCACGGGGGCCAAGATCCATGCCTTCAGCCATATCGAAGGCGCCACCATCGCGTCGAATTGCGATGTCGGGCCGTTCGCGCGGCTGCGGCCCGGGGCCGATCTGAGAAACAAGGCCAAGGTTGGCAATTTCTGCGAGGTAAAGCAGGCGATCGTCGAGGAGGGCGCGAAGGTCAACCATCTGACCTATATCGGCGATGCTCGCATCGGCGCCGGTGCCAATATCGGCGCCGGCACCATCACCTGCAATTATGACGGTTATTCGAAATTCTTCACCGATATCGGCGAGGGTGCCTTCGTCGGCTCGAACTCCTCGCTGGTGGCACCGGTGTCGATCGGCAAGGGCGGCTACATCGCCTCGGGCAGCGTCATCACCGAAAGCGTACCCGACGATGCGCTGGCCTTCGGCCGCGCCCGCCAGCGGACTCTACCAGGCAAGGGCAAGGAGTTGCGAGAGCGTTTTTCTCAGGCCGCGGCGGCCCACAAAAAAGGGTAGACTAGCGGAACTCGGCGACAAGCTGGATTTCGCCAACGATTGCATCGTTGAAGGCCGACAGGTCTTCGGCCGGGATCCAGTATTCCAGATGCGCCCGGCTGCCGGCATGCTGGACGCTGTAGCGGTCCAGAAAGCTGCGACGCACCTCGAAACGCGTCACGAAACCTGATCCGCTCGCGGGCACATTCCAGTCTCGGGCGATCTGGGTGGCATAGGCCTCGCTGGTGACCGGATAGAAGATCGGCTGATCGGCAAGTCCAGGAGGAAAGGCGCGCATCCCTGCCCTCTGGATCAACTCCAGTTCGCGGGGCCCAACCGGACGCCAAAGCGTCACCGTGTCAATTCGTTCGTTCATAGCCGCATCATGTCTTTAACTGATTTCTGAAGCCGTTGAGCCGAGATAGGATACATAAGCGGAGAAACTGAGCAATTGCAGTAACCGGATTGCAAGTGCGCCCTGTCATGGTGCATCTGTGCAGGATAGTCCGGCTGATACCGGACGAATGGAATGTGATTTTTCGCGACAGCCCGGCAGTCTCTAAATAGCGCCGGGTTTGAGGTCGGAATCGGGGGCAAGCGCCATGTGCGGTATCGTTGGAATTGTCGGTAACTCGCCGGTTGCGCCGCTTATCGTCGATGCGCTGAAAAGGCTCGAATATCGCGGCTATGACTCGGCCGGCGTCGCCACGATCGAGCACGGCAGGCTTGACCGCCGCCGCGCCGAGGGCAAGCTGGTCAATCTCGAGCGCCGGCTGAAGGACGAACCGCTCGACGGCATGATCGGCATCGGCCACACGCGCTGGGCCACACATGGCGTTCCAAACGAGAGCAATGCGCATCCGCATTTTTCCGACGGCGTCGCCATCGTCCATAACGGCATCATCGAGAATTTCGCCGAATTGCGCGACGAGCTGATGCGCGACGGCTACAGCTTCGCCTCGCAGACCGATACCGAAGTCGTCGCTCATCTGGTGGCGCGCGAACTGGCCAAGGGGCTGAAGCCGGTTGAGGCGGCGCACAAGGCGCTGAAGCGGCTGGAAGGCGCCTTTGCGCTCGCCATCATGTTCAAGGGCGACGAGGATCTGATCGTCGGCGCGCGCAATGGCCCGCCGCTCGCGGTCGGTCATGGCGACGGCCAGATGTTCCTTGGCTCCGACGCCATTGCGCTTGCCCCTTTCACCAATTCGATCACCTATCTGGAAGACGGCGACTGGGCGGTTGTGCGCCGCAACGAGGTCGATATCTTCGACATGGGCGGCAACAAGGTCGACCGCAAACGCCAACAGTCGCTCAGCACGAGCTTCATGGTCGACAAAGGCAACCGCCGCCATTTCATGGAAAAGGAAATCCATGAGCAGCCGGAAGTGATCTCGCACACGCTGGCGCATTATGTTGATTTCGTCAGCGGCGTCTCGAAGCCGCTGGACCTGCCGTTCGATTTCGCCAAGATCGACCGGCTGGCGATCTCGGCCTGCGGCACCGCCTATCTCGCCGGGCTGATCAGCAAATACTGGTTCGAGCGCTATGCGCGGCTGCCGGTCGACATCGATGTCGCTTCGGAGTTCCGCTACCGCGAGATGCCGCTGTCGAAGAACGATGCCGCTTTCTTCATCTCGCAATCGGGTGAGACCGCCGACACGCTGGCGTCGCTGCGCTACTGCCGCAAGGCCGGCATGAAGATCGGCGCGGTCGTCAATGTGCGCGAATCGACCATGGCGCGCGAATCCGACGTCATCCTGCCGACGTTGGCCGGCCCGGAGATCGGCGTCGCTTCGACCAAGGCGTTCACCTGCCAGCTTTCCGTGCTGGCCTCGCTGGCGGTGCGGGCGGGCGTGGCGCGCGGAACGATTTTGCAGGAGCAGGAGAAAACGCTGATACGCGAGCTGTCGGAAGCGCCGCGTTATGCGAACCAGGTGCTAAAGCTCGACGGGCAGATCGAAAAGGTCGCGCGCGACCTCTCGCACTACAAGAACGTGCTTTATCTCGGCCGCGACACCAATTTTCCGCTGGCCCTGGAAGGCGCGCTGAAGCTCAAGGAAATTTCCTATATCCACGCCGAAGGCTATGCCGCCGGCGAGTTGAAACACGGCCCGATCGCGCTGATCGACGAGAACATGCCCGTCATCGTCATCGCGCCGCATGACCGTATCTTCGAAAAGACCGTTTCGAACATGCAGGAGGTGGCGGCGCGCGGCGGCAAGATCATCCTGATCACCGACAGCAAGGGCGCCGCGCACGCCACGGTGAAGACGATGGAGACGATCGTTTTGCCGGACGTGCCGGAAATCATCTCGCCGATCATCTACGCACTGCCGATCCAGATGCTCGCCTATTTCACCGCCGTGTTCATGGGCACGGATGTCGACCAGCCGCGCAATCTGGCGAAATCGGTAACGGTGGAATAGGTCTCGTTTAAAAACTTCGCCATTCCAAAGCGCCTTGGGGTTCAGTAGTGTCGCGCTGCAAACACACGCTGCGGTGAAACATGTCGGATGCTCTCAAGACCTCAGGCATGACCCGGCTGAGAAACTATTTCCTGACCGGCTTCGTCGTTTGCGCGCCGCTGGCGATTACCGCCTACATTGCCTGGTCGCTGATCGGCTGGGTCGATTCCTGGGTGAAACCCTACATTCCGGTACGCTACAATCCGGACACCTACCTGCCGTTTCCAGTGCCGGGTTTTGGGCTGATCGTTGCCTTGATCCTCATCACCTTCATCGGCTTTATGACCGCCAATATCGTTGGCCGCGCCATCGTCAATTTCGGCGAGCGCCTGCTTGGCCGCATGCCGCTGGTGCGCGGCATCTACCGTTCGCTGAAGCAGATTTTCGAGACCGTGCTGTCGAACAAGGGCGACATGTTCCGCCAGGTCGGGTTGGTCGAATATCCGCGCAAAGGGGTCTGGTCGCTGGTCTTCGTCGCCAGCGAGAAGGAAACCGAGATCAACCAGAAGCTCGACCGGGAAGGCGATCCGCTGATTGCCGTATTCATGCCATGTACGCCCAACCCGACGACGGGCTTTTTGATGTATGTGCCGAAATCCGACATTGTGCTGCTCGACATGACAATCGAGGACGGAGCCAAGCTGATCGTGTCGGCCGGCTTGGTGGCGCCGGCGGTCAAAATGGTGACGGTGAACGGCGAGCAGATCCACGGCGCGCTTGCCAATCCTCCGCTCGACACGATGCCTCAGCCGGCACGCAGGAGCCGCACGGCCTCGTCGCGGCCGAACAGATAGAGCAGCAGGCGCAGCGCCGTGCCGCGTTCGGACTGCAGTTCCGGATCGCGCGACAGGATCAGCCGCGCATCGTCGCGAGCGGCCTCGAGCAGGTCGGCATGCGCCTCGATGCGTGCCACCTGGAAGCCCGGCGTGCCGGACTGGCGGGTGCCGAGCAACTCGCCTTCGCCGCGCAGCTTCAGATCCTCTTCGGCGATACGGAAGCCGTCCTCGGTCTCGCGCATTACCGACAAACGGCGTTTTGCCGTCTCGCCGAGCGGATCCTTGTAGAGCAGCACGCACGATGAAGGCTTGTCGCCACGCCCGACCCGGCCGCGCAATTGGTGCAGTTGGGCGAGGCCAAAACGCTCGGCATGCTCGATAACCATGATTGTCGCATCAGGCACATCGACGCCGACCTCGATGACGGTGGTGGCGATCAGGATACGGGTGTCACCCTGCTTGAAGGCGCGCATCGCCTCGTCCTTGTCGGCGCCTTTCATACGGCCGTGCACCAGGCCGACGCGGTCGCCGAACAGCGGCTTCAGCGAGGCAAAACGGTCCTCGGCCGACATCAGCTTGATCTCCTCGGATTCCTCGACCAGCGGACAGATCCAGTAGATTTTCTGGCCATCGGCGACGGCGTCGAGCATGCGTCCGATCAGTTCGTCGAGCCGTTCAAGCGGCAAGGTGACGGTGCGGATCGGCTGGCGGCCGGCCGGCTTTTCCGTCAGCTTCGACACATCCATGTCGCCGAATGCAGTCAGCACCAGCGTCCGCGGTATCGGCGTTGCTGTCATCACCAGCATGTCGGGCGCATCGCCCTTGGCGGTAATGGCAAGGCGCTGATGGACGCCGAAACGGTGCTGCTCGTCGACGACGGCGAACACGAGGTCACGGAACGTCACCGTTTCCTGGAACAGCGCATGGGTGCCGACGACGATGTCGATGTCACCATTGGCCAGCCCGGTCAGCGTGTCGGCACGCTCGCGGCCCTTTTCGCGACCTGTGAGGACGGCGACACGCAGGCCGGCCCGTTCCGCCAACGGCGCAATCGTTGCCAGATGCTGGCGCGCCAGGATTTCGGTCGGCGCCATCAATGCCGCCTGGCTGCCGGCCTCGACGGCACGCGCCATGGCAAGCAGCGCGACCACCGTCTTGCCGGAGCCGACATCGCCCTGCAAAAGGCGCAGCATGCGTTCGGGGTCACCGAGATCGGCGTTGATTTCGGCAAGCGCCATTTCCTGCGACATGGTCAGCGAATAGGGGAGTGCCACGCGCAGTTGTTCGACTATGCGGCCGTCGCCGACGAGTGGCCGGCCAGATAATCGGCGGACCTTGGCCCGCACCAGCGCCAGCGATACTTGGCCGGCCAAGAACTCGTCATAGGCAAGGCGCCGCCACGCTGCGCTGTCGACGGAGACGTCGACCGGGTCGGCAGGATTGTGGATGCGGTTGAGCGCATCGCCGAAAGCAGGAAAGGTGTGGCGGCGCAGGAACTCGCCGTCCTGCCATTCGGGTAGCACCGGCAGGCGGGCCAGCGCCTGGCCAATCGCCCGGCGCAGCACCTTGCCAGAGAGCCCGGCGGTCAGCGGATAGACCGGCTCGACCAGCGGCAGGTTTTCCGTGTCGCCGGCAAGTGCGATATGGTCGGGATGAACCATGGTCGGGCGGCCGTTGAACCATTCCATGCGGCCGGAGACGACGACATGCTCGCCTGCGGGCATTGCTTTTTCGAGATAGGCGGCATGGGCATGGAAGAAGGTCAGCGCGATCTCGCCGGTGTCGTCATGGGCGTAGACCCGGTACGGGACCGACCTGTTGCCGCGTGGCGGCGGCTGGTGGCGATCGATGCGGACGTCGAGCGTAACGATGGCGCCTTCCGCCGAGCCGGCGATGCCAGGCCGGTTGCGGCGGTCGATGACAGTATGCGGCAGCACGAACAAGAGATCCCCGGCGCGCGCGGCCCGGTCGCCGAGGTCGGCTGCTACGACTTTTTCGATCAGGGCGCCAACTTTTGGCCCGACCCCGGCAAGCGAGGTGATCGGGACAAACAGCGGATCGAGGAGGGAGGGACGCATGATGTCAGCTTATGTTGCGGCGACTGTAGCGCAAGGCTGACACCGCCTTCTATCCACGCTATATGCGCCGCCTGGGCAAGGATGTTGCAAGATGACCGGAACGAAACGATCAAGCGAGGGGCTCGATGCCCGCCGCCGCAAGCTTCTGTTTCGTTCGTGGCACCGCGGCATGCGCGAGATGGACCTTATACTCGGCAGCTTCGCCGATGCCGAGATCGGCGCCTTGACCGGCGACGAAATCGACCAATATGAGAGGCTCCTCGACATTCCCGACACCGAATTCCTGCCTCTCGTCACTGGCGAACGCCCGGTTCCGGCGGATATCGACTGTGCCGTCCTGCAAAAAATCCTGGCTTCGCGCCGGGAGATGACCTTCTGAACAACGTGTAGCCATGAGCCTTATCCCTACGATCGGTCTGCCGAAAGGCCGCGCCGGCCAGTTCATCGTCGATGGCGTCGCCGACGGCTACGAAGCTTTTGCGCTGGTGCAGGCTGCGCACGAGATCGCCCCTGACAAGCCGGTGTTGTTCGTGGCGCGCGACGGCCAGCGCCTGCCGGCGATCGTCGAGGCGCTTGCCTTTGCCGCGCCGGGCCTGCCGGTGCTGGAACTGCCGGCCTGGGACTGCCTGCCTTACGACCGCGTCTCGCCCGGCGCCGACGCCGCCGCAAGGCGGCTCGATGCACTGGCCGCAATGATTGCGCTGGCGAAGAAGCCGCACCGCGCCGTCGTCCTCACCACTGCGAACGCGCTGTTGCAACGCATTCCGCCGGCTGAACTCGTCGAGGCGCAGACCTTCCACGCCAAACCCGGCAACCAGATAGACATGAACGTGCTGGTGTCGCGGCTGGAGAATTCCGGCTTCGAGCGAGTGCCGACGGTGCGCGGCATCGGCGAATTTGCGGTGCGCGGCGGCATTCTCGATCTCTTCGCGCCCGGCTGGACGGAGGCACTGCGCCTCGATTTCTTCGGCGATACGCTGGAATCGATCCGCGTCTTCGACACCGCAACCCAGCGCACCATCGGCCAACGCAAATCGATGGCGCTGCAGGCGATGAGCGAGGTGGCGCTGACGCCGGAAACCATCAGCCGCTTCCGCCGCGCCTACATCGAAGCCTTTGGCGCGCCCTCCCGCGACGATGGGCTCTATGCGGCGGTCAGCGAGGGCAGGCGGTTTGCCGGCATGGAGCACTGGCTGCCGTTCTTCTATGAGCGGCTGGAAACCGTCTTCGACTACCTGCCCGATGCGCCTGTGGTTTTCGACCATCTGGCGCATGAGGCACTGGCCGAGCGCCACACTCTGATCCTCGACCACTACGAAGCGCGCAAGAAGCAGGCCGACGGCGCCTTGAAGGACGCGGTGCCCTACAAGCCGGTGCCGCCGGATCTGCTCTATCTGTCGCCCGAGAACCTGATTGCCTCGCTTGGCCCGCGCGAGGCGATAGATTTCACGGCCTTCGACGCGCCCGATGCCGGCGCGAAAAAGGTGTTCCATGCCGGCTCGCGCCACGGCCGCAGCTTCGTCGAGGAACGCGCCGATCCTAACGCCAACGTTTTCGACGTCGTCGTAAAACACATTTCCGACGAGCGCGCTGGACGCCGCCGCGTCATCGTCGCCGGCTGGACTGAAGGTTCGCTCGACCGGCTCGGCCAGATCCTGGTCGAGCATCACCTTGGCAACCTGAAACCGGTGGCGACCCTTGCCGAAGCCGAAAGGCTTGAGCCAGGGCAGGCGGCGCTGGCCGTGCTGCCGCTCGAATCCGGCTTCGAGACCGAGAAACTGGTCGTCGTCGCCGAGCAGGACATTCTCGGCGACCGGCTGATCCGGCGCTCGAAGCGCAAGAAGCGCGCGTCCGACTTCATCGCCGAGGCTTCGGCATTGTCTTCAGGCGATATCGTCGTCCATGCCGACCATGGCATTGGCCGTTTCATCGGGTTGCGTACCATCGAGGCGGTTGGTGCGCCGCACGATTGCCTCGAGATCCACTATGCCGGCGACGATCGGCTATTCTTGCCGGTGGAAAACATCGAGCTGCTGTCGCGCTATGGCTCGGATTCGGCCGAGGCGACGCTCGACAAGCTTGGCGGTGGCGCCTGGCAATCGCGCAAGGCGCGGCTGAAGAAGCGCCTGCTCGACATGGCCGGGCAGCTGATCCGCATTGCCGCCGAGCGGCAAATGCGGGCAGCACCGGCGCTGGTGCCGGCGGAAGGCCTCTATGGCGAGTTTGCAGCGCGTTTTCCCTATGAGGAGACCGATGACCAGCAGACCGCGATCGATTCAGTCATGGATGATCTAGGCGCCGGAAAGCCGATGGACCGGCTGATCTGCGGTGACGTCGGCTTCGGCAAGACCGAAGTTGCACTTCGCGCCGCCTTCATTGGGGCGATGGAAGGCTTTCAGGTGGCCATAGTGGTGCCGACGACATTGTTGTCGCGCCAGCATTTCAAGACTTTCTCGCAGCGCTTCTCCGGCCTGCCGATCCGCGTCGCCCAGGCCTCGCGGCTGGTCGGCGCCAAGGAACTGGCCGAGACCAAGAGGGGCGTCGCCGAAGGCCAGATCGACATCGTCGTCGGCACGCATGCACTGCTCGGCTCCTCGATCTCGTTCAAGAATCTTGGTCTGCTGATCATCGATGAGGAGCAGCATTTCGGCGTCAAGCACAAGGAGCGGCTGAAGGATCTCAAGACCGACGTCCACGTTCTGACTTTGTCGGCGACGCCGATCCCACGCACGCTGCAGCTTGCCTTGACCGGCGTGCGCGAGTTGTCGCTGATCGCTACGCCGCCGGTCGACCGCCTGGCGGTGCGCACCTTCATCTCGCCCTTCGATCCGCTGGTCATCCGCGAGACGCTGCTCAGAGAACGCTACCGCGGCGGCCATTCCTTCTACGTCGTACCGCGCATCAGCGATCTCGCGGAAATCCATGATTTTATGCGCGAATCTGTACCTGAGCTGAAAGTGGCGGTGGCCCATGGCCAGATGCCGCCGGGCGAGCTCGACGATATCATGAATGCCTTTTATGACGGCCAGTACGACGTGCTGCTGTCGACCACCATCGTCGAATCTGGCCTCGATATTCCGACTGCCAACACGCTGATTGTGCATCGCGCCGACATGTTCGGCCTGTCGCAGCTCTATCAGTTGCGTGGCCGCGTCGGCCGTTCGAAGGTACGCGCCTATGCGCTGTTCACTCTGCCCGCCAACCGCAAGCTAACCGATACAGCCGAGCGTCGGCTGAAAGTGCTGCAGTCGCTCGATACGCTAGGCGCCGGTTTCCAGCTGGCCAGCCACGACCTCGATATCCGCGGCGCAGGCAATCTGCTTGGCGAAGAGCAGTCGGGCCACATCAAGGAGGTCGGCTTCGAGCTCTACCAGCAGATGCTGGAGGAGGCGGTGGCCGAAGTGAAGGATTCCGGCGAGGTGCAGGACGGCGGCTGGTCGCCGCAGATCGCCGTCGGCACGGCGGTGATGATCCCGGAAAGCTACGTCCCGGATCTGCAGCTCAGGCTGGCGCTCTATCGCCGTCTTGGCGATCTCGAAAATACGGAAGAGATCGATGCTTTCGGCGCCGAGCTGATCGACCGGTTCGGGCCGTTGCCGGAAGAGGTTGAACATCTTTTGAAGATCGTCTTCATCAAGGCGCTTTGCCGCAAGGCCAATGTCGAAAAACTCGACGCCGGGCCGAAGGGCGTCGTCATCCATTTCCGCAAGCGGGAATTCGCCAATCCGGTCGGGCTGGTCAAGCTCATCGGCGAACAGGGCTCGCTGGCCAAGATCCGGCCCGACCAGAGCGTCGTCTTCAGCCGTGACTGGGCGACGCCCGAGAAGCGGCTGGCTGGCTCAGCGGTTGTCATGACGCAGCTGGCGCGGCTGGTGGAGAAAGCGGTGTAGCAGCGCGTCGCTGGTGCTCTGGGCACAGCCGCACCGGCACTTTCGCCGTGCCGTGCTCATTCGCCACGCGACCACTTCCGGTCTAGAATAGGAAATCGGCTTCGTGTATGGAGCCGCGACCCCATATGGGGCGGATTGGCGGGCGATGGCGTCCGTGTGAAAGAGCGTTAGGTGCTTCGATGACGAAATGGTCGCCGAATTCGTGGAGAGCTAAGCCGATCCAGCAGGTTCCTGCCTATCCGGATCTTGCCGCGCTGAGGAACACGGAAGCCCAGCTTGCCACGTTTCCGCCGTTGGTTTTTGCAGGTGAGGCACGCAAGCTGAAGAAGCAGCTTGCAGCCGTCGCTGCCGGTGACGCATTCCTTCTGCAGGGCGGCGATTGCGCCGAGAGCTTCGCCGAGCATGGCGCCGACAATATCCGCGACTTCTTCCGCGTCTTCTTGCAGATGTCGGTGGTGCTGACCTTCGCCGGCGCGCAGCCGGTGGTGAAGGTCGGCCGTGTCGCCGGCCAGTTTGCCAAGCCGCGCTCGTCCGACAATGAGACCAAGGGCGGTGTGACGCTGCCCAGCTATCGCGGCGACATCATCAATGGCATCGAGTTCGATGCCAAGTCGCGCATTCCCGATCCTGCAAGACAGGAGATGGCGTACCGCCAGTCGGCGGCAACGCTCAACCTGTTGCGCGCCTTCGCCCAGGGCGGCTACGCCAGTCTGGAGAACGTGCATCAATGGATGCTCGGCTTCGTGTCCGACAGCCCGCAGGGGGAGAAGTACGAGTCGCTCGCCAACCGCATCACCGAGACGATGGACTTCATGAAGGCCGTCGGCATCACCTCGGAGACCAATTACGCGCTGCGCGAGACCGATTTTTACACCAGCCACGAAGCGTTGCTGCTCGGCTATGAGGAGGCGCTGACCCGCGTCGATTCGACCTCCGGCGACTGGTACGCCACCTCCGGCCACATGATCTGGATCGGCGATCGCACGCGCCAGCCCGACCATGCCCATGTCGAATACTGCCGTGGCATCAAGAACCCGCTCGGCCTGAAATGTGGCCCGTCGCTGACGCCGGATGGCCTGTTGCAGCTCATCGACCTGCTCAATCGGGAGAACGAGCCCGGCCGGCTGACGCTGATCGCGCGTTTCGGTTCCGACAAGGTTGCTGACCACCTGCCGAAGCTGGTGCGCGCGGTGCAGAAGGAAGGCCGCAGCGTGGTGTGGTCGTCCGACCCGATGCATGGCAACACCATCGAGGCCGCCGGCTACAAGACACGGCCGTTCGACCGCATCCTGAAGGAGGTGCAGACCTTCTTCGAGGTGCATCGCGCCGAAGGCACGCATCCGGGCGGCATCCATGTCGAGATGACCGGCAAGAACGTCACGGAATGCACCGGTGGCGCCCGCGCCATCACCGCCGAAGAGCTGCAGGATCGCTACCACACCCATTGCGATCCGCGCCTCAACGCTGACCAGGCGATCGAGTTGGCGTTCCTGGTCTCCGATCTGCTCAAGAAGACCCATCCGGTGCAGCACAAGCAGGCCGTCAATGGCTGATACGATCTGAACTGTGATGTCATTGAAGAAGCGCCGGGCGAAAACCGGCGCTTTTTCTATTCAATCCCGCCGGTGTCGCATTTGCTCGTGCTTAACGGGCGCAAAACTGGAATTCTGCCAGGCGATGGCAATTGCATCGGGAGGCCGACATGGCTGACAGTCACACCGGATCATGCTTGTGCGGAGCAGTGCGGTTCCAGACACGAGGACCGCTACGCGGTGTCGTCTACTGCCATTGCTCGCAGTGCCGGAAGCAGAGCGGGCATTTTTATGCGGCGACCAATGTTGCCGACCGCGACATCACAATCACCGGCGCGGAGAGCATCACCTGGTACGAGGCTTCTCCGTTCGCCAGACGCGGCTTCTGCAAGACATGCGGCTCTCTGCTGTTCTGGAAGCCGAGCGATGATGGCTATGTTTCGGTCATGGCAGGCCTGTTCGACGCGCCAACCGGGCTTCAAGGAGAATGCCATATCTTCGTCGGCGACAAGGGCGATTATTACGCCATCGATGACGGGCTGCCGCAGTTCGAGAAGTCGACACCGTCGATCAAGGTGGCAGGCGACTGATTTTTGAAGGGGTCGCCTTATTCCCTTGGTCCAGCCATTGCGCTAATCCCCTGCCGGTGATTCCGAAGGGTTTTGGCATGCAGCGGCTGATCGACGCTTTTTACAATTCGGTGCGGGCGTTTCGCAAACTGGCGGCCAGCGAGGAGGCTTTCCAGTTGGAGCTGACACTGCTCGTGCTTGCCTTGCCGCTCGGCTGGTTCCTTTCGGAATCGTGGCGCGGCTATGCGTTGCTGATCGGCGCGGTGCTGCTCATGATCATGATCGAGGTGTTGAATACCGGCATCGAGGCGGCATGCGACGCGTTCAGCCGCGAATTCAACATCGATATCCAACTGGCCAAGGATTGCGGTTCGCTGGCGGTGCTGATTTCGGTGGTGATCGCTGCCGGCGTCTGGGGCGTCGCCGTCATCGAGCGGATCCTCGGGGTACCGATCTGAGGTTTCAGACACTACATGCCGCCACTGCATCTCTCGTTTTGACCATGATCTTTTCCGAAGACCGGTACCACTTTCGGGATCATGGTCTGAGGAAACCGATATGGCCGATACCGCCGGATTTCTGCTGCTCGAACGTGAGGGCCTGCCGGACGATCTTCGCTGGCTGGTTGAAAAATTTCCGCGCGAGGTCTGGCAGGCGCATGCCAACATCCACGGCATGGCCAATATGTGGCTGCAGCGGCACGACATGTTCCGCGAGCTTGGCGGCATGCTCGCCAGTGGTATTGGCGATTATCGGGATGGCAGGCTGAACGCGCAGGAATTCGCGCGCTGGTTCGCGCCGCGCCTCAACCATTTCCTCGGCAATCTCGACGGCCACCACAATGTCGAGGACCATCATTATTTCCCGGTCTTCGCCAGGGCCGAGACCCGTCTGAAGCGCGGCTTCGAAATCCTGGATGCCGATCACCACACAATCCATGAGGGACTGGAGCGCAATGCCCAGGCGGCAAATGCCTTCATCCGCACGCTTCAGGAGAGCGAAGACAAACAGCGTTTCGCCGCCGATGCCTATGCTGACGAGAACAGCCGGCTGATCGCCATGTTGACCCGGCATCTTGCCGACGAGGAAGACCTGATCATTCCGCTGATCCTCGAGAAGGGTGATCGTGCGCTCGGCATTGATTGACGATCAGCTTCCCTTGTGGAGTTCCTTCTTGGCGACGATATGGGCCGCGAGCCAGCCGAGGATGGCCACAACGAGGCCGATTGCCAGAGCGATCAGCAACCGCTCGTGGCGGGCCAGCGCCTGGCCGACGATGTGCTCCGCGCCCAGCCCGAAGACATAACCGACAGTGCAGAACAGTGCCGCCCAGACTACCGACGAGATGGCGTTGAGGATGATGAAATGCGCCGCGGCGATGCCCGACAGCCCGGCCGCGATTCCGCCGACCAGTCGCAGGCCATAGATGTAACGGTTCGACAGCACGAAAATGTTGGGATGAGAGGTGACAAGGCGGTAGGCGTGGCTGAAGCCCGGCCGGGCTCGGAGCCTGATCACGAATTTATGGTCGGCGAAGCTCCGTCCCAAGATGAAGAAGAACGTGTCGCCACCGAAGGCGCCGAGCGCCGCCGCGAGGAAGGCCTGCCACGGGACGAAGACATGCTGATGCGCGAAAAAACCGCCGAGAATGGCGGCGCTTTCGCCCTCGGCGACGCAGCCCAGAAAAACCGCGACCAGCCCATATTGCTCAATGAGACGATGGATGACTTCCGTCATGAAGACGTTCGCTGCTTCGACAGAATGTCGTCGATGCGCTTCACCTGCTCGGCCAGCCGGGCGATCTCGTCTCGCATGCCGATGATCTGGCTGTGGCGCAGTTCGTCGAGCTTTTCGTGTAACGCCATGATCTCGATCTCGGCCTTGAGATTGACCTCATAGTCGTGGGCGGCGTCGATACGATCGCGCTCAGTCTGGCGGTTCTGCGCCATCATGATCACTGGCGCCTGCAGGGCGGCAACCATGGAAAGCACGAGATTGAGGAAGATGAAGGGATAGGGATCGAAGGCGGCGCGCGACAAGAGCCAGACATTGCCTGCCGTCCACAGGATCAGGAAGCCAATGAATGCCAGGATGAAGGACCACGAGCCGCCGATCCGGGCGATGGTGTCGGCCAGGCGATCTCCAAACGTCTGGTGAAAGGCGACGGCCTTGTTGGTGTCCTTGGAGATCGTGGTGCGCTCGAGCGTAGATTGCAGTACCCGGCTTTCGAGCGCGCTGAGGCCGTCCGGCTTTCGCTTCAGCCAGCGGCTTGCCAGGTCCTCGATCGTTTTGTTCATCGTCGCCTCCGTCGTCAGCGATGAGGTAGAAGCTGCCGGTTCATACGGGAAGTGGTAGATTGACGCGATGGGGTCAGGAAACAAATGGTGGATTTTCAGAAAATTCGCGCCCGTGCAGCGAAGCGCAAAGGCGGTGAGGCAGCGCTGACGTCGCTGCTGGGTCCTATGCCCGACAATGCCGCGGTGGCAAAGATTGCGGACGACCGGATCCTGTCGACCATGGCCGAGCGGGTTTTTGCCGCCGGCTTTGTCTGGCAGGTCATCGAGCAGAAATGGCCGGGTTTCGAGGAAGCATTTCTTGGCTTCGAGCCGAAGCGGCTGCTGTTCCAGCCTGACGATTTCTGGCACGATCTCACAGCCGACAAGCGCATCGTCCGCAATCCGCAGAAGATCAAATCCGTACGCGACAACGCAGCCTTCGTCGAGCGCGTGTCGAAGGAGCATGGCAGCTTCGGCAAGTTCCTGGCCAACTGGCCGGCGGATGACCAGGTCGGATTGATGGCCTATCTCGGCAAGCACGGCAGCCGGCTCGGCGGCAATACCGGCCAGTATTTTCTGCGCTGGCTGGAGTGGGACGCCTTCATCGTCTCGGCCGACATGGCGGCAGCGCTGCGCGACGCCGGGCTCGACCTCGCGCAGAGCCCGACATCGAAGAAGGACCTGGGCAAGATCCAAGTGCAGATAAACGCCTGGGCGGCGGAAACCGGGCTGCCGCGCCTGCACATTTCGCGCATTCTGGCAATGTCGATCGGCGAGAACCATCCGCCGGAAGCCTTGCGCGAATATATGGGCGAATAGGATCGACTGTTTGGTCCAAACGAACGCCATTGCCCGACGAATTTTGCCGCGCTAAACCCACGGGCATGACAGACAAGACCGCTCCAGACATATTGCGCATCGCCGTCGCCCAGCTCAATCCGACGGTCGGCGACGTCGCCGGGAATCTTGCCAAGGCACGCGAGGCGAGGGCGGATGCCGCCCGCCAAGGCGCCGACCTCGTGCTGTTTACCGAGCTTTTCCTTGCCGGCTATCCGCCTGAGGATCTGGTGCTGAAGCCCGCCTTCCTGAAGGCCTGCGAGCGGGCGGCGGAGGATTTCGCCGGCGATACCGCCGACGGCGGCCCGGGTTTCGTCATCGGCACGCCGTTGAAGCGCAAGACCGGCACGCACAATTCAATCATCTTTGCCGATGGCGGCAAGATCCTTGCCGAACGCTACAAGCTCGATCTGCCGAATTACGGTGAGTTCGACGAGAAGCGCGTCTTCCAGGCCGGCCCCGAGATCCAGGGGCCGGTCAATTTCCGCGGCGTGCGCGTGGGAGTGCCGATCTGCGAAGATATCTGGGGCGAGGTTGCCGTCTGCGAGACGCTGGCCGAAAGCGGCGCGGAAATCCTGCTGGTCCCGAACGGCTCGCCCTATTACCGCGGCAAGGTCGACGTCCGCCACCAGATCGTCATCCGCCAGGTCATCGAATGCGGACTGCCGATTATCTATGCCAACCAGCTTGGCGGCCAGGACGAGCTGGTTTTCGATGGCGCATCGTTTGCCATAGGTTCTGACAAGACGCTGGCCTTCCAGATGAGCCAGTTCGAGGAGACGGTCAACGTCACCACCTGGAAGCGAAAGAATGACATCTGGGTCTGCTCTGACGGACCGATGTCGAAAATCCCGGAGAAGGAGGAGGCCGACTACCGCGCCTGCATGTTGGGCCTGCGCGATTACGTCAACAAGAACGGCTTCAAGAATGTCGTGCTCGGCCTCTCCGGCGGCATCGATTCGGCGATCTGCGCGGCACTTGCCGTCGATGCGCTGGGCGAGGAACGGCTGCGCGCCGTGATGATGCCTTACCGCTACACTTCGAAGGACTCGCTCAAGGATGCCGAGGACTGCGCCCGCGCGCTCGGCTGCCGCTACGACATCGTGCCGATCTTCGAGCCGGTCGAGGGTTTCCTGCACACGTTGACACAGCTTTTCGAGGGCACCAAGGAAGGCATCACCGAGGAAAACCTGCAGAGCCGGGCCCGCGGCACCATCCTGATGGCGATTTCCAACAAGTTCGGCTCGATGGTGGTCACCACCGGCAACAAAAGCGAGATGTCGGTCGGCTACGCGACGCTCTATGGCGACATGAATGGCGGCTTCAATCCGATCAAGGACCTCTACAAGATGCAGGTCTATGCGCTGTCGCGCTGGCGCAACGCGCATGTGCCGCCGGGTGCGCTCGGTCCGTCCGGCGAGGTGATCCCGACCAACATCATCGACAAGGCGCCCTCGGCGGAACTGCGAGAGAACCAGACGGACCAGGATTCGCTGCCGCCCTATCCGGTGCTCGACGACATATTGGAGTGCCTGATCGAAAACGAGATGGGTGTCGACGACATCGTCGCGCGCGGCCATGACCGGGGGACGGTGACGCGCGTCGAGCACCTGCTTTACGTCGCAGAATACAAGCGCCGGCAGGCGGCGCCCGGTGTGAAGATCACCAGGAAGAATTTCGGCCGCGACCGCCGTTATCCCATCACCAACCGGTTCAGGGATGGCGGGTAGGCGATTGGCCTGTTTAACAGTTTAGCCATGGCCAACCTTGAAATCAGCTTCGACCCGTCGCGGATCGACTTCCGGGCGACGTCCGACATTTTGAAGGAGAGCTATTGGGGCAGCGGCCGCAGCGATGAACTGCACCGCTGCGCCTTCGCCAACTCACTGTGCGTCGGCGCCTATGTCGGCGGCAATCAGGTCGGCTTCGGCCGGGCGATCACCGACCGTACGGTATTTGCCTATCTCGCAGACATAATTGTCTGGCCCGGGTATCGCGGACAAGGCATCGGAACCCGGCTTGTCCAGGCGCTTATCGACCACTCGGACGTCAAGACGGTCACGCATTGGAGCCTGTCGACCAACGACGCCCATGCGGTTTACGAAAAGCTCGGCTTCAGGCCTTCCACCGACGGCCGCTATATGCGCTTCGACCGTATCCCGGCAACCTGAACAGAGGCAGCGCACAACCCGCGATTGTTGCAAAATCGTCTCACTGCTTGGACCAGATGCGCTTTTGGCTATCTACTGACTTGGCGCGGCGTTGAGGCGTCTCTATAAACACCTCTCCGCGATTCCCCTTCAGGAGGAACCGAATGCCAGGATTTGACATCGTTATGCGAGGCCGCGAAGCCTAGGTCTTGGTCAGTGCGCCGCGAGATAGCCTCGCGGCAAGGCTGAACCGAGGCAGGTATTTCGCCGCTGCCGGTCGCCGCCCCTCTACAGGGCCGCCAAATACGCCAAACCTCCGCATCTCCGGGCGCCAAACGGCGCCGACGCGGTTTTTCAATTTCTACTTTCGTGGGATCGGGCTCGTTTGCGCCCGAATGACATCATGACTCGTTTTCGAATAGATTTGCGCGCGGGCGCCTTTCGCAGCGTTCTTGGCTTCACGCTCAGCCATTGGCGGCGTCAGCCGTGGCGGCTTGCCGGCATTATGGGCACGTTCCTGCTGTCGACCTTGGCCGACGTGCTGACGCCGCTCTATTCCGGCCGGCTGGTGGATGCCGTCGCCAGCAGTGCTGCGGCCGACGATGTTGCGTGGAACGCGGCGACAGCGGCCTTTTCGATGCTGGTGGCCCTGGCGCTCACCGGTGTCGTGCTGCGCAATCTCGCCTTCATGGCCATTGTCGAGCTGACGTTGAAGATGATGGCGGATATCGCCGCCGACGCCTTCCACCGCGTCCAGCGCTTCTCCACCGACTGGCATGCCAACAGCTTCGCCGGATCGACGGTGCGCAAGATAACGCGCGGCATGTGGGCGCTCGACCTGCTCAACGACACGATCCTGATCGCGCTGCTGCCATCGGTCGTCATACTCGTCGGCTCGACGCTGCTGCTTGGCTGGTTCTGGCCGCTGATGGGTGCTGTCGTCGCCACCGGTTCGGTTCTGTTCATCGCGGTGACGACGATGCTGTCGCTTGGCTATGTCGCGCCCGCGGCAAGGCTTGCCAATGCGTGGGATACACGGCTCGGCGGCTCGCTGGCCGACGCGGTGAGCTGCAACGGCGTGGTCAAGGGTTTTGGCGCCGAGGAACGCGAGGAGACACGGCTTGCCGAGGTCGTCGCTAAATGGCGCGGCCGCACGCGCCGCACCTGGATGCGCGGCACTGTCAACGGCACCACGCAAGGGACGATGCTGCTGCTTTTGAGGGCAGCGGTCATCGGGTTCTCCCTGCTGTTGTGGTCGTGGGGGCAGGCGAGCGCCGGCGACGTCGCCTTCGTGCTGACCTCATTCTTCGTGCTGCAAGGCTATTTGCGCGACATCGGCACGCATATCCGCAATCTGCAGCGCTCGATCAACGACATGGAGGAACTGGTCGACTTCCAGTCCGAACCACTCGGCATTGAGGATCGGCCCGGCGCCAAACCGATCCGGATCACCGATGGCCGTATCACCTTCGACAATGTCACGTTCCATTATGGCAGCCACGCCTGCCGCTCTATCGCGACTTTTCGGTGGACATCGCGCCGGGCGAGCGGGTCGGGCTGGTTGGCCATTCGGGCTCCGGCAAAACGACATTCGTCAAACTGATCCAGCGCCTCTATGACGTGACCGCGGGAAATATCCTGATCGACGGCCAGGACATTGCCGGTGTCGCGCAGGCGTCGCTGCGCGCACAGATCGCGATTGTCCAGCAGGAGCCGATCCTGTTTCACCGGTCGCTGGCCGAAAACATCGCCTATGCCCGGCCGGCCGCCACGCAGGCCGAGATCGAGCACGCGGCGCGATTGGCCAGCGCGCATGACTTCATCGCCAATTTGCCGAAAGGCTATGGCACGCTGGTCGGCGAGCGTGGCGTAAAGCTATCGGGTGGTGAGCGTCAGCGCGTTGCAATCGCACGCGCCTTCCTCGCCGATGCGCGCATTCTCATCCTGGATGAGGCAACGTCGAGCCTCGATTCGGAATCGGAGGTGCTGATCCAGCAGGCGATGGAGCGGTTGATGGTCGGCCGCACGACGCTGGTTATTGCCCACCGGCTGTCGACGGTGCGCGCGCTGGACAGGCTTCTGGTGTTCGATCGCGGCCGCATCGTCGAGGAGGGCTCGCATGACCAGCTGATCCGGCTGCAAGGCGGCATCTACCGTAGGCTGTTCGAACGCCAGGCGCTTGAGCTGACCAAAGGCCTGGTGATCTGACGAGTACGGCGCCGCGCGTCCTGATGGGCGCGTGGTGCTGCAGTCTTTTCTTCGCCTTCGTCATGTTCTATGTCTGCCGCCGAGCGCGGGGGCGCGTCTTGTCAACAGCAAAACCATCCGGTACGCCCCGCTCATGACAGTTACCGTCCGTTTCGCCCCGTCACCGACCGGCCGCATCCATATCGGCAATGCGCGCACTGCTTTGTTCAATTGGCTGTTTGCCATCAAGAACAAGGGCCGCTTCATCCAGCGCTTCGACGATACCGACGTCGCCCGTTCGACGCAGGAATTTTCCGACGCCATCCTTTACGACCTGCATTGGCTGGGCATCTTCCCCGATGCCACGGAGTATCAGTCGGGGCGGGTCGAAATCTACGATGCCGCACTGGAGAGGCTGAAGGAGGCCCGCCTCGTCTATGCGTGCTATGAGACGCCTGAAGAGCTCGACCTGAGGCGCAAGGTGCGCCGCACGCGTGGCCTGCCGCCAGTCTATGGCCGCGAGGCGCTGACGCTGGCACCCGAGCAGGTGGCGGAATATGAGGCCGATGGCCGGCGGCCGCACTGGCGCTTTCTGCTGCCCAACTTCAGCAGCGATCCGCTGCAGCCGGAGCGCACCGAAATCCACTGGAACGACCTGGTGCGCGGCGAAGAGACCGTCGACCTCGCCTCGATTTCAGACCCGGTTTTGCGGCGCGAGGACGGCACCTATCTCTACACGCTGCCTTCGGTGATCGACGACATCGAAATGGGCGTCAGCCATGTCATTCGCGGCGACGACCACGTCACCAATACCGGCGTCCAGATAGCCCTGTTCCGGGCGCTCAGCGCCGAGCCGCCGGTGTTCGGCCACCACAATCTTCTGACAACAGCATCAGGCGAGGGGCTTTCCAAGCGCACCGGCGCGCTGTCCATCCAGAGCCTGCGTGAGAGCGGCATCGAGCCGATGGCGGTCGCCTCGCTGGCGGTGCTCGTCGGTACCTCGGAAAACGTCGTGGCGGTGCCGACGATGGCTGAACTTGCCGAGCGCTTCGATCCGGCGGCAACATCGAAATCCGCCGCCAAATTCGATCCGGACGAGCTCTTCGTGCTCAACCGCACGTTGCTGCACCACATGCCCTTTTCCGAGGCGCGCGACCGGCTGATCGTGCTCGGCATCTCTGGCGAACAGGCCGAGCCTTTCTGGCTGGCGGTGCGCGGCAATCTCGACAGGCTGGCCGATGCGGCGATCTGGTGGCGTACGCTTCGAGACGGTCCAGAGGAGCCGGCGGAGTTTTCCGACGAGGACCGCGACTTTCTTCGCCAGGCGTTCGAACTGCTGCCGGAAGAGCCTTGGAACGGCACCGTCTGGAAAGACTGGACCGGCAAGATCCGAGCGGCGAGCGGCCGTAAGGGCAAGGCGCTGTTCATGCCGCTCAGGCTGGCGCTTACGGGACAGCCTTCGGGTCCGGAGCTTGCAGATCTGTTGCCGCTGCTGGGTCGGGAAGGAACGTTGGCCCGACGACCCTGACCTTGCGCTGCTCCGGCGGCGGCAGCGACGTCGGCGAGGGCACGGGCTTGACGGCAAGGCGTCTGATCGCCTCACGGTCGAGGCCGTCTTGCGCATTGGCCAAGGACTCCGGGTCGGCGCCCGGATCAGGCCTGGCAACCGGCAGCGGAATGAACGGGGTACTCTCTACATTCGCCTCAGATTGTTTCCGGGTTGGCGGGTTGCCGGCGATGATCACGAAATTCTGCGCGGCATTGCAGCCGCAGGCCGGCGGCCGCGGCATGTCGGACTGCTTGTAGAGGTAGGCCGTCGGCAGTTCGATATAAGGCCTGCCCGTCACCGAAGACGTCATGGACGCCGAATCGCCATTCATGCCGCGCGTGTAGAAAACCTGCATTTCGGTGCCGGGGCAGCTCGATTCGCAATTCGTCTGGTCGCGCTCGAAATCGCCCAGCGAGGCGGCATTCGACATCGGGAAGAAATAACCGTCGCAGGTGCGCACGCACATGGTGCGGAATTCGCCTTGGGGCTGGCCCATGTCGGCGTTGTTGAGCATGGTGCGGATGTTGCGCGGCTGACTTAGTTCTTCAGCCTGGTCGGGCCCTTCAGGCTGATCGGGCGCACCGGGTTCAGTTGTGTCACTGCCCAAAAGCTGGTCGAGCAGGTTTCGCTTGCCGTTTTCACGGCTGGCTTCGCGGACCGGCGCGGGCGTCCGCGCCGCATCATCGCGGCAGCCATTGGCGTCAAGCAACGTCAATATGCGCGCGCGATCGCGTCGCGAACCACCGCCGGCAAGGTCGGCGCGCTTGGCCTGCAGGGCGTCGAGATTGGCTGCCATGCGATCGATGGTGGCGTCGAGCGCCGCGCATGCGTTGGCGTTGCGGCGAGACAGCGAAAAGCCGCAGCCGGCGCTGCTGGCCTGGCTGACGGCCTTTGAAATCTGCTGGCGCTGCCGGACGATTGCGTCGTCATATTTCCTGAGCAAGGCCGGTTTGCCGCCGTCACCACGAGAAGCGGCGGCAAGATCGGCTTCAAGCTGGCGGCAGAGGCGGGAAGCGGCCTGCGCCTGAGTGACGGCAATGTCGCACAGTAGCAGGGCACCGAGCAGCGCGGCGGCCCGCGTCAGCTTCCAACATGCGCCCGTCATCCCTCCGAAACTCCGCCTGTCTGTCGTTCTGAAAGCTACCACGCTTGCGGTTAACCGTTTGTTTAGCATACCGCCGATTCCGGCTTCAGCCCAAATGCGCGATGGCTTGCGCCTGTGCGCGGCTTCGATCACGACCGGTGCTGTCATATCGACTACGCCACACGGCATATTCGGACAGAGCCAGAACCGCGACATCCTGGCGTTGCACGAAAAAAGGCGTATTCGCCCAGAAGAATGCCCGGATCCAGCAATGCCCGGAGGCTTGGCATGACCGCGATTACCCGTCGAGCCGCAGTGCAGTTTGGTCTTTTGTGCCTGGCGATGCCGGTTGCCAGGGCGCAGCAAAAGCCCATCACGCCGGATTGGGGCACCAAATTGGTCGAAGCCGCCCGTGAGCAGATCGGCGTCACCACACTCTACGATCCGACCTATACACGCTTGGCCTATCCGGGCGGGGACGTTGAGCCCGAGCGGGGTGTGTGCACGGATGTCGTGATCCGCGCCTATCGCCGCGCCTTCGATCTCGATCTGCAAGAGCTGGTGCACGAGGATATGCGGGCCAATTTTGCCGCCTATCCGAAGGCTTGGGGCCTGAAAGCGCCCGACCACAACATCGACCACCGCCGTGTGCCCAACCTTGCGGTCTATTTCGAGCGGCGCGGTGCTGCCTTGCCCGTCAGCCAAGACCCGGCCGACTATCGGCCAGGGGATCTCATCGCCCAGATGCTGCCCGGCAATCTGTCGCATATTGCCATCGTGTCGTCCAATCGCTCCACTTTGGTACCGACAAGAAGACTGGTCATCCACAATATCGGCGGCGGCGCCAGGGAAGAGGACACTTTGTTTGCCTTCAGGCAGACAGGGCATTTTCGGTTCAGGCCAATCTGAGAAAGCCCGCGGCTACCCCAGATCGACGATGGCTTGCGCCTTGTGCGCGGCTTCCACCACGGCCAGCGCCGTCATGTTGACGACGCCGCGCGAGGTGACCGACGGCGTCAATATGTGCGCCGGGCTGTCGGTGCCGAGCAGGATCGGGCCGACATGCAGCGCGTCCATCATTGTGCGCAGCGCCGTCAGTGTGATGTTCGCCGAATCGAGATTGGGGAACACCAGCAGATTGGCTTCGCCTTTCAGTCGCGAATGCGGATAGACGCGTTGGCGCAGCTGCTCCGACAATGCCGAGTCGGCATGCATCTCGCCGTCGCATTGCAGGTCTGGCGCGATGCGCGCCAGGATCGCCGCCGCCTGCCGCATCTTCATGGCGCTTGGCGAATCGCGGGAGCCGAAATCAGAATGCGACAGTAGCGCTGCCTTGGGCTCGATGCCGAAACGCTGAATCTCCTCGGCCGCCAGAACGGTCATTTCCGCAATCTCCTCGGCGGTCGGGTCGACCGAGACATGGGTATCGGTGAGGAAGATGATGCCGCGCTGCGAAATCAGCATGGAAAGCGTCGACAGGTCGCGATCCCTAATGCCGGCGCGTGGCCCGATGATCAGCGTCACGTTGCGCAAATGGCGCTCGAAACGGCCTTCAAGGCCGCAGACCATGGCGTCGGCGTCGCCGCGCTTCAGGGCAAGGGCCGCGATCACCGTATTGTCGGTGCGCACCATGGTGCGCGCGGCTTCCGTCGTCACCCCACGCCGGCCGGCAAGCTCGATCAAAAGGTCGACATAGTGGCGGTAACGCGGATCGTCTTCCGGGTTAATCAAACCGAAATCGACGCCCGGCTTGATGCGCAGCCCGTAGCGCTTCAGCCGCACCTCGATGACATGCGGGCGGCCGATCAGGATCGGTTCGGCAATGCCTTCCTCGAGCACGACCTGCGCGGCGCGAAGCACACGCTCGTCCTCGCCGTCGGCATAAATGACGCGCTTGGCGCTCGACGTCTTGGCCATCGAGAATACCGGCTTCATGACCAGGCCGGAGCGGAAGACGAAGCGGTTCAGCTTGTCGATATAGGCGGCGAAATCGGTGATCGGCCGGGTCGCGACGCCGGTCTCGCAGGCTGCCTTGGCAACGGCAGGGGCAATGCGCAGGATCAGCCGCGGATCGAAAGGCGAGGGGATCAGGAACTCCGGGCCGAAGATCGGCGTCTCGCCGGAATAGGCGCGGGCGGCAACGTCGGACGGCTCTTCGCGGGCAAGCGCTGCAATCGCCCGCACCGCGGCCATTTTCATCTCTTCGTTGATGGCGCTTGCGCCGCAATCCAGCGCGCCACGGAAGATATAAGGAAAACAGAGTACGTTATTGACTTGATTGGGGAAATCGGAGCGGCCCGTGCAGATCATCGCGTCGGGCCGTGCTGCCCGCGCCACTTCCGGCATGATCTCGGGATTGGGGTTGGCCAGCGCCAGGATCAACGGCTTGGGCGCCATGTGGTGGAGCAGTTCCGGTTTCAGTACGCCGGCGGCAGACAGGCCGAGAAACACGTCGGCGCCGGGCAGAACGTCAGCCAGCGCGCGCGCCTCGGTATCCTTCACATAGGGGTCTTTCCAGCGGTCCATCTCCTCGACGCGGCCCTTATGGGCGACCCCGAACCGGTCGGTGACCCAGATGTTTTCGACCCGCGCGCCGAGCGAGACCAGAAGGTTGAGGCACGCAAGCGCCGCAGCACCTGCGCCCGACGTGACGATCTTGATGTCCGAGATGGACTTGCCGGCGAATTCCAGCCCGTTGAGCACGGCGGCGGCGACGATGATGGCGGTGCCGTGCTGGTCGTCATGGAAGACCGGTATGTCCATGCGCGCTTTCAACTGCTCCTCGACCTCGAAGCATTCGGGCGCCTTGATGTCTTCGAGGTTGATGCCGCCGAAGGTTGGTTCCAGCGCCGAGATCGTCTCGACCATGCGCTCGATGCCCGGTGCGTCGATCTCGATGTCGAAGACATCGATGCCGGCGAACTTCTTGAACAGCACCGCTTTGCCCTCCATCACCGGCTTGGAGGCGAGCGGACCGATATTGCCGAGGCCGAGCACCGCCGAACCGTTAGTGACAACGCCGACCAGATTGGCGCGGGCTGTATAGTCGGCAGCGGTTGCCGGATCGTCGCGGATTTCAAGGCAGGGGGCGGCGACACCCGGCGAATAGGCAAGCGCCAGGTCGCGCTGGTTGCCGAGCGGCTTCGTCGCCTGGATTTCAAGCTTTCCGGGACGGGGGTGCTTATGGAAATAGAGCGCTGCTTCGTCGAGGTCGGATCGGGCCGCCTTCTTGCTTTCGCCTGTCATGACGGCCGCCTCCTCAGTTCAGTCCGTTTGGTGTTTTGAGTCTCTTAGCATGCAGCCGAGGCTTTTCGAGGGGTGATATGTCGCAAGCGCGACGCTCTGCCTCGCATTACCCTAACTTTGCGATCTGCTGTGGAAGATGTTTGCGACGAAGTAGTGCTGCGGCGAGCTATGGCGGCGCCGGTTCGAATGATCATTATGTGTGGAGGGCGGTCGCTTAGTTCTCGACGATAAAGGTGCCGTCCGTGTCTTGGTAGACGAACAACTCGACGGCGTCGTGCTTTTGACGGTCGGTCGAGATCGCGACGAAGTCATCCCCTTCCAAGTGAAAGGTAATCTCTTGATCGGTAGATGTGACGCGTTCGATGTGCGAACCGCTTGCTGCGTCACTCATGCGCAGCGACACCTCTGAATAGGCGGTAAGGCCGGTGCCGTCGGAGAAAAGAACAGTAATCCCGTACCCTTCTTCACTTCTTCCAACGGACCGTATCGACTTGCCGATCATTCTTTCTGCGAAGGTTTTCACAGTACTCCTCCCGATCCGTCGTTAGGAGAAACAGGATCAGTCGGTGGCAGGCGAACCTTGGCTTTAGCAATCATCCATTCGACTACTTCAACGGAAACCTCGGGCTGACCTAAGGTAATCGTCATCTTTCCATCAATGTCCGAGAAAAAAATCTCGCCCACTATGTGATTGTCCTGGTCGACGAGCTCCAGGTACATGCCATCCCGTTGAACATCACTGCCAATCGTTGCTTCATAATTCCGCCCGGCCAGTTCAACCATGCCGCCAGTATCTGCGAAAGACGCAAGGCCCGCAATGGATGGAAAGCGGACGCTACAGTCCCGTCGAAAGGCGGCTCTGCAGCGCTTGCACCTCTTCTCGCGAAAGGGGCGCGCTCTCGTCTGACAGGAAGAACAGAACCTCCAAGACGCCCTCGTCCGCAAAGTTGAAGTCGTCGCTCATGATCAGCGCATCGGCAACATAGGCGGCGGCTTGGACCGGGAGCGTGCCGTCCGCCAGCCCGTTAACCAGCACGTCCACATGCCGACGGTCAATGATCGTATTTGGCCCCTCAGTGATGATGACATGCCCCACGGAGCCAGGCTTGGATGCGGCGGTCACGCATTCGGTCACTTCGGCTTCAATCTCCTGCCAAAGCTCGTCCGGTAGTTTTGTCGCCGTTGAGGAAGGATACGAGGGACGAGTGTTGCATTGGCGGAGCTTATGCTGATGGCTACCACGTCCGCAATGGGTCGTTTCCCGCCGTTCCCAGCGGATACCAAAGCGTCAGATACCCACTAAAACGCGCTGACATAGAGGCCGCCGTCCACCGGTATGTTCTGTCCGGTCAGATAGCCGGCATGGACCGAGCACAGGAAGGCGCAGATCTGGCCGAATTCCTCCGGCGTGCCGAGTCGCTTGGCCGGAACATTGGCCGCTGCTTGCGCCTTGCGCGCGGCGGCGGCGGCCGGATCTTCGGGCGTGCCGGCCTCGTGCGGGCCGCGCAGCCGGTCGGTATCGAGTTTTCCCGGCAGCATGTTGTTGATCGTCACATTGCGGTCGATCACCGTGCGCGCGACGCCGGCGAGGAACGAAGTGAGGCCGGCGCGGGCGCCGGACGACAGGTCGAGGCCGGGGATAGGCACATAGACCGACAGCGAGGTGATGTTGACGATGCGGCCGAAGCCGCGCGCCGACATGCCGTCGATCACGGCCTGAACTAGTTCGACTGGGGTCACCATGTTCTGGGTGACGCCTTCGAGGATCTTTTCGCGGTCGAGCGCACGGAAATCGCGAAACGGCGGACCGCCATTGTTGTTGACGAGGATGTCGGGATCGGGGCAGGCGGCAAGCAGCGCCTTCTGGACATCGGGCTTGGATACGTCGCCGACGATTTCGGTCACCTTGACGCCGAATTTCTCGCGCAGTTCAGCGGCGGTTTTGGCCAGCACGTCGGCGTTGCGGCCGTTGACCACCAGATCGCAGCCTGCCTCCGCCAGTGCCATGGCGCAGCCGCGTCCCAAGCCTTTGCTTGAAGCGCAGACGATGGCCTTCTTGCCGCGAATGCCGAGATCCATGGTGGTTTTCTCCTCTGATTGCCGCGGCAACCTACCCGTATGGCTGGACCAATCGCAACCGTCATACGGTTGTTGCATGAATCGGGGCATAGCCTCACCGAAAGCAACGGTGACAAATGATGTCCGGCGCAGAGCTCCGCACTTTCCGCAGCATGTTCATCTCCGACGTCCACCTCGGATCGAAGGCGGCGAAGGCCGAGTTCCTGATCGATTTCCTGCGCCATCACGATGCCGATATCATCTATCTCGTCGGCGACATCGTCGACGGCTGGCGCTTGAGACGGAGCTGGCATTGGCCGCAGAGCCACAATGACGTCGTCCAGAAGTTGCTGCGCAAGGCGCGCAAGGGCGCCAGTATCACCTACATCGCCGGAAACCATGACGAGTTCGCGCGCCAGTTCCAGGGCGTTCATTTCGGCGGCATTGTCGTCGCCGACCGCGCCATCCATGAGACCGCCGATGGCAAACGCCTTCTTGTCATCCATGGCGACCAGTTCGACACCGTCGTCCATAATGCGCGCTGGCTGGCCTATCTTGGCGACTACGCCTATGACGCGGCGATGCTGGTCAACCGCGTCATCACGCGCCTGCGCCAGGTGCTCGGCCTGCCTTACTGGTCGTTCTCGTCCTGGGCCAAGGTCAAGGTCAAGAAGGCGGTGAATTTCATCGGCTCGTTCCAGACCGTGCTGACCGAGGAGGCGCGCCGCTCGCACGTCGACGGCGTGATCTGCGGGCACATCCACCATGCCGCGATCGAAAGCTACGAGGACGTGCAGTACATCAACACCGGCGACTGGGTGGAGAGCTGCACGGCGGTGGTCGAGCATTTTGACGGCCGGATGGAGATCCTGCACTGGGCGCATGTCCTGCCGGAGACTCCGGTCGGCAGCGAGGTGCTCGTGCCGATCGACATCAAGGGCAGGGCAGTCCAGGCGGCTTGACCAAATCCGGCCGCATCTCGCTTCAATCGGTTAGTCCAGCGGTTTCATCGACTTTTTCGCCGTGTTAAGCAGCGGCAGGTGCGGCGGGCCGACCCGGCTGAATGCCGTGCCGACGGATCGCCTGTCAATGTCCTCGCTGCCGCCGCTTTCGCCCGAACAGCTCGTCAAGCCACGCCATTTCGAACTGCGCATGAGCTTGATCTTCTTTACGCTCTTCGTTCCGCTCGGAACGCATGTGCCCTATTTCCCGCTGTGGCTGCAGGCAAAAGGGTTCCACGCCGAGCAGATAGCCGTGATCCTCGCCGCGCCGATGTTCCTGCGCGTAGCGACGACGCCTTTTCTTACTGCGCTGGCAGACAAAGCGAGCGACCGCGCCAATGTCTATGTTGCGCTGGTCGCCGCATCGCTGATCCTGTCCGCCGGCTACCTCCTGCCGCCGACCTACGCAACGGTACTTGCCGTGTCGCTGGCCCTGACGGTCGTCTGGACGCCGCATTCGCCGATAGCCGATTCGCTCGCCCTTTCAGGTGTTCGCCGCTTCGGCTCGAATTACGCAAGCATGCGCAAATGGGGCTCGATCTCCTATCTCTGCGCCAATCTCGCCGGCGGTTTCATCCTGTCGGCGAGCGGTGCCCAGGCTGTCCCGGTGATCATCTTCGCGGCGCTGTGTGCCGCGCTAGCCGCCGGACTGATTGCGCCGCGCCTCGGCCGTCCACGCCGCGCCTCGCCGCTTTCGGCCGCCGATATCCAGCAATCGGCACCGAAACTCCTCAACCGGTACTTCCTCTATTTTTCGACAGGCGTCGGCGTCATCACCGCCAGCCACGCATTTCTCTACGGTTTCGTGTCGATCTACTGGAAGTCGATCGGCATCAGCGATTCGGTTGTCGGGCTTCTGTGGGGGTGGGGCGTCGTCGCCGAGATATGCATGTTCGTCGTTTTCACCCGCGCTTTCGCCTCCTTCTCGGTCGTCTCGATCATGCTGATTGCCGGGATTGGCGCGATCGTGCGCTGGTTCGCCTTTCCGCTGATCTGGCCGCTTGGGCTTGGCGTTGGCGGGTTTTTCGCGATCCAGATGCTGCACGCGGTTTCTGTGGCGCTGGTGCTGATCGGCCTGCAAAAGATGATCGGTGAGACGGTCGAGGAAGAACGCACCGGGGCGGCGCAAGGCATCGCCTACTTCTCCAATGGCTTCTTCATGGCGGCGGCGACGCTGATTTCCGGTCCTCTTTACGACCGCTTCGGCGCGAATGGCTTCTTTGCGATGATCCCGATCGCCCTGACGGGCCTGGCTCTGATCGGGCTTGCCGCGCGTTCAGCCCCACAGCGCCCGCTCGGGCGGTGACACCAGCGAACCTTGGTAGACGAGACCGGGAACGCGGTCGCTGGCCAGCAGCAGCGGACCGTCGAGATCGACGAAATCGGCATCCTGCGCCAACAGCACGGCCGGCGCCATCGCAAGCGATGTGCCGACCATACAGCCGACCATGACACCAAGACCCAGTTCCCGGGCGCGGTCGCGAAGCACGAGTGCAGCGGTCAGGCCACCCGATTTGTCGAGCTTGATGTTGACGGCGTCGTAAAGGCCGACAAGCGCTTCAAGGTCCTTCGCCTCGTGCACGCTTTCGTCGGCACAGATCGGTACCGGATGTGCGATGTGGCGAAGAATACCGTCATGTCCCGCCGGCAGCGGCTGTTCGATCAAGGCGATACCGTGCTCGGCGGCAAAGGCGAGGTTTGCGACGATATTGTCGTCATTCCAGCCCTCATTGGCGTCGAGAATGATTCGGCTGTCGGGTGCTGCCGCCGTCACTGCACGGATGCGCGCGATGTCGTTGTCGCCGCCGATCTTGACCTTGAGTAGCGGGCGCTGGGCGTTAGCGCGGGCCTGCGCCGCCATCGCCTCCGGCTCGGCGAGCGACAATGTATACGCCGTCTCAAGCGGTCGTAACGGAACGGTTCGTATCGTATGCGCCACGGGTGTTCCGCTGATCTTCGCTTCCAGGTCCCAGAGCGCGCAGTCGATGGCACTGCGTGCCGCGCCGGCAGGCATGGCATCGAGCAGGGCGATGCGGCTGATGCCGCGCGCGATCTCGCTGCGCATCGCCTCGATCGCGTCGCGCACACCCTCCATGGTTTCGCCATAGCGCTTGTAAGGGACGCATTCGCCGCGTCCTGTACGGCCGTTTTCGGTGATGGCGCAGGAAATCACCTCCGCTTCGGTCTTCGAGCCGCGCGAAATGGTAAAGGTCCCGGCTATCGGAAAGCGCTCGGCCTCGACCGAAATGACACGCGCCATGTTTTTCTGCTCCAGCTGTGCGACAAGGAGGATATCGGCAAATCGACAGGTCGGCCCCGTCAGGCTAAACAGGACGCCATGTTGACCATCCGCAAACGCGACGCAAGCGGCCCTGCCAAGGAGCCCGACCACCAGCCGCGCATCGCGATCGGCGAGGAGGGCGGCGTTCTCGGCTGCGCTTTCTCGGGAACCTGGACGACGCGCACCGTGGCGCTGGTCGATGCCGAGATGCGCAAGATCGAGAAGCGCAGCGGCTTCAAGACGCTGGCGCTCGACCTTTCACAAATCGAGAAGATGGACACAGCCGGGGCGTGGCTGATCGACCGCCTGGTCAGCAGCTTCGAAAAGAAGGGCGTCGAGATCACGATGCAGGGGCAAAGCGAGATTGCCTCGATCCTGCTTGGTGCCGTCGGTGATGCGGTTCGACGCGAGCCCGAATCAGGTCCGGCAAAGCTGCCCAACTTCATCATTCGCGGGCTCGAGGCGGTTGGCCGGCGCGTTTATGAGATGCGCGACGATTTCCTGGCCGCAATGAATATCCTCGGCGCCACGATACGCGGCTCGCAGATGAAGCTTGGCCGTGGCCATGCCGTCAACATGGCGGCGATCTTCAACCAGATCGATCGCATGGGTGTCGGCGCCATACCGGTAGTCGTGCTGATGTCGGCCATCGTCGGTGCGATCGTCGCCCAGCAAGGCGCTTATCAGCTCAGCTATTTCGGCGCCGACATCTTCGTCGTCGACCTGGTCGGGGTGCTGATCCTGCGCGAGCTCGGCGTGCTGATGACGGCGATCATGATCGCCGGCCGCTCCGGCAGTGCGATCACCGCCGAGATCGGCTCGATGAAGATGCGCGAGGAGGTCGATGCGCTGAAGGTGATCGGTCTTAATCCAATCGGCGTGCTGGTGTTTCCGCGGCTGGTCGCGCTGGTCATCGCGCTGCCTTGCCTGACGATCGTCGCCAACTTTGCCGCGTTGGGCGGCGGCATTTTGGCTGCATGGCTCTACTCCGATATTGCACCGGCAGCGTTCATCGACCGGCTGCGTGTCGCAATCGACCTCAGCACCATCTTTGCCGGCCTGATCAAGGCGCCGTTCATGGCCATGATCATCGGCATAATCGCCTCGGTCGAGGGCATGAAGGTTGGCGGCAGCGCCGAATCGCTTGGCCAGCATGTGACCGCCTCAGTGGTGAAGTCGATCTTCGTGGTCATTATCCTCGACGGGCTTTTCGCCATGTTCTATGCAGCGATCGAGTTCTGAGATGGCGCTGCCGGGCACAAACACGACCAAGGTGGCGGCGAAAGCCAAAGAAGACGAGATCGTGCTGTCGGCGCACGACGTCACGGTGTCGTTCGCCGATCAGGTCGTTCTCGACAAATTATCGCTCGATATCTGGCGCGGGGAGATTCTCGGCTTCGTCGGTGCCTCCGGTGCCGGCAAATCTGTTCTCTTGCGCACCATCCTTGGCTTGACGCGCAAGCAATCGGGAACAATCAAACTGTTCGGGGTCGACGTCGAGAGGGCAACCGAAAGGGAGCGCCTTCGCATCGACATGCGGCTTGGCGTGCTGTTCCAGCATGGCGCCCTTTTTTCGGCGCTGACGGTCCTCGAAAACGTCCAGGTGCCGATGCGTGAATATCTCGATTTGCCGAAGAAGCTGATGGACGAACTTGCCATGCTCAAGGTCGAGCTGGTCGGATTGCCGCCGGAGGCGGCGCAGAAATTCCCCTCCGAGCTCTCCGGCGGCATGATCAAGCGTGCTGCGCTGGCGCGCGCTCTGGCGCTCGATCCGGATATCGTCTTCCTCGACGAACCGACTTCCGGGCTCGATCCGATCAGCGCGGCTGAGTTCGACGAATTGGTCGTCAAACTGCGCGATACGATGGATTTGACCGTGTATATGGTCACGCACGATCTCGACACGCTGTTTACGGCGTGCGACCGCGTGGCGGTGCTCGGCAACAAGAAAGTGCTGGTCGAGGGCACGATCGACGACATGCTCAGGAGCGAGGAACCTTGGGTAAAATCCTATTTCCGCGGAAAACGCGCCCGGCAACTTGATCTTGCGGCGCGCGCATAGCCATAAGTGAGCAATGGAAACCAGGGCCAACTACGTCATTGTCGGCATTTTCACGCTGGCCGCGATCCTCGCGGCTTTCGCTTTCGTCTATTGGACGGCGGCAATCGGCGAAAAGGGTGAGACGACGGTGCTGCGCGTGCGCATTCCAGGCTCCGCTTCGGGGCTCGGCCGTGGCAGCTTCGTGCTGTTCAATGGCGTCAAAGTCGGCGACGTGCGCCGTGTCTATATCGACGTCGACAATCCGACCGCTGCTATCGCCGACACCGAAATAGACCGGAATACGCCTATCACCAAGTCGACGCAGGCCGATATCGGGCTTGCCGGCCTCACCGGCCAGGCCAACATCGAGCTCAAGGGCGCCGACCCCAAAGAGCCAAAACTTCTCGACGAGGCGGAAAAGGAAGGCCGTGTCGCCGAGATCGTTGCCAACCCGTCGGCGGTCACCAATCTGCTACAGACAGCGCAGAACATCTTCACCCGCGCCGACAAGGTCCTTTCGGAGCTCGAAGGCTTCACCAAGGATGTTCGCGGGCCGCTGACGCAGACCGTCAACAATGTCCAGACCTTCTCCGATGCACTGGCCAGGAATGCGGACGGCGTCGACAAGTTCCTGGCCAGCGTCAGCTCGCTGGCGGACGAACTGAAGGGTGTTTCGGGCAAGCTCGACGGCACCCTGAAGGCGGCGGAAGGGCTACTCAACGCCGTCGACAAGGACCAGATCAAGAGCATCGTCGCCAATATCGACACGGTCACTTCCAACCTCAAGGAAACCAGCAAGCAGTTCGACACGGTCATCAAGAACGTGGACACCGCGGTCGGCTCGATCAACGACTTCGCCCAGAAGACGCAAGGCACGCTGGCCAAGGTCGACGGCGTTCTCGACGGCATCGATCCGGCTGAGGTTCGCACCGCGCTGGCCAATATCCAAAAGGCCAGCGAAAACGCCAACGAGGCTGCCGCCGACATCGCCAAGGTGACCAACAAGTTCGCCAACCGAGCCGACGACATCGATGAAACCATCAAAGACGCGCACCAGCTCGCAGGACGCCTCAACGATGCCTCGGTGCGAGTCGACGGTATCCTTGCCAAGGTCGACAAACTGCTCGGCTCCGGCCAGGCCGACGGCGTCATGGCCGATGCCAGGGCGACGCTCAAATCGTTCAAGCAGGTCGCCGACACGCTGAACGCCCGCCTCGGCACCATCACCGACAATCTGGCGCGGTTCTCGGGGCAGGGGCTGCAAAACGTCGAATCGCTGGTCCAGGACAGCCGTCGTTCGATCAACCGCATCGAAGAGGCGGTGACCGACCTCAGCCGCAATCCACAGCGGATCCTGTCCGGCGGCGAGGGTGAGGTCCGGCAGTTCGACGGCAGGGTGCGCCGTTGACTTCGGCCTGCGCCCACCGCAAGAACATAGCTTGCGGATGCGCGTTGTTTCCACGATCCGGGGGGGATCGCGTTTGAAATCGATCAGTTCAGGCAGCGTCAGATCGAGTGGGTTCAAGACCGGAGCGGCACTGCTGGCGCTTTCGCTCGCCGGCTGCGCGGCGCTGGGCGGCAAGCCGGCGCCGCTGGATACGTTTGAGCTTTCGGCGCCGTCGCTGGAAGCGCGTGCCCACAGCCGTCGCCAGATACTCATCGCTCAGCCATCGGCGCTCAAGGCGCTGGACAGCCAGAACATCGTCATTAAGCCATCGCCGCGATCGATCCAGTATCTCAAGGGCGCGCAATGGGCCGACCGGCTGCCGATGATCGTACAGGCGCGGCTGGCAGAGACGTTCCAGCGCTCGGGCAGCTTCACCGGCGTCGGCAAGCCAGGCGAGGGGCTGGCGATCGACTATCAGGTGATCGTCGAGATCCGCTCGTTCGAGGTGCGTGTCGATGGCGGCGAACATGCCGAGGTCGAGCTGTTCGTGCGCCTGTTGAATGACCGCAACGGTGAAGTGCGCGCTTCGAAGACGTTTAGCGCCATCGCGCCCGTTTCGGGCAATGGCAACCAGGCCTATGTCGGCGCGCTCGATGCCGCGTTCGGCGATGCGGCCGGGCAAATCGTCCGCTGGACCGACACCGTGATCTGACATAGCCGGAACTGCCGGCACGGCACTCTACAGCGCCAATGGAATTCAGTACGGCATAAAAAAGGCGGGAAATCCCGCCTTTTCGTTTGTTCTCTGTCGCCCGCTTAGTGCAGGCGGCCGCTGGCGTGGGCCAGCATGGTGTAGACCTTGCCGGTATCCGACGTCAGGTAGGTCTGTGTCATGATGTTGTCGCGGTCGTTGCGCGACACGTCCTTGAGCAGCTTTTCGAAATCGTCACAGTAACGATCGACAGCAGCGCGGAACTCCGCCTCCGACTGATATTTGCGGCGGATCTCGTCGAACGTCTGCTGGCCCTTCAGCGTGTAAAGTCGGCGCGTGAAGACATCGCGCTCGCCGCGCCGGTAGCGGTTCCACAGCTCGATCGAGGCATCGTGATCGATGGCGCGTGCGATATCGACCGAGAGCGAGTTCAGCGATTCCACGACATGAAGCGGCGACCGCGCAGCGGGAGCTGGGCGCGGCGCTTCGGCAGGCGCTGCCGGCTTGGCGTCGTCTTCGCGTGATGCACCGGTCAGGAGGTCACGCACCCAACCGCCCTGCGGCGTGCGGCCGTTGGGGTCGCGCTGGCGCGGCGCTTGGTCTGCGGGACGTTCGAGGTCGAGCGTGCCGCGCAGCGCCGTCTCGCCCGAAGGCGCCTGCGGTGCACGGCGCTGTTCGGGAGCCGGAGCCGGGCGACGTGGCGGTTCGGCGGGGCGTGCGGCAGGCGCTTGCGGCGCCGGACGCAGGTTGCGCTGTTCCGAACCGTCGGCGCTGCGGCCAGATTTCGCAACGATTTCAGAAAGTTCCTTCAGCGCGTTGATCTGCTCTGAAACGGCACGGCGGATAGCCGTGGTTGATTCCTTTGCCTCTTCCGGCATCTCGATGACGCCTTTCTTAAGCTCGGCCCGGGTGAGGTCGAGCTCGCTCTTGATCGAGCCGGCGGTACGCCGCATCTCCTCGGTCGCATCGGCAAAGCGCTTGGTTGCCGAATCGACCACTTCGGAAATCGCGGTACGGATCTTGTCGGCGGATTCCAGCGTCTTGCCTTCGGCGTTCTGCAGCGTCTGGCCGACCAGATTCTCGAACGAGCGCATGACCCTTTCGAGATCTTCCGATTTCTTGACAAGACCGACGGCAAGGTCCTCCAGCGACGATTGCCTTTCGAGCGTGTGCTCAAGATTGCTCTGGGCCGAGCTCAACAGGTCCGAGGCACTGGAAAGCAACCGGCTGTGCTCGTCGAACTTGGTGGCGATTGAAGCAACCTCGCGCAAGGTCGACGACGACAGCTCGGTGAGCCGCGTCGTGTTCGAATCGACCAGACGCGCCGAACTGGCGAAGGTCTGCGCGGTCTTTTCCGTGGTCGCCGCGAAGCTTTGCGTGCTCCCGGTCAGGCGTTCGTCGACCTGGCCGAGATTGGTCGCCGCCTGCTCGATCAACTGACCGAGCTGCGAGCTGGAGGTGGTCATGCGGCCGATGAGGTCGGCAACGCTGTCGGCAAGCGTCGAGCGCGCGCCTTCGACGGCCGACAGGGTTTCGGCCGTACGGTTGGCGAGGGCGTCGACGAGGGCGGCGTTTTGAGTGCGCAGCTTCTCGGTCGCACGTTCGGTGACCTCTTCCATGCTCTTTTGCAGCTCGGAGCCGCCCTGGGCGAAGCGCTCGACCAGAGGCCGTGCCGTCTCGTCCAGGATTTTCGATATTTCGGCCGAACGTGCCGCAAGCATCGTATTGAGCTCGCGAGTATTGGCACCGATGGTCTTTGCAGCGTCATTGGTGCTCTGGCCGATATGCTGGCCGACCGCGGTGAAGGTTTCGGCGATCGAGTTGGCGCGCGAGACCAACTGCGCCGCGGCATTCGAGACCTGTTCGTTGAGCTTTTGGCCCATTGTCTCGGCGGAGTAGGCGAGGCGGTTCTCGACGCTGGCGACCTGCTCCTCGACGCGGACCGCTGTGGCGGCGGCACTCGATGCCAGGCGTTCGTCGGCACCGGCAAGCAGTTGCTCGATTTCACGGGCATGGACGGCGAGTTCCTGGCCAGTCTGCCTGGCGCGTTCGGCAACCCGCTGCTCGGTGCTGGTGAAGGCACCGACAATGGTGTCGGCATGTTCGCCGATTGCGGTGCTGCTGCCGGCGATACGGGACACCAGGCGATGATCCGCCTCCTCGAAGATGCGGCCGATCTCGGACGCACGGGCCGAAAGTGCTTCGGAGCCTTCGGCAATGCGCGAAATAAGTTGCTGGTCGGCGGCATCGAAAATGCGACCGAGATCCGACGCGCGTGCCGCGAGCGCTTCGGCGGATTCGCCGATGCGCACGCCCAGCCGCTCGTCGGCCGTTTCGAAATTGCGCAGGATGTCGCCGGCACGTGCCGCCAGCGACTGGGCCGTTTCGATGGCGCGAGAGACCAGCCTGTGGTCCGCCGCGTCGAAGGTGCCGGCAATCTCACTTGCTCTGGCTGCCAGCTGATCGGCCGTTTCCTGGGCACGCGCGAGCAAGCTGTTCGACGTGTCGTCGACGCGGGCAATCAGTGCGCTCGACGTATCCTCGGCGCGGGCGGCGAGGCGACGATCCGCCTCTTCAAAGGTGCGGGCGATGTCCTCCGCCCTGGCGAGCAGGGCGGCCGAGGTCTGCTCGGCGCGCTCGGCGATCTTGCGGTCGGCATCGCTGAATGCCGCGCCCGCCTGCTCATGCAGCGCGCTGGTAACTTCCATGACCTTCTCGCGCAGCGCGCCGGCGACGAAGACCGCGCTTCTTTCGAGCACACTGCGCACGTTGTCGACACCCGTCGACAGCGCCCGCTCCATTGTGCTGGCGCGCTCTTCAATGATGCCTGTCTGCCGGCTGAACGCCTGCTCGATCTTTTCTACGTCGGCAGCGATGGCATCGGAGATGTCGGTGCTCCTGGCGGCGATCTGGTCGATATGGCCGGACAGCGAACGGTCGACATCCTTGCGCGTTTCGGCGAGCCTGGAGAGATCGTCCTGCAATGCGCGGGTCAGCATGTCGCGGCCCTCGCTCAGCTTGCCGACATGACCGGCGACGATCTCGTCGACCTCGCTGCGGCTCGTTGCAAGCCTCTCCAGGTCGGCTTCCAACGCGCGCCTGAGGATGTCGCGGCCTTCGGCCAGTTTCTCGACCTGACCGGCAACCAGCCCGTCGATGCTCGAGCGGCTTTCGGCCAGCTTGGCGAGATCGTCCTCGAGCGCCTTCGACAGGGTCGAGCGGTCCTGGACGAGCTTCTCTGCGTGGGTTGCGACAAGGCTGTTGACGTTGCCGAGATCGGCTTCCAGCGCACGCGAAAACTGCGCGCGATTGTCGGTCAATAGCTGCGACTGATCGGCGATGGCGCCCCTGATCGTGCTGAGATCGGCCTCCAAGGCGCGCTTGAGGATGTCGCGGCCTTCGGCCAGCTTCTCGACCTGGCCGGAAACCAGTCCGTCGATGCTCGAGCGGCTTTCGGCCAGCTTGGCGAGATCGTCTTCCAGCGCGCGCTTGAGGATGTCGCGACCCTCGGCCAGCTTCTCGACCTGGCCTGCGACCAGCCCGTCGATGCTCGACCGGCTCTCTGCCAGCCTGGCAAGATCGTCCTCGAGCGCCTTCGACAGGGCTGAACGGTCCTCGGCGAGCTTGTTCATATGTTCGGAGACGACGCCCCGCACGGTCTCGAGATCGGTCTCCAGTGCCCGCGACAGCTGACCGCGATCCTCGGCCAGCTTCTCGGATTGGCCGGCGATGACATCCTTGACAGTGCTCAGATCGGCTTCGAGCGCACGCTTGAGGATGTCGCGGCCCTCTGCCAGCTTTTCGACCTGGCCGGCAACCATCACATCGATGCTCGAGCGGCTTTCGGCCAACTTGGCGAGATCGTCTTCGAGCGCCTTCGAAAGGGTCGAACGGTCTTCGGCGAGCTTGTTCATGTGATCGGAGACAACGCCCCGCACAGCCTCCAGGTCGCTCTCCAGTGCCCGCGACAACTGGCCACGGTCTTCCGCCAGCTTTTCAGACTGGCTGGCGATGACGCCCTTGATCGCGTTCAGGTCCGATTCAAGCGCGCGCTTGAGGATGTCGCGGCCTTCGGCCAGCTTCTCGACCTGGCCGGCAACCAGCCCATCGATGCTCGACCGGCTTTCGGCCAGCTTGGCAAGATCGTCTTCAAGCGTCTTCGAAAGCAGGCTGCGGTCATCGGCGAGTCTGCCAGAATGATCGGCGATCAGGCTCCTGATGTCGGACAGGTCGTTATCGAGTGACTGGGAAAGCCCGCTGCGGTCTTGCGCCAATTTCGCCGAATGCGCCTCGATGAGGCCATTGATGCCGGCGATGTCGGCTTCCAGCGCACTGGCGAGTATGGCGCGGCCCTCGGCGACCTTTTCGACCTGACCGGCGACGAGGCCGTCGATGCTGGCGCGACTCTCTGCCAGTTTGCCGAGGTCGGCCTCGAGCGCGCGCGAAAGGATGCTGCGGCCCTCGGCGAGCTTGCCTACATGCCCGGCAACCATTTCATCAATTATCGTGCGGGCTTGCACGAGTTTTCCAGAGTCTTCGTTCAAGGCCTGGGCAAGCCTGTTGCGACCCTCTTCAAGGCTTTCGAGATGGCTGCCCAGCGAAGCGTCGATCGCTGCGCGCGATTCGTTGACCTTGCGCAGATCCTCTTCAAGGGCGCGCGAGATCAGGCCGCGGCCTTCGGCTAGCTTCTGCACCTGGTTAGCCACCGCTGCGTCGATTTCGGCGCGACCTTCGGCGAACTTCGCCAGATCGGCCTGCATTGCCGCCGCCATCCGGTCGCGGCTTTCGGAAAGCTTGCGGCTGTGGTTCTCGACGGCTTCCTCGATGCCGGCGCGAGCATCGGCAAGCCGCTCGATGTCCGTATCGAACGAACGCGATACGACATGGCGCGCCGCTTCCATGCGCCCGGCGAAATCGCCGGCGCGGGCTTCAAGCATGGTCGAGGTCGATGAAATGATGTCGGCCATGTCGGCGCCGATCTGGGTCTTGCCCTGATCGATCATCGCCGACAGCGTCTCCTTGCTATCCTGGAAGGTGTGGGCGATTTCGCGGGCGCGCTCGACCAGCGTCTCGTTGATCTGGCGTGCGCGAGCCTCCAGCGCGGCGTTGAGCTTCTGCGTGCCGGTGTCGAGCGCCTCGGCGCGGGTCTGGAACTCGCTGATCAGCGCCTGGCCACGTTCGGCAAGCGTCCGCTCGATGCCGTTGAGGCTGGCTTCGAATTCCGAATTGAGTGTGCGGGCGGCACCGCCGAGCAGCGACACCATGCCGCTCGTGCGGTCGTCGAGCAGGTCGGTCAGTGACCGCGTCAGGCCATCGGTGGTGTCCGTCAGCTTGGCGATCCGGGTGTCGAGCAGGCTGGCGAAGGCCTCGCCCGACGTCGACAGCCGATCGGTGATCGATTCGAGCCGGCCTTCCACCGAATCGAAGATCGACATCGAGCTTCCGTTGATCCTGTCGATCAGCGTGTCGCCGGATTCGTTGATCGTCATCGACAGCTTGGTCGAGGCGTTGAGAATGCTGTCGCGAATGATATCGCTGGCGGCGTTGATCTCGTCTTTCAGTGTCTCGTGGGCGCCGGTGATCGAGGCGCGCACGCGCTCGGCATGGGTGACGACCGCTTCGCGCTCGCTGCCCAGCCCGTCGACCAGCGAGCGGATGCGGGACTCGTTCTCTGAATAGGAGCGCTCGATCTGGTTCACCTCGCTGTGGACCAGCGTTTCGAGCTCGACGGCACGCGCAAGCGTGCGTTCGATGCCTTCGCCCATGGCTGCCACCTCGCGGCGAACCGCTTGGCCGATCATCATGACGCGATCCTGGGCAAGATTTTCCGGCTCGGCCAGACGGAAGGCCACCTCGGTCATCGACTGCGCGGCAAGGCGCATCTCCTGAGCGCGGCGAATCATCACTGCGAATGCCCAGAACAGGATGACGGGCACGATTGCCGCGACCGCCAGGCCGATCAGCTCCGGACGGGCGAAAAACTGATCGAAGGTGCGGATGTTCCAGATGCCAGGTCCGAACAACAGGTTCGCAAGGCCGCCAGCGCCGGCGATCCAGGCCAGCGAAACGAAAGCCACGACCCAGTAGATCGTGTTCGAGGCGCGCCGATTGAGGGTGTGCAGGAGCGTCTTATAGTCTTTTTGACGATCGTCGTTGGCCGGCGAGAAAGCTGCCGGCTGCGAGCCATTGCGCGTTGCGACAGGACGCAACTCAGCCGGCTTGGCCTTTGGCGCGGGATTTGCGATCTGGCTTTGATTGGCGGCAGGTGCCGCGTTTTGGGTCTGGTCCGGGGCAGGGGCTTCGTTCTGGCTGCGACCTTCGCGCGCCAGCTCGTCGGCGGCTTGCGATATTTGCGCTTCGAGATCTTCCATGGATGCAGCCATGTCGAAGTCGCCGCCGGCATCGCCGCTCAGATCGATCTCAAGTGCCTTTTCAAGTTCCCTGGCTACGTCGCTGTCGAGCGTTCTTGTCGTCGTTGGTTTCTTCGCCATGCCTTCGCTACCCTGTACAAGCTGCCGCGGGACTTATGGTTCTGCTTATTGATTCTGCCTAGCGTGTCCCGCGCAGGAGGCTGAAAATGGACCTGTCGTATCGTAATGACACAGCCGGGTAAAGAAAACATGCATTCCGCCCGATACGTAAAACTTTAAATATAAGGTTAACACAGCCGTGATTCCGGCGCCGTTATCGCGACATTTTTCCGGGCCAATCATTAACCCGTTGTCCACCGGATACGCCTAGCTTTTGCGGCGGTCGAAGAACGGAGTCTCAAAGTGATACGTGGCGAAAACGGCATTGCCTTCTCGATGCCCGGCGGCGACGTGTCGGGGACAGCCGGGGCCCGGCCGATCGACCTGGCGCATCTTGCGCGCCAGACGATGGGCGATCGGAGCCTCGAGCAGGAGGTGCTGGCTCTGTTCGTGCAGCAGGCGCTGTCGGTGCGCGACAAGATCGTCGATGCGGATGTCAGGCAGCGGCTGCTATTGGCACACGGGCTCAAAGGCTCGGCGCGCGGGGTCGGCGCCTTCGCCATTGCCGATTGCGCCAGCGCGATCGAATGCCGGCCCGAAGACGCCAGCACGCTGAAGCGGCTTGGCTCGCTGATCGAAGAAGTGCGCGACTTCGTCGCCGCCATCAGCCGATAGCGCTTATTCCCAAAACGCCACACAGCGGCGCTTTGGCGCCGCAGTTGACTTGTCCGGCAGAGTGATTATGTCGGCTCAGACTCCCTTCAGGTGACAAATGACCAAGCTGACCTTCATCGCCCATGACGGCACGCATTTTGACGTGGATGCCGAAAACGGCTCGACCGTCATGGAAAATGCGATCCGCAATGCGGTGCCGGGAATAGAAGCGGAATGCGGCGGCGCCTGCGCCTGCGCGACCTGCCATGTTTATGTCGACGAAGCCTGGACGGCGGAGGTCGGCGAGCCGGAAGCCATGGAAGAGGACATGCTGGATTTCGCCTACGAGGTCCAGCCGAACTCGCGGCTGTCATGCCAGATCAAGGTGCGCGACGCTCTCGACGGGCTGGTCGTGCGCGTGCCGGCCCGCCAGGGCTGAAGCCGATTTTTGCGGCTGCCGCTTGGCAGCGGACCAATGGTCATGCAGTGTCGCGCCGTTTTCCCATAAAGGCGCATGCTTCATGACCGCTATCACCAAGACGGACGTACTCATTGTCGGGGCAGGGCCTGTCGGCCTGTTTGCCGTATTCGAGCTCGGCCTCTTCGACATGAAGTGCCATCTGATCGACATACTCGACCGGCCCGGCGGGCAATGCGCCGAACTCTACCCGGAAAAGCCGATCTACGACATTCCGGGCTGGCCCTCGATCTCGGCGCAAGGCCTGGTCGACAAGCTGCTTGAGCAGATCGCGCCGTTCAAGCCCGAATTCACCTATAGCCGCATGGTTTCGAGCCTGGAAAGGCTGGACGACGGCAGCTTCCGCGTCATTACCGACGAAAACGAGGTGTTCGAAGCCAAAATTGTGGTGATTGCCGCCGGCGGCGGTTCGTTCCAGCCGAAGCGGCCGCCGATTCCAGGCATCGAACCCTATGAAGGCAAGAGCGTGTTCTACTCGGTGCGCCGGATGGAGGACTTTCGCGGCCATGACCTCGTCATCGTCGGCGGCGGCGATTCGGCGCTCGATTGGACGCTGAACCTGCAGCCGGTCGCCAAGAGCGTGACGCTGGTGCACCGGCGGCCCGAATTCCGCGCAGCGCCCGACAGTGTCAACAAGATGTATGCCATGCAGGAGATGAAGCAGCTGGAATTCCAGGTTGGACAGGTGACTGGCCTGACCGGCAGCGACGGCCAGCTAGTCTCGGCCACGATCAAGGGGCCGGAGGGCGATGTCGAAGTGCCGTGCACGCGGATGCTGCCGTTCTTCGGCCTGACGATGAAGCTCGGCCCAATCGCCGAATGGGGGCTCAACCTCCACGAGAACCTGATCCCGGTCGACACCGAAAAATTCCAGACGTCGGTTCCCGGCATCTTCGCCGTCGGCGACATCAACTGGTACCCCGGCAAGCTGAAGCTGATCTTGTCGGGCTTCCATGAGGTCGCTCTAATGGCGCAGGCAGCCAAGCGCATCATCAGCCCCGGCGAGCGCATCGTATTCCAGTATACGACCTCGTCGACCAGCCTGCACAAGAAGCTCGGCGTGGTCGACTGAAGCTCGCCGGATTTCGCCGGACAGGTCTATTCGGCCAGGGTTGGGGCCACAGCCTCGGCATGGCCGCGAAGCGTTTTCTCCGGCATCAGCCAGAGCGTGATGAGCGACAACAGCAAGATCGCGGCCGCGGCAAGAAAGATCATCACGAACGGCATGGCCGAGGCGATATGGCCGGCCGGCTGCGTGCCTTCGCTGGCCAGCGGCAGCCCGTAACCAAGGGCGACGGCACCGAGCATAGCGACGCCAAGCGCGCTGCCCAGCGAGCGCAGGAAGGTGAGAACGCCGGTCGCCACGCCAAGGTGCATACGATCGACGGCGTTCTGGACCGAGACGGTGGCAACCGGAAAGGTCGTGCCTGTGCCCAGGCCTACGCAGGTCGTCAACACCTCGACGAGCAACAGTGAGGCATGCCCGGCGACCAGGCTGAGCACGCCGAGGCACAGGATCGAGAAAACAGTTCCGATCATGGCAATGCGTTTATAGTGAAAAAAGCGCGGGATCATTCGCGCGCTGAAGGTCGCACCGGCCACCGTGCCGAGCATCAGCCCAAGCAATGCGGTGCCCGATTGACTGACCGACAGGTCGACGACCGATTGCAGGTAGACCGGCAGATAGACCGACAAGCCGACATTGGCGGCCTGCAGCAGGAACATCGACAATGTGCCGGCGAGAACGATCGGATTGCCGAGCACTTCGAGCGAGATCAGCGGTTCGGCCGCGCGCATGAGCCGCAGCGCGAACGCGCTCCAGAACACCGCCGAGCAGGCGAGCAGTCCAAGGATTTCAGGCGACAGCCACGGATACTCGCTGCCGCCCCAGTTCAAGGCAAGCAGCAGCAGCGAGGTGGCCGCGACCAGAAGCAGCGCGCCGAGGCCGTCGATGCGGTGATGTTTTGCGGCGATCGGCAGCTTCTTGAGCGGGTTGTTGATGATCGCCATGGCCAGCAGGCCGAGCGGAATGTTGATCCAGAAGATCAGCGACCAATGCAGATGTTCGGCGAAGGTGCCGCCGAGCAGCGGCCCGGCGATGCTGGCGACGGCCCATGTGCCCGAGATCCAGGCGGCGTATCGGGCCCGCTCGCGCGGCGGCACAAGGTCGCCGATTACGGTCTGCGTCAGAGCGAACAGGCCGCCGCCACCGGCGCCCTGGATCGCCCGGCCGACAACCAGGACCAGCATGTTAGTAGCCGTGGCGCTGACCAGCGAGCCGGCGAGAAAGATCAGGATTGCAGCATAGACGGTCGGCCGGCGACCATAAATATCGGAGATCTTGCCGTAGAGCGGCGCCACGGCGGTCGCGGTCAGAAGATAGCCGGTCACGATCCATGGCAGATATTCGGCATGCCCGAGCAGACGTGCCATCGTCGGCATCGCCGGCGCGACGATGGTCTGGTCGAGCGCCGCCAGCAGCATCGACAAAAGCACGCCGCCGATGATGGCGTTTTTCTCGGTTTCGGTCAGCGGCGCGCTGGTTTCCACCATCGTTTGCTTGTCGACAGCCTGGTCCATATCCGTTCATCCATTATGCCTGCGTGCACGTCCGCGACGGGCTGGGAAGCATCTAGTACGCCGATTGGCGTTTGCCGGAGGCTGATCCCTGCGAACCTGGCATATGTCGTTCGCTATAGGCCGATTTCGACAGCGGCTCGAAAGTTTTCCGAAGCTGGCACTATGTTTCGGCAAAATTGGCTTTGTCCGACGACGCGGAGTTCAGCCGGGAGCGAGTCGGCCGTTCTCAATGCGCTCGATGCGATAGTGCAAAAGCCGCAGGATGCGGCTTTGGAAATTGGCGCTTTCGACACGATCGAAGCGCATCTGGTCCTGGTCGTGTTTGGCAAGCATGGCCGCAGTGATTTTTGCGGCCTTGGCCTTTGCCAGTTCGCAGGTCTTTTCCGGGTAGCTCGCCTTCAAGGCGTCTTCTAGTTCGCGGCCGTGGTTCTTGGCAATCTCGACGTGGCGTTCCTCATGGCGCTTGATGTCGGCGGACAACGTATCCCAGAACAGCCTGACGCCGGCATCGGCTTTGCGCGGGCGGCGCCACTCAGGAAGGATGACCTTGACCTTGACGGTGACGACAGCGTCGGCAATCCAGCACGAGCCCGGCTTTTGCGCATAGCTGACGCGGGTGGTGAACGCCATCTGGGTAGCTCCCGGATGCCGCGACCCGGTGCTTTTCACCTGAGGCCCGAGTTTCGACAGCTGGGTCTCGATGTCGTCGAGCGTCCTGCCGCCGATCGGGAAATAACTATATGTCTTGACGAGAGTTGCAGCGCCGGCCGGGAATGCGGTCAGAGCGAGCATCAGGGCGCAAAGGAGGGATCGTTTCATCGTGTTGCCTCTTTCCCCACCTTGCTTTACCGCCGTCCTCGGCGCAACGGAATTGATCCCCCGCCACGCCGCGGGATCGAACATGGTTGATGGGCAATGATGACAGGGCGATGGCAGTTGGCGCACGGACGCCATCTCGACCTTGGCGGCAAGGCCGTGGTCGTCGGCATCCTCAACATCACGCCGGACAGTTTTTCCGACGGCGGCCTGTTCGATGCGCCGGAAAAAGCCGTGGTTCAGGCGCGCCGCATGGTCGAGGAGGGGGCCTCCGTCATCGACATCGGCGGAGAATCGACACGTCCCGGGGCGTCTGCGGTCTCCGCAAACGAAGAGCAGGCTCGCATATTGCCGGTCATCGAGGCGCTCGCGACGTCTGGCGGAACGCTGATCTCGGTCGATACCTATCGCGAGGATACGGCCCGGCTTGCCGTCCAAGCCGGCGCGCATATCGTCAATGACGTCTGGGGCCTGCAGCGCGAACCGGGCATTGCCCGCGTCGCGGCCGAAACCGGCGCCGGGCTTGTCATCATGCACACGGGACGGGACCGGCAGAAATTGCCCGACGTGATTGCCGATCAGCTCTTCTTCCTCAGGAAGTCGCTGGAAATCGCGCGGCGGAGCGGTGTTGCCGACGACCACATCGTGCTCGATCCGGGCTTCGGCTTCGCCAAGGAGACGGCAGCGGAAAATCTTGACCTGATGGCACGGTTTTCCGAGCTTCATGCGCTGGGTTTTCCACTGATGGCCGGCACATCGCGAAAGCGCTTTATCGGCACCGTCACCGGCCGCGACGCAGCCGCAAGAGGCGCCGGGACCGCGGCCACCAGCGTTATCCTGAGGCTCAAAGGCGCGCATCTCTTTCGCGTCCACGATGTCGCAATCAACGTGGATGCGCTGGCCATCGCCGATGCTATGCTGGCACGTGAGATCGGGGAAAGCTGAGCCATGTACGTCATCCGCATGAAGAACTGCGCCTTCTTTGCCCGGCACGGTGTGCTGGACGAAGAAGAGACGCTCGGCCAGCGCTTTTATGTCGATGCGGCACTCACGGTGGATCCCGGGCGGGCGCTGGTCGAGGATTCCATCGAGGACACCGTTAATTACGGCATCGCCTTTGCGGTCATCGAGAAGATCATTACCGGCGAACGGCGCTTTCTGATCGAAGCGCTGGCGCTCGAAGTGGCGAGGGCGCTAACGGCGCGGTTTCCGCAGATCAAAAAGGCCGAGATCACCGTGCGCAAGCCGAACGCCCCGGTGCCGGGTGTGCTCGATCATGTCGAGGTGACCGTTGTCTGGCCAGAATAGTAACAACAACAACACCGTCTATCTCAGCCTTGGCGGCAATCTCGGTGATCCGGCGAAGTCGATGGCTGCGGCACTGGGCATTCTGGATGCCAACGAGAGAACGCGCGTCGTTGCCGTTTCGTCGCTCTACCGCACGCCGCCCTGGGGCAAGCTCGATCAGCCGGATTTCCTCAACGCGGCGGCCGAAATCTCGACCGCGCTCGCGCCACGGGCTTTGCTCGACGTTTGCCTCGACGCCGAGCGAAAACTGAAGCGGGTGCGCGAGGAGCGCTGGGGTCCACGCCTGATCGATATCGACATTCTGGTGTTCGGCGACCGCATCATCCACGAGACCGGACTGGAGGTGCCGCATCCGCGCATGCTGGAGCGCGCCTTCGTGCTGGCGCCGCTGGCAGAAATTGCGCCGGAGCTTGTGGTCGACGGCAAGAGCGTATCGGAGCGGCTGGCCGCCGTCGACACATCGGGCATTGAACGGCTGCCGTCAGGCCGGGATTGGTGGAAAACCTGACGCTGCCGCCATCGGTGCCTGAAATCAGCCGGAGAACCCACCTCCGTCGAGGAACATTTGTTCGTCCGGTGTCGTCTCGCGGCCAAGCATCCTGTTTCGATGCGGAAAGCGGCCGAAGCGCTGGATGATGTCGCGATGCTCGATCGCATATTTCAGATAGATCGGGGCTTTGGCGGCGGTAAGCTCTACCGATTTGAGCTGATCGGCGAGGTCCTCCGAATGCTCATAGGGCAGATAGAGAAAAACGCGGAGCTCTTCGTCGAGTGCCAGGTCATGGCCGGCAGCGATCGCTTTCCCGGCGAAATGCCGCGCCAGCGGGTCCGTGGCGTACATGTGGCCGGTGGCGCGAAAGCAGTTTCGCGGAAACTGGTCGAGCAGGATCATCAGCGCCAGCGACCCTTCGGCGTGTTCGGACCAGCCGTCGCATTCGCGGCGGGCGGCGGCAAAGTGCAGATCGAGAAACCGGGTGCGGAAGTCGGCATCAAAGGCGTCGTTCTTCTCGAACCACGCGTCCTCCCCGGCGTCGCGCCAGAATCTGGTGATGGAGACAGCGCGCTCGTCCAGTTCGTTCATCATTCGCGTCTTTCCAACGTTTAATCGGCCGGTTCGGATTTCTGCAGCACGCCGGCGGTCTCCTCGTTGAGCGCCTGGCCCACGCGCCGTGGCGTGCTGAGCGGCGTCGGGATGGGGGTGCCGATATTGCCTTTGAGGAAGCGCCGCCCGGCGCGGATGCCTTCTGCCTGTTGAAGTTCGAAACGGGCAGCATCGCGGTGGCGGACGTCCTCGACTACCTCGGCGACCTCTTCCGGATCGACGCCGAGAGCTTCCAGTGTCGAGCCGCCGAAGACAAGCGCCGATTCGAACGTCTCGCGGAGCTGATAGTCGACGCCGGCACGAATGAGCTGCAACGCCGTGCCGCGGTCGAAAGCCCGCGCCAGCACCGTCAGCAACGGAAACTCCGCCTTGATGAGCTCGGCGATGCGCACGGCGGCATCGGGCTTGTCAACGCAGATCAGCACGGCGCGTGCGCGCCCGGCGCCCGCGGCACGCAGGATGTCCAGCCGCGTGCCGTCGCCGTAATAGACCTTGAAGCCGAAATCGGCCGCCGCCTGGATCATCTCGACCTCATTGTCGATGATCGACACATCAATCCCGCGCAACAAAAGCGGCTGGCTGGCGATCTGGCCGAACCGGCCAAAGCCGATGATCAGCACGCTGCCGGTCAGGCCTTCGGCGACATCGACGCCTTCAAGCGACTGCTCGTCGCGTGGCGTCAGATACCGCAATGCTATGATCGCTAAGGGCGTCAGCACCATGGAAATGATGACGATGGCGGTCAGCATCGCATTGGCCTGGCTATCGATGATACCGACAGCCGCCGCTGCGGAATAGAGGACGAAGGCGAATTCGCCGCCTTGCGCCATGAAGACCGCGCGCTCGAGTGCTTCCCGGTGGCCGGTTTTGAGAATGCGGGCGACGATATAGATGCCGATCGCCTTCATCATCATGTAGGCGACGACATAGATGGCAATGAGCTGCCAGTTGACGACGACCACATGCAGGTCGAGCGACATGCCGACGGCGAGGAAGAACAGTCCGAGCAGAATGCCGCGGAATGGTTCGATGTCGGCCTCCAGCTGGTGGCGGAAGGTCGATTCCGACAAAAGCACGCCGGCCAGGAAGGCGCCCATCGCCATCGACAGGCCGGAAAGCTGCATGGCGAGCGCCGACCCGAGCACGACCAGAAGGGCGGCTGCGGTCATCACCTCACGGGCGCGCGCATCCGCCAGAATACGGAAGAACGGATTGAGCAGATAGCGTCCTGCAAGCACCAGCCCGACGATCGCGGCAAGGCCGATGCCGACCTCCGTCAACCGATCCGACAGGCTCATATCGGCGCCGCCCGGCGCGAGGAAGGCGATCAGCGCCAGCAATGGCACGATGGCCAAGTCTTCCAAGAGCAGGACCGAGACGATGCGCTGGCCCTTGGGCGTGGCCAGTTCGCCGCGTTCTTCCAGCAATTGCATGACGATTGCCGTCGAGGTGAGCACGAAACCGGCGCCGGCGACGAAGGATTGCGCGATAGGAAAACCTCCCGCCAGCCCGACGGCGGTCAGCAGGACCGCGCAGACGCCGACCTGCAGCGCGCCAAGCCCGAAAATCTCGCGGCGCATGCCCCATAGCCGTGACGGCTGCATCTCCAGCCCGATGATGAACAGGAACATGACGACGCCGAGTTCGGCGACATGAAGAATGGCTTCCGATTCGGAAAAGATGCGCAGCCCGAACGGACCGATCACGACGCCGGCCGTCAAATAGCCGAGGATGGAGCCAAGTCCGATGCGCCTGAAGATCGGCACCGCAACGACGCCGGCGGCGAGCAGCGCCACCACCTGGATCAGATCGCCGTTCGATGCCTCTGCCGCCATGCCTGCCGTTCCGCTCTCCTGGGAGTCAAGCGGCCAAGATAGGGGCTTCGGAGCGGATCGAACAGTGCGAATCCGGCGCGTTGTGAAGGCGATATTGCAGGCGCACTGCACAGGATAATGGGCTCCCGGGCGTTGCTTCAGGTTGCGATTACCAAGGGTCCGGCCAAGGCAGCCGACCTCGGGGCCAAGGTCCAGGCGGTCACAACCAAGTACCAGGGCGGCACGACAGCAGCCGAGGCCTGCAAGGCCTATGACGAAGTGATTGCCGCGATCAAGGGTTGAGCACCCATTTGCATATCAAAGAGGGCGGCGCCGTTTGGTTGCCGCCTTTTTCACGCCGAAAGCTCAGTTCGGAGTTATGGAGCCGACCTCGACTGCATCGACCCGCTTCAACTTCATGCCGATGACCGGGACCAGCTGCTGGTCGACGCGCACGGCAACGGTCACCGTCATCGAATTGTCGTCGGGGACAAGCGCCTGCATAACGCCGCGCAACTGATTGCGATTGATGGTGAAAACCACCTTGTGCGCATCGACGACATTGCCGCCGATAATGTCGAGGCCGGAGCCGGCGGCGCCGCCCATAAAGCTGCCCTTGTAGCCCTGCCGGCCCTTGTGTTCGATCGTTGCCGACATCTGCTGGGTGAACATGCCTACCCGGCAGCCGCCGTCGAGCGACATGCCGACCTTGCCGTCAGGCGTCGAGCCGATGAAGCTGCAGGTGAATTTCGTGCCCTTGTATTTGCCGGCAACGATTTCCCCGGGGCCGACCCATTTGCCTTCGACCGACCGAAAGAACTGCTTGTCCGGTTCCGCCGCCGAGGTCTTTCCGGCAATGCCGACGGTTGCGACAAGCGCGAGCGCCACGGGCAGCCCGCTGGACAGAATAACGCTTTTCATCGACGACACCCGGCAACAAAGAGACTGGTTGGACGCTTCCGACCATGGACAAGATTGGTTAATGCTTTGTCACCCCAAGGCAATAGTCACGTTCCGGAAGCGGACGTTTCTTTTTCTTTCTTTGCTGCAAAGGAGGTCAGCGCGGAGAGGAAATCGCCCAATCCGGGCCGCCTGACTGCGTAAAAGGGCAGGGGCCTTGCGGTTTCCATCGCTGCAATGCCGATGCGCGCAGTCATCATGCCGTTGACGACGCCTTCGCCGAGCTTGGCCGAGAGCCGGGCGGCAAGGCCGTGGCCGACGATCTGCTGGACGAAACTGTCGCCGACGGCGATCGACCCGGTGACCGCGAGATGGGCCAGAACGCTGCGCGCCAGGCGAAAAAAGCCAAGCGTGCCGGGGCGGCCGCCATAAAGCTCCGACAGCCGGCGAATCAACCGGCCGGCTTCGAACACGACATAAGCGACGTCGACCAGCGCGCGGGGGCTGACCGCGGTCACCAGGGAGACGCGCTTCGCCGCTTCGAGGATCATCACCCTGGCGCGGGCATCGAGCGGGCCGAGTATCTCGGTCTCGGCCAGCCGCACCAGATTGCCGCCGTCAATGATCTCGCCGCGCAATTCGGCCAGCGAGCGCCTGCCTGCCGCGGTTTCAGGCTTGGCCGAGACAAAGACCGACAACTCGTCGACCACGGCGCGGGCGGCCTTCGGATCGTCACGGGCAATCGCATCGAGCGCCCGCTTCTGCAACTTTTCGACCTCGGCAAGGCGGGCAATCGCCATGAATTCGCGCACGAGGATGATCAGAAGCGCCAGGATGGCGATCGCGGCCATAGCGGCAGCCAGCCAGCCCAGCCACTCGGCGCGCTCGAACAGGTCGCGAATCAGCTGGTCGGTCCAGAGGCCGACGGCGAGCGAAACCAGAACGCCCAGCGCGCCGAAGAACAGGCTGCCAAGCGGCGAACGTTTTCGCGGCGCAATCGCCGGCGGCGGTTCGGCAGCGACGATATCAGGCTCGTCGAAGACGTCGATCTCCGCCGGTGTGACCACGGCAAGATCCGCCGTCACGGTACGCGGCTTTCGCGCCGGCGCGGCCTCGGACGCAGCATGGTGAGCCGTCGAATCTTCCTTCTGCTGGGGCTCCGGCTCTATGCGAAAGGCCGCCGGTCTGCGGGGCGCACTCATGCGAGATGATCTCCGATCAGGAACTGCAGCGCGCGGTCGAGCCTGATATGCGGCAGCGACAGCGTCACACCCTCGGCGGTGCGCTCGAGTTTCGGCGGGCGAAAGCGCACGAAGCGGATCGCGGGGTCGTCATTGTTCTGCGGGCGGGTCGATTCGGAAACGTCGAACACCGCATCAACTTTCTCCGGCAAGTCACCGGGAAATATGGCTGTTTCGGTCTTTCCGTCAAAGGTTTTGCCATCGATTTTTTCGCCGCGCAATGGCGTGCCGATAATGACCGGCAAAGTCTCGCGGCCCTGCTTGACCGTGCCTTCCCGGGTCGCGCGCATGGCAGCCATAGCGACGACGTCGACGTCGGCGCCGGTGAAATTCGCCCGCGCCACGGCTCGGTCGGCTAGCCGCCGCACGATCGCCTGCAGCCGGTCGTGGCTTTCGTGGTGCAGATGGTCGGCCTTGGTCGCGGCCACCAATATGCGGTCGATACGCCTCGAAAACAGGTCGGTCAGGAAGTTGCCCCGGCCGGGCCGGAAACAGGACAGGATTTCGGTGACCGCGCGCTCCAGATCGGCCATTGCACCGGGGCCGGCATTCAATGCCTGCAATGCGTCGATGAGCACGATCTGGCGGTCGAGACGCGTGATGTGTTCGCGAAAGAACGGCTTGACGACATGCGTCTTGTAAGCCTCGTAGCGCCGCTCCATCATAGCCTGCAGCGATCCCGAGCGGGCGCGCCGGCCGCCCAGATTCGGCAGCGGCGCGAAGGTGAGAGCGGGCGAGCCTTCAAGATCGCCGGGCATCAGGAAGCGGCCGGGCGGCAGGGTCGAAAGCGCCCGCTCGTCAAGTTTGCAGGCCTTGAGATAGGCGGCGAAGCTCTCGGCGAGACGGCGCGCCGTCATCTCGTCGGCGTCGGCGTTGGGGTCGACGGAGGCGGAGAGCGCCTGCCATTCCCGCGAAAGATCGACACGCACCGGCAACACGGCCATCTCGAAGGCCTCACGCGAAAAATCGGCGTAGGACTTGCCGAGCAGCGGCAGGTCGAGCAGCCATTCGCCGGGATAATCGACGATGTCGACCGACAATTTGCCGGCGGAAAACATGCGGCTCCAGCCAGAGGCCGATTCGTATTCGATGGTGAGCCTCAGTTCGGAAATCGCGCGCGTCGAATCCGGCCAGACGCGATCGTCGACAAGAGCCGCGATGTGATCCTCGTACTGGAAGCGTGGTACCGCGTCGTCCGGCTGCTCTTCGAGAAAAGCCCGGGCGATGCGCCCCGATTTTTGTGCCTCAAACAGCGGCAAGCGTCCGCCATGGACCAGATTGTGCACAAGGGCCGAGATGAACACCGTCTTGCCGGCGCGGGACAGCCCGGTCACGCCAAGACGCAGTGACGGAGCGAAAAGCCCGGCAGCGCGGCCTGACAACGTATCCAAGGCAATCTTCGCCTCGTCGGTAAAAGTCGTCAGCGATGATGCCAAATCTGTTCTCGCGGGCCGGTCAGGATCCGATATAGGCTTTGATGCGCGGCTTTGAAATGGCCTCAGATATCGGCAGGCGTCAGGAAGGCTTCGAGATAGCCGGTGCCTGGCGCAGCCTCGGCAAGTCTGCCGTTGAACCGGACCACCGCAAGTGCGGAGGTCGGGAAGCCGTGGTTCAGCATGGTCCGCGCGGTCTCGTTGCCGTCGCCTGAGAGCGCCATGGCGAGATCCTCAATCATCGGATTGTGGCCGATGACGAGCAAGGCATCCAGCCCGCCATTCTGCCGGATGGCAGTGAGGTACGCGGCGGCATCGTCGCTGTAGAGGGTGTCACAGAACAGCACCCGGCCCGTGTCCGTCTGGCCAGCCAAGCTTTCCAGCGTCTGGCGGGCGCGCTTGGCGCTTGAGCAAAGGGTGAGGGCCGGTGCGTATTTGCGGGAACGCATCAGCACGCCCATCGCTTCGGCATCGGCGAAGCCGGATGGATCGAGCGGGCGATCGAAGTCAGCCACGCCAGGCAGCGCCCAGCCGGCCTTCGCATGCCTCAGCAGGTAAAGTCTGGTCACCGGATCCCCGTTGTGCCGGGCACCGAACCCGTCAGCACGCCGCAGGATTTGCCATCAGAAGAGCTCCGTGCGCAATGGCAAGCACCCCTCAAGCATAGCGAATCATGTACGGATTCGGTCGTATTCTTCGCAAAAAGGGCATCGCCGATGCTGGTTTGTCCGAGACTAACAATTGCGTGAAACTGTTGTCGATTGACCTTGTGCAGCTTTCGGTCCGCGAATATATAGGCGCCAAATTTGGGGTTTGTTGGGTGAGTCGAATGAACGACATCGTTACCGCCGATTACGTGCCCTCCGAAGACGAGCCGTTCATGAACGAGCGGCAGAAATCCTACTTTCGCATGAAGCTCGTCACCTGGAAGAACGACATCTTGCGCGAAGCGCGCGAAACTCTCGAAATCCTGCAGCAGGAAAACGCCAACCACCCCGACCTCGCCGATCGCGCCTCCTCCGAAACCGACCGCGCCATCGAACTTCGCGCCCGCGATCGCCAGCGAAAACTCATCTCCAAGATTGATTCGGCCCTCCAGCGCCTTGACGAAGGCACTTACGGTTATTGCGAGGAGACGGGCGAGCCGATCGCGCTGAAGCGGCTCGACGCGCGCCCGATCGCCACCTTGTCGATCGAGGCACAGGAGCGCCATGAGCGGCGCGAGAAGGTCTACCGCGACGACTGAGTCGCCGGGAAAAACAGCGGCATCGGTAAAGCGTTCAAAATGGCCGGTTTTCCGGCCATTTTCATTGGCCGTTCGCTATCGGCCTATCTTTTCTGATTGGACAACTCGCCGAGGAGCTTCGTCATCTCGTCGTCGAGAGAGGGCGATGCCTTCGCCACCGGCTTGCTCGGCGTTTGGCTGAAGCGTGGCTCGTCGAGGGAAACCTCCAGCTCCTTCATCAGCGCATCGTCAATCGACTCGTGCTGTGCCGGCGGCTCGTATCTTGCCGGGGAGTCCTGTCTTGCCGGCGGCTGCGCATGCCGCGAGGCATTGGCGTTGACGGATCCATAACTTGGCAACGGTGTGACGTTCGATGCCGGTTTCGGCGCCGGCGCCGGCATTGTTACCGGCATCGTCGCCGTCTGGCGGGCTCGGACAGGGGTCGCGGTTACGCTTGCCGGCTGCGGTGGCGCTTGCCTCACCGGCGCGGCTGTGGTCGAAGCAGACCTTGCTGCCGGCTGGTGGCCGTTGTCTCCGGTCAATGCCGGGCGCCGCAGCGCCGAGAGCCTGATGTCGCGCTCGACAACGACGTCGGTCGGACCACCGATCAAGAGCAGGTGCTCGATATCGTCACGGCGCACCAGCACCAGCCGCCGGTGACTGTCGACCGCTGTGGCATCCATGACAGCCAGCCTCGTCTTGCGGTTCCTGCCGCCGGCGACGAATGTCCCGAACGTCAGGCTGCGGACCAGCCTGATGATAAGAAGAATGATGAGCAGAAGGACAAGTACTGCAAACGTCCATAGGATTGCTGCGGCATAACCAGGACCCGCCACGCCATCCAGCCATTGCAGCATTGGTTCCCCCAAAATCAGCTTTCGAAGAGAAGCGACACTAGACTGTTGCGGCAGGCCACCGCAAGTTGCCTTTCACGCTTCGTGAACAGCTTGAAACGCCGGGAGCCGAACGGCGTCATTTTTAGCGGACATCTGCAGCCGGGCCTTTTCCCAACCCTGAGAATATGATTCAACCGACACCGGAATTCACGAGCAGGGGGCACATGGCCAAGGAAGCGCGCGGCGATTTCTATCCGGTACCTATCGTCGACCAGAACACGCGACCGGGAGCGGTCACCCGGCTTATCGTCTTCATCGTCGTCCTGACTGGGGCAGCGATCGTCTTCGGCCTTTTCCGCGAGCGCCTTGGCGATCCATTCCTGCTTGGCATGCTTGGCGTGCTGGCGATGATCGGCGTCGGCTTTCTATTCGCCACTGCGATCGGCTTCGTGCACATCACGCCGCGCTCGACAAGCGACGAACTGTCGAAAGCTTTCGTCGATTCGATGTCGCAAGGTCTCCTGGTCACCGACACCAAAGGCCGTATCATCTACGCCAACCGGACCTATGCCGATATGACGGGTGCCGAGTCGGCCGCCGACCTCAAGACGGTCGAAGGTTTGCTTTCAGACGTTCCCGAGGCCTCGGTGACCATATACCGGCTGGCGTCCGGCCTGCGTGACGGCCAGCCTGGCGACGGCGAGTTTCGGCTCGCGCAGTCCATTCGGCCAGGCGCCGAACCGGGCGCTCGCTGGTACCGCGTTCGGGCCCGCGCCTTCAGCGTTCCCGGCCAGCGGCTGCCCATGCTTGCCTGGCAGCTTGCCGACATCTCGCAGGAACGAGCCGAGCAGGAGCGGTTCTTTCTCGACCTGCAAAAGGCGATCGATCACCTCGACCATGCGCCGGCCGGCTTCTTTTCGGCCGACCAGGAAGGCCGCGTCACCTATGTCAACGCGACCCTTGCGGAGTGGCTGGGCATCGACCTGGCCAGCTTCACTCCCGGCGCCATCACGCTGCCGGAGATCGTCGCCGGCGACGGCATGGCGCTGGTCCGTTCGGTCAAGGCCGACGCTGGTACCACGCGCAATGCCGTTATCGACCTCGATCTGACGACGATGACCGGCGAGGCGCTGCCGGTGCGCTTCATGCATCGTGTCTCGGCCAGCCGAGAGGGGCTCAACGGCCCGACTCGCACCATCGTGCTCAACCGGACGCAAGGCGAGGACGCTTCGGCCGACCTCCGCGCATCGGAAATACGCTTCACGCGGTTCTTCAACTCGACGCCGATGGCGATAGCCGGCGTCGACCATGCCGGCCGCATCCTGCGCACCAATGCGCCGTTCCTGTCGCTGTTTTCCTCGGTCGTCGACCGCGACGCGGTCGATCGGCGTGTGCGGCTGGATACGGTGATCCACGAGCGCGACCGGCCGCCTTTCGCCGCGGCGTTCGAAAAGGCACGCCAGCAACAGGCTGACATCGAGCCGATCGATACGGTGCTGCCCGGCAATGAGGAGCGCCACATACGCTTCTACGTCAACGCGGTCGCAGACGGTACCGGTGGCGAGGGCGCCGAGGAATCGGCCATTGTCTATGCCGTGGAGACCACTGAGCAAAAGGCCCTCGAGGGCCAGATGGCGCAGAGCCAGAAGATGCAGGCGGTCGGCCAACTCGCCGGCGGCATCGCGCATGATTTCAACAATGTGCTGACCGCCATCATCATGGCCTCGGACCTGCTGTTGACCAACCACCGGCCGTCCGATCCGTCGTTCCCGGACATCATGAACATCAAGCAGAATGCCAACCGGGCGGCCTCGCTGGTGCGGCAGTTGCTGGCCTTCTCGCGCAAGCAGACGCTGCGGCCGGAGGTGCTCAACCTGACCGATGTGCTCGCCGATCTCAGGATGCTGCTTGCCCGGCTGGTCGGCAACGACATCAAGCTCAAGATCGACCATGGCCGCGACCTGTGGCCGGTCAGGGTCGATATCGGGCAGTTCGAGCAAGTGGTGGTCAATCTGGCGGTCAATGCGCGCGATGCGATGCCGGCCGGCGGCGACCTCACCGTACGCACCCGCAACGTCAGCGCCGGAGAGTGCAAGACCTTTTCCTACCGCGAACTTACTCCGGCCGACTATGTGCTGGTCGAGGTCGAGGACAGCGGCAGCGGCATCGCGCCTGATGTGCTGAAAAAGATCTTCGAACCCTTCTTCACGACAAAGGAGGTTGGCAAGGGAACCGGCCTCGGCCTGTCCATGGTCTATGGCATCATCAAGCAGACAGGCGGCTTCATCTTCTGCGATTCCGAAGTCGGCAAGGGATCCGTGTTCCGCATCTTCCTGCCGCGGCACATTGCGGAGGCAAGGAAGGCGGGCGAGGCTGGAGAAGTGCCGGCCGCCCCTGCCAAGATCGCCGACTCAGCCAAGGATCTGTCGGGCTCGGCCACGGTGCTGCTGGTCGAGGACGAGGACGCCGTGCGCATGGGCGGCATGCGGGCGCTGAAATCGCGCGGCTACACCGTCCACGAGGCGTCGTCGGGCGTCGAGGCGCTTGAAGTCTACGAAGCGCTCGGCGGCAAGGTCGACGTCGTGGTGTCGGACGTGGTGATGCCGGAAATGGATGGCCCGACGCTGCTTGGCGAATTGCGCAAACGGCAACCCGACATCAAGTTTATCTTCGTGTCCGGCTATGCCGAAGACGCGTTCGCCAAGAACTTGCCGGCCGACGCGCATTTCGGCTTCTTGCCGAAGCCGTTTTCGCTCAAGCAATTGGCCACGATCGTAAAGGACATGGTTGAATCCTGACCCTTCCAACGCTCCGCTTGCGCAATGTCGTGAGACTGCCATGATTGCAGGCGAAACGGGCGACGGGTTTTGGAAAGCATGCCGTGACGCCACACAACGAGGCTAGCAAAGGCGACTACGCAAGCACGGTGCTGCTGCCGGGTGACCCGCAGCGCGCTGAATGGATGGCGGAGACCTTTCTGGAAGCGCCGCGCTGCGTCAACGGCCGCCGCGGCGCGCTCGGCTTTACCGGGTTGTTTCGCGGCAAGCCTGTCAGCGTCCAGTCCACCGGCATCGGCGTCGCGTCATTCCTGGTCTACGTGCACGAGCTGCTGGATTTCTACGGTGCGAAAACGTTGATCCGCACCGGCACCTGCGGCGGCCTGACCGCTGAGGTGGTGCTGCGCAGCCTGGTGATCGCGCAATCGGTGCGTGGCGAAAATGCGGAGAGCGGCCAGGTTTTTGGGCTCTATCGTGCCGATGCCGGCCCCGATCCGGCATTGTTGGCCCAGGCGTTGGCCCGGGCTGCGGAACTCGGCATCGACCATCGGGCCGGGCTGACCATCTGCAGCGATATTTTTTATCATCCGCTGGGGCGCGAACGCTTTGCCGAAGCACAGGCACAGGGGGCGCTCGCCGTGGATATGGAAACCAGCGCACTCTACCGCATTGCGGCCGATTTCGGCGCCCGGGCGCTGTCGATCCTGACCGTCGTCGACAATGTGGCAACCGGCGAGCAGACCGACTATTCCGAACGCCAGGGGCTGTTCACCGATATGACCCGGCTAGCGCTCGACATGGCGGCGGAGAGCTAGGCGGCTTTCTGCTTCGGAGTATGGCACCTCGCCAGGTTCCGCACTTTTTTCAACGCTTCGTGCAGGTCGAGGCGGTAAAGGCGCCGTCTGGCTGCTTCATGATGATGTCGAAGGACGGGGTGGTTCCGCTTTCCAGCGTCCCCTGCGTAAGCGAGATCGAGTTGCCACCGCTGGTGTAACCGCCCAGCGGACCCAGCCAGGTAATCACACCGTCTGCATCCATCTGGTAGTTATAACTCTGCGGCGCGGTGCCGAAGCTAACCGGACCGCTATAGACGTTTCCCTTGATGGCGATGTCGCCGAGGCTGAGGAACATGCCTAGCAGATAGACTTCGCAATGATAGGAGCCGTCCGGCAGCTTGCCGTCGCTGAAGCCGGCGCGCGCTACGGTCGTCGTCGCCAGCAGAAGCATGGTGATGAAAATGCAAGACGTTCGGAAGGCCATGGCGTCGCTCGTTTAAGGGTCGAACTTGCCCCATTTCGCTGCGGCGCTGCAATCCTCGCCAGCGCTCATATGATGCTGCTCAAAATTCGGGCATTGGCCTGTATATGAGTAAAACTTAGGCTGATACGAGTGATCTTTTCTCATTTCAAACCAAGCAGGCGAGGTTCATCTCCTGCGGCTAATACATTAACCGACTGACAGGGCTGGGAAATCTCAAACCCTCCGATCTTTCGCCGGTGATTGGCACAGCCGTTGCATGGTCTGTTCCGATGCAGTTAACCAGCTTGGGAGTTTAAAAGTATGAGGGGCAGTTTCTCGACAATAACAAAAATGTTTTCGGCCGGCGTGGTCACCGCCGGCCTGCTGATGAGCATTCCCGCCAAGGCGGCCGACGACACCATCAAGGTCGGCATCCTCCATTCGCTGTCGGGAACCATGGCGATCTCGGAGACGACGCTGAAGGACGCCATGCTGATGCTCATCGAAGAGCAGAATGCCAAGGGCGGCCTACTCGGCAAGAAGCTCGAGGCGGTCGTCGTCGATCCGGCTTCCAACTGGCCGCTATTCGCCGAAAAGGCGCGCGAGCTGATCTCGAAGGACAAGGTCGCGGCGGTGTTCGGCTGCTGGACCTCGGTGTCGCGCAAATCGGTGCTGCCCGTGTTCAGCGAGCTCGACAACATCCTGTTCTACCCCGTCCAGTACGAAGGCGAGGAAAGCGAGCGCAACGTGTTCTACACCGGTGCGGCGCCGAACCAGCAGGCCATTCCCGCGGTCGACTATCTGATGAGCGAGGACGGCGGTTCGGTGAAGCGCTGGGTGCTCGAAGGCACCGACTACGTCTACCCGCGCACCACCAACAAAATCCTCGAGGCCTATCTGAAGGCGAAGGGCGTTGCCGCCGAAGACATCATGGTCAACTACACGCCGTTCGGTTTCTCCGACTGGCAGACCGAAGTCTCGGCGATCAAGAAGTTCGGCTCGGCCGGCAAGAAGACCGCCGTCGTTTCGACTGTCAATGGCGACGCCAACGTGCCATTCTACAAGGAGCTCGGCAACCAGGGCATCAAGGCCGAGGACATCCCGGTCATGGCGTTCTCGGTCGGCGAGGAAGAGCTTGCCGGTCTGGACACTGCGCCGCTGGTCGGCCATCTCGCCGCCTGGAACTATTTCGAAAGCGTCGATACGCCCGAGAACGCGAAGTTCATCGCCGACTGGCACAAGTTCATCAAGAACGACAAGCGCACCACCAACGACCCGATGGAAGCCCATTATATCGGCTTCAACATGTGGGTGAAGGCGGTCGAGAAGGCCGGCACCACCGATCCGGACAAGGTCATCGACGCCATGGTCGGCGTCTCGGTGCCGAACCTGACCGGCGGTTATTCGACGATGATGCCGAACCATCACATCACCAAGCCGGTGCTGATCGGCGAAATCCAGGCCGACGGCCAGTTCGAAACCGTCTCGCAGACGCCAGGCCTGGTGATGGGCGACGAGTGGTCCGACTACCTGCCTGACTCCAAGGACCTGATCTCCGATTGGCGCGCGCCTCTGTCCTGCGGCAACTTCAACGTTGCCACCGGCAAATGCGGCGGCAAGGGAACCAACTGATCCTCCCGGTCTGTCCTCCCAGACCCGCAAGCCTCCGGGCAGGCTCCTCCTCCAGCCTGCCCGGAGGCGACATTCAATCTTCAAGAGCCACCAGAAACCAATGATCCTGATCCGCGCGATTGGCCTGATGCTGCTGCTCCTCCTGGGGACGCTGCTGCCGTCGAACGCCAGCGAAGCCGATCTACGCGCGATCATCGCCAAATTCGCCACCGCCGGCAATTTTCCGGCGATAGAAGCCGTGGTGCGGGAGCTTGCGGCTTCCGGCGATCCGGCCGTAGAACGGCCGCTTGCCGCGCTTGCGGAGGGCAGCCTTTACGTGCGCAAGGCCGATTCACTGGTCTTTGTCGGCAAGGAGAGCGGCGACGGCATCGAGCTGCTCGATGCGCTTACCGGCGAAAGATCGGGCGAAGCTGCCAAGGCCGACATCACCAAGATCAAGGTCAACAACACGCTGCGCCGCGTTATCCGCGACGCGCTGGGCACACTGACGCTCGGCTCCAAGGATCCGGCCGTGCGCATTGCCGCCGCCGACACAATGTTCAAGACGCCGGACGCGGCAAACATCGAGCCGCTCGACACCGCGATCGCAAATGAGAGCGTGGCAAGCGTCAAGGCGCTGCTAGAACAGGCCCGCGCCGCGTCGATTCTCGTTTCCGACAGGCCGGAGGCCGACAAACTGGCGGCAATCGGGCTCATCGGTGCGCGCAGCGACCGCGATGCGGTGTCGCTGCTCACGTCGGTAGAGGCCAATTCCGAAGGTGCGGTGAAGGACGCGGCGACGGCTGCGATCGCCAACATCAATTCGACGCTGGCGCTGTGGGATGCCGGCCAGAATATCTGGTATGGCATATCGCTTGGATCGGTGCTGCTGCTGGCGGCGATTGGCCTTGCCATCACTTTCGGCGTCATGGGCGTCATCAACATGGCGCATGGCGAGATGGTCATGCTCGGCGCCTACACGACCTTCGTCGTGCAGGAGGTTGTCCGTAATTCCTTTCCCGGCCTGTTCGACTGGTCGCTGGTCATCGCCCTGCCGCTGGCCTTCCTGGTGGCGGCGCTCGTCGGCCTTGTCATCGAGCGCGGGCTGATCCGCTTCCTCTATGGACGGCCGCTGGAGACGCTGCTGGCGACATGGGGTGTGTCGCTGATCCTGCAGCAGGCCGTACGCACCATGTTCGGACCGACCAACCAGGAGGTAGGCAACCCGTCATGGATGTCCGGCTCGTTCAATATCGGCCAGCTTGCCGTGACCTGGAACCGGCTCTGGATCCTGGTATTCGCGCTCGGCGTGTTCGCGGTGCTGCTCTACGTGATGAAACGCACGCCCTGGGGGCTGCAGATGCGTGCCGTCACCGCCAATCGCCGCATGGCCGCCTCGATGGGCATCAGGACGCCTTGGGTCGATGCGCTAACGTTTGCACTCGGCTCCGGCATTGCCGGCATCGCCGGTGTCGCGCTCAGCCAGATCGACAACGTCTCGCCCAATCTCGGCCGCGGCTACATCATCGACAGCTTCATGGTCGTCGTTTTCGGCGGTGTCGGCAATCTTTGGGGCACGCTGGTCGGCGCTTTCTCGCTCGGCATCGTCAACAAGTTCCTCGAACCTTATGCCGGAGCAGTGCTCGGCAAGATCATCGTCCTGGTGCTGATCATCCTGTTCATCCAGAAACGCCCGCGCGGTCTGTTCGCGCTAAAGGGCAGGTCGGTGGAAGCATGATCACGGGACGCTTCTTTGCCGCCGGCGCCGACCGCCGCGTCGCCATCACCATCTTCATCCTGCTGGCGGTTGCAATCGTCGTGCCGCTGCTCAATCTTGCGGTCTCGCCGACAAGTGCGTTTTACGTGCCGTCCTATATCGTCGCGCTCACCGGCAAATACCTCTGCTATGCACTGCTCGCCTTGGCGCTCGATCTCGTCTGGGGCTATTGCGGCATCCTCTCGCTCGGCCACGGCGCCTTCTTCGCACTCGGCGGCTATGCGATGGGCATGTATCTGATGCGCCAGATCGGCTCGCGCGGCGTCTACGGCAATCCGCTGCTGCCGGATTTCATGGTGTTCCTTAACTACAAGGAATTGCCATGGTTCTGGTATGGTTTCGACAATTTCTGGTTTGCCGCGATCATGGTGCTTGCGGTGCCCGGCCTGCTCGCCTTCGTCTTCGGCTGGTTTGCCTTCCGCAGCCGCGTCACCGGCGTCTATCTGTCGATCATCACCCAGGCGATGACCTATGCGCTGCTGCTTGCCTTTTTCCGCAACGACATGGGTTTCGGCGGCAATAACGGCCTGACCGATTTCAAGGACATTTTGGGCTTCAACGTGCAGGTCGACATGACGCGCTCGGCGCTGTTCGCTGTCAGCGCCGTCATGCTGGCGCTCGCCGTCTTCGTCACCTGGGCAATCGTCGGTTCCAAATATGGCAAGCTTTTAATGGCGGTGCGCGACGCCGAAAGCCGTACGCGCTTCCTCGGCTGGCGGGCGGAGAACGTCAAACTGTTCGCGTTCACCGTGTCGGCGGTGATGGCCGGCATCGCCGGTGCGCTTTACGTGCCGCAGGTCGGCATCATCAACCCTGGCGAATTCGAGCCGTCCAATTCGATCGAGGTGGTGGTGTGGGCGGCCGTCGGCGGGCGCGGCACCATCGTCGGGCCGATCATCGGCGCGCTTCTGGTCAATGCCGGTAAATCCTGGTTCACCGGCGTGCTGCCTGAATTCTGGCTGTTTGCGCTGGGCGGACTGTTTGTCGCCGTCACGCTGTTCCTGCCCAAGGGCATCATCGGCATGTGGGATTCCTGGCGCGGCAACGCCAAGGCGCTGCGGGCGGCCTCGGTTGCCGAGGAAGTCGGCATCGATCCCGATGCGCCGGTGCCGCCGAAAACCGACCGCTCGGCGGCGAGAAGGCCGGGCGACTGGTCGGCCTCCGGCGCCGAACCGCAGCCGGCGGAGTGATGGCCTGATGTCGAAGAGCAACACCATCCTCTATCTCGACGGCGTGTCGGTTTCCTTCGACGGGTTTCGCGCCATCAACAACCTTTCGCTGGTGCTCGACAAGGGCGAGATGCGGGCGATCATCGGCCCCAACGGCGCCGGAAAGACGACGATGATGGACATCGTCACCGGCAAGACGCGGCCCGACGCGGGTGAAGTTTTCTTCAACGGTGAGGTCGACCTGACCAAACACGACGAGGCCGAAATCGCCATGATGGGCATCGGCCGTAAATTCCAGAAGCCGACCGTCTTCGAAAGCCACACGATCGAGGACAATCTGATGCTGGCGCTGAAAGGCCCGCGCTCGATCTTCCCGGCACTGTTCCATCGTCGGTCGGCCGCGGACGTGCGGCAGATCGACGACATCCTCGGCATCATTCGGCTTGGCGACAAGCGTGACGAACTCGCCGCCAATCTGAGCCACGGCCAAAAGCAATGGCTCGAGATCGGCATGCTTCTGGCGCAGGATCCGAAGCTGCTGCTGGTCGACGAACCGGTTGCCGGCATGACCGACGCCGAGACCGAGGAAACCGCGCGGCTGCTCAGGGACATCGCGCGCGACCATTCTGTCATTGTCGTCGAGCACGACATGCATTTCGTGCGCGAGCTCGGCGTCAAGGTCACCTGCCTGCACGAAGGCTCGGTGCTTTCCGAGGGCAGTCTCGACTTCGTTTCGGCCGACGAGCGCGTCGTCGAAGTCTATCTGGGGAGATGAACATGGTCTGGCGCGTTCCGTTCCATCATTTCGACCTTTCGTTCTTCACGCGTTGGAGAAAGCGCTGACCATGCTCGAAGTCTCCAATGCCACGCTGCACTACGGCGCTGCCCAGGCGCTGCGCGGCGTCTCGCTGAAGGCCGGCGCCGGCAAGATCACCTGCGTGCTCGGCCGCAACGGCGTCGGCAAGACCAGTTTGATGAGATCGATCGTCGGCCATCACCGGCTGACGAGCGGAAGCATTGCCTTCGAGGGGAAGGCGCTCGACCGGAGCGCGGCGTATGATCGCGCCCGGTCGGGCATCGCATTCGTGCCGCAGGGCAGGGAGATATTTCCGCTGCTTACGGTGCGGGAAAACCTCGAATCGGGTTTTGCGCCGTTGAAGCGCGCCGATCGCAACATTCCCGGTCACGTCTTCGAATTGTTTCCGGTGCTGAAGCAGATGCTCGCGCGCCGCGGCGGCGATCTTTCCGGCGGCCAGCAGCAGCAGCTTGCCATCGGCAGGGCGCTGGTGATGCGGCCGAAGCTGCTGGTGCTCGACGAGCCGACCGAAGGCATCCAGCCGTCGATCATCAAGGACATCGGCCGCGCCATCCGCTATCTGCGCGACCAGGCCGGTATCGCCGTGCTTCTGGTCGAACAATATCTCGATTTCTGCCGGGAATTGGCCGACGAGGTCAATATCATGGACCGCGGCCAGATCGTCCATACCGGCCCCGCCGAGGATCTCGACCGGGCGGACGTCCGCAAATTCCTGACTGTCTGAATTCTTATTGATTCCATTGGTTTGCAACTCTGGCGCGCCGAAGATTGCGTGCTAGATTTTGCTTGGCCTTGGTGAGTCGGCCGCTTTCCGTACCAGTTCCAATTTGGCAGATCAGGGGAAGGCGCGGGCCGCGCCGGCACGCTTGCGCGCAAGCCGTTCCCTTCCAGCGATCTGTTGTCGTCCAACATTTCGGGTGCTTGGGAGCCAGGGCCAGACGATGGAGCGCTATGTCGAGGACTACCAGAAACGACGGCTCACGGAGCGCGTCGATATCCTGACAGCCATCAACATTCTGAAATCGCAGGGGTATGACCACGACGAACTCATCGCGGAGATCACCAAGGTCTTCTATGTCGATCTCGATGCTTTCAACGAGATCGTCAGGGTTGATCGGCGTCCGGACGAACGCGCCGCATAGCCGGTAGTTTAGGACCAAGCCAGGCGGACCACCGACAGCGGGGCGTCAGCCTGCGACCCGCTTCATCAGCGCGATGGCGCCGAATGGAGCGCGGACCTTGCCCTCGGTGATGAAGTAGACGAACACTTCGCGTGGCTTGACCGGCGCGTCGGTTGAAGGATCGGCGCGCGACAGGTCGGCCGGCACCTTGCCTTCCGCCCAGGTTTTTGCGCGCGCCGCCCATTCGTCGAGCGCCTTTGGCGTGTAGCAATCGGGATTGTCGTCGCTGCCGGTCTGCAGCCGCGCATAGATGAAATCGCCGGTAACGTCGGCAATCCCCGGATATTTGGCGTGGTCGGCATAGACGATGGCGGCCTTGTGCTTTCGCGCCAAGGCGGCGAACTCCGGCACGACGAAGCTGTCGTTGCGCACCTCGACCGCGTGGCGCAGCGCAACGCCGTCCTGCTTTTCCGGCAACAGCTTGAGGAAGGCCTCGAAATCGTCCGGGTCGAATTTCTTGGTCGGCGCGAACTGCCACAGGATCGGCCCGAGCTTGTCGCCAAGTGCCGCGACGCCCGACCCGAGGAAGCGCATGATCGATTCCCCGGCCTCGCCGAGCACGCGGCGGTTGGTGACGAAGCGGTTGCCCTTCAGCGAATAGACGAAACCATCCGGCGCCTCGTTGGCCCATTTGACGAAGGTCGGCTCCTTGAAGCTCGAATAATAGGTGCCGTTGACCTCGATAGTGGGCACCTGCCGGCTGGCATAATGCAGTTGCTTGGCCTTCGACAATTTGTCCGGGTAGAAGGACGTGTCCCACGGCTCGAAGGTCCAGCCGCCCATGCCGGCGCGGATTGTTCCTGATTGAGTCATGGTCGTCCTCCCGGTTTGCAGAAAAGGATCACGCGATGGCGGTCGTCTCGACGGCTTTCGCCATGTCGACGACCGTCCATCCTGGCCGATATGGATTGGGCCGGCGACCCGTTTCGCGAAAGCCGTAGGCCTTATACAACGAAACGTTCCGTTCCATTCTGGCATTGGTGTAGAGTCGGATTTCAGGCAAGCTCCACAAGCGCGTCTGTTGCTCGGCCCAGTCGAGCAGCCCGATGCCGAAACCCTTGCCCTGAAAGGCCGGCGCAACGGCGACGCTGAAGATCATTGTATGGTCCGCATGTCGTTCGAGAACGATCAAGCCGGCCGGCTGTTCGTCCTGCTCCGAAAGCCAGACCTCGCCGCGTTCTATGCGCGGCGCATAGTCCTCGGTGACGGGGATCGGCGGCGCTCCGAACAGGGCAGTGTAGGGCGCGTAGGCGTCGGTGGTGAGCGAGATCACCGTGGGGAGATCATCGGCCCGAGCGGCTCTCATGATCAAAACTGGCCCGCGCCGGCAGCGGCCGCAATCACCTTGTCCATGCCGGCCGCTATCGCGGCGACGGCATTGCGACTGGCGTCGCCCAAGCCGTGGCGCTCAGCGAGCCAGTGCGCGTCATTGTAGGAGAGCCAGACCTTGCTTTGCTTGTCCTCCCAAGCCAGTGCCTTGACCGGCAGATCGATGCCGGCAAGCTGCCGGTCCTGCATCAGCGGCGTGCCGCCTTTCGGATTGCCGAAAATCAGGAGCTGGGTTGGACGCAGTGATGCTTCGACGCTGCGCGCACCGGCGGCGTGGTCAATGCGGGCGAAGACCAGCAATCCTGCACCTTCCACAGTCCCGACCAGGCGATCGATCGTTTCGGCCACGCCGAAGCGGCTTTGGACCGTGATGAGACCGTTCTTTGCCATCACTCCGCCGCTTCGCGCTTGCCTCCGGGGCGCCGCTCCAGCAATTCCCTCAGGAACTGGCCGGTATAGCTGCGTTTTTCGCTGACGATGTCCTCCGGCGTGCCGGACGCCACCAGCTCGCCGCCGCCGTCGCCGCCTTCGGGGCCAAGATCGAGAACCCAGTCAGCGGTCTTGATCACCTCTAGATTGTGCTCGATGACGACGACCGTGTTGCCCTGGTCGACCAGCTCATGCAGGACTTCAAGCAGCTTGGCGACGTCGTGGAAATGCAGGCCGGTGGTTGGCTCATCGAGAATGTAGAGCGTCTTGCCGGTCGCCTTGCGCGACAGTTCCTTGGCAAGCTTGATGCGCTGCGCCTCGCCGCCCGACAAGGTCGTTGCCTGCTGGCCAACATGGATGTAGCCGAGGCCGACCCGTTTCAGCGTCTCCAGCTTGTCGCGCACGCCGGGCACGGCGGCGAAGAAATCGACGCCTTCTTCGACCGTCATGTCGAGAACGTCGGCGATCGACTTGCCCTTGAACAGGACGTCCAGCGTCTCGCGGTTGTAGCGCTTGCCGTGGCAGACGTCGCAGGTGACGTAGACGTCGGGCAGGAAGTGCATCTCGATTTTGATGACGCCGTCGCCCTGGCAGGCCTCGCAGCGGCCGCCCTTGACGTTGAACGAGAAGCGGCCCGGCTGGTAGCCGCGCGCCTTGGCCTCCGGCAGGCCGGCGAACCAGTCGCGGATCGGCGTGAAGGCGCCGGTGTAGGTGGCAGGGTTGGAGCGCGGGGTGCGCCCGATCGGCGACTGGTCGATATCGATGACCTTGTCGAGGAATTCCAGCCCCTCGATGCGGTCATGCTCGGCCGGATGCTCGCGCGAGCCCATGATGCGGCGCGACGCCGCCTTGAACAAGGTCTCTATCAGGAAGGTCGACTTGCCGCCGCCGGATACGCCGGTGACGGCGGTAAACGTGCCGAGCGGGATTTCGGCGGTGACGTTCTTCAGATTGTTGCCGCGCGCGCCGACGACCTTCAGCCGGCGGTTCTTCTTGGCCTCACGCCGCGCTGCCGGCGTCGCCACTTCGAGCTCGCCCGACAGATATTTACCGGTGATCGAAGCGGGCGTCGCCATGATCTGCTGCGGCGTGCCCTGGGCGATGATGTGGCCGCCATGAATGCCGGCAGCCGGGCCGATATCGACGACATAGTCGGCATGCAGGATGGCGTCCTCGTCGTGCTCGACGACGATGACCGTGTTGCCGATGTCGCGCAGATGCTTCAGCGTGTCGAGCAGGCGGGCGTTGTCGCGCTGGTGCAGACCGATCGACGGCTCGTCCAGCACGTAAAGTACGCCGGTCAGGCCGGAGCCGATCTGCGAGGCCAGCCGGATGCGCTGGCTCTCGCCGCCCGACAACGTGCCGGAGTTGCGCGACAGCGTCAGATAATCGAGACCGACATCGTTGAGGAAGCGCAGCCGCTCTCGGATTTCCTTGAGCACGCGCACCGCAATCTCGTTCTGCTTGTCGTTGAGCGAAGCGGGCAGATCGGTGAACCACTGGTCGGCCTTGCGGATGGACAGTTCGGTGACCTCGCCAATGTGCTTGCCGGCGATCTTGACCGCGAGCGCCTCGGGCTTCAGCCGGTAGCCGCGGCAGGCCGGGCAGGGCGTGGCCGACATGAAGCGCTCGATCTCCTCGCGCATCCAGGCGGATTCGGTTTCCTTCCAGCGGCGCTCGAGATTGGGGATGACGCCCTCGAAGGTTTTGGTCGTTTTGTAGGAGCGCAGACCGTCATCATAATGGAAGGTGATTTCGCGCTCGCCGGTGCCGTGCAGGACGGCTTGCCTTGCCTCCTCGCTCAAATCCTTGAACTTGTCGCCGAGCTTGAAGCCATAGGCAACGCCCAGCGCTTCCAGCGTCTGCGCATAATAGGGCGAGGTCGACTTCGCCCACGGGCTGACGGCGCCGGCGCGCAGCGAGACATTCTCGTCGGGCACGACCAGGCTGGCATCAATGGCGCGTTGGCTGCCGAGCCCGTCGCAGGTCGGGCAGGCGCCGAACGGATTGTTGAAGGAGAATAGCCTGGGCTCGATCTCGGGAATGGTGAAGCCGGATACCGGGCAGGCGAACTTTTCCGAGAACAGCATGCGTTCATGCGTCTCGTTCTTCGATTTGTTGACCGAATCCTCGCCGGTCTGGCTGGCGTCGAGCGGCTTGTCGGCAAATTCCGCCACCGCCAGCCCGTCGGCCAGCTTCAGCGCGGTCTCGATGGAATCGGCGAGCCGCGTCGCCAGATCGCCGCGCACGACGATGCGGTCGACGACAACGTCGATGTCATGCTTGTACTTCTTGTCCAGCGCCGGCACGTCGGCAATCTCGTAGAAGACGCCGTCGACCTTGACGCGCTGAAAACCTTTCTTCTGCAGCTCAAGCAGTTCCTTGCGGTACTCGCCTTTGCGGCCGCGCACCATCGGCGCCAGGATGAACAGCCGAGTTCCTTCCTCGACCGCAAGCACCCGGTCGACCATCTGCGAAACCGTCTGGCTCTCGATCGGCAGGCCGGTGGCCGGCGAATAGGGGATGCCGACGCGGGCGAACAAAAGCCGCATATAATCGTAGATCTCGGTGACGGTGCCGACCGTCGAGCGCGGGTTCTTCGAGGTGGTCTTCTGCTCGATGGAGATGGCCGGCGACAGGCCGTCGATCTGGTCGACGTCCGGCTTCTGCATCATTTCGAGGAATTGCCGCGCATAGGCCGAAAGGCTCTCGACATAGCGGCGCTGGCCCTCGGCGTAGATGGTGTCGAAGGCAAGCGACGACTTGCCCGACCCCGACAGGCCGGTCATGACGATCAGGCTGTCACGCGGCAGGTCGAGATCGACATTCTTCAGATTGTGTTCGCGTGCCCCGCGAATGGAGAGATATTTATGGTCGGCCATCGCCGGTCGCCGCCTCAGAATCTGGAATTCGTGGGATGGGCGGGTTTTCCCGACCACCCCCTATGTAGGCAATTTCGCCGCCTTTTCGAGAGACGCCACAACTCTCGACCAAAGCGTTTAACCGCCTTTCGCGCGAACGGGCAAGCGGAAAGAACAAAGGCCGAACACGCTCCTGACAAAAGCTGCCCGTGGGGCCGGCTTCCCAAACCGTCTCGCGATCACATTTTCGGTAATCGGCTATTCAAGGTTGACGTCCCTGCACCGTGGGGGCAGACTCCAGACGTCAACGAAGCCGGCCGTCTTTCGATGGCCTCGCGGCCTGGGGCTAGCCTGCGAGACGCCGCGGGTTATGCGATGAGTGCTTCGACGACGACAGTCGCAACCAACAGAAGGAGAGCAGAGGCATGACTCCACCGGATTGTTCGTTGAGGCTCCACGTATCGCTGGAGCCGCGGCAGGTATAAGTGGCCAGGGTCAGGCGTTTTCGCTGCCCGCCAAACGGACCTGCTGATCCCCATAAAATCAGAGACTGCTAGTCGGATCGTCGGCTGAATGCCGCGAAGCATCCGAAATAAAATGCCGGCATTACACTCCCGGCAATTTGGATTTCAGATCCAAGAAGCCCCGTCAGTTGCAAACGCAATGGCGGGGCTGTTCGTTTGAAGCGCAATATTTGTGGTTCACACCAGGCGAACTTAGCGGCTGGAGGGCCTGATCCCGCCGGTAGCGACATCGATGGTGATGCTGCCGGAAATCCGAACGTCGGTATCGCCAATCTTGAAGGTGCCGTTGCCGTTGCCTGGAGCCACGTCGTCAGGCTCAGGCTGCGGCGCTGGCTCGGCGATGCGATAATCGCTGGTCACACCGGGCAGGGCGCCCTTTTGCGAAGACGTCGAATTATCTTGGGCAAGTGCCATACCCACCAGCATGTTCGTGCCGGCAACGGTGGCGACGGCAAGGCATAACACGCTGGATAAACGGTTCGCGATCATCACCGGACTATAGTGCGGCGATAGCGCCGAAGCCAGACCAACGGCGCTGAAAGTTGCCGGCGCTCATATCGCTCAGTTCCGTTGGAAGGTGCCTCACGCGGCCTGTTTGCGAGTACCGAAAACATGGTCGACGAGGCCCCAATCCTTGGCCTCCTGCGCGGTCATGAAAAAGTCTCGGTCGAGCGTGCGTTCCACTTCATCGTAGGTGCGGCCGCAATGGTGGGCGTAAAGATCGGTCATGCGCCGCTTGGTGCGAAGGATGCCCTCGGCATGGCGCTGGATGTCGGAGGCTTGGCCCTGGAAGCCGCCGAGAGGCTGATGCAGCACGATGCTGGTGTTGGGTAGCGCGATGCGCCGCCCCGGTGTGCCGGCCATCAAAAGGAACGAGGCCATCGAGGCGGCGAAGCCCATACAAACGGTGGAGACCGGGCAGCTGATATACTGCATCGTATCGTAGATGGCGAAACCGCTGGTCACCACGCCGCCCGGCGAGTTGATGTAGAGCGAGACCTCCTTGTCGGGATTGTCGGATTCCAACGACAGAAGCTGGGCGCAGACCAGCGCCGAGGTGCCGTCGTCGATCGCCCCGTTGATGAAGACGATGCGCTCGCGCAGCAGCCGCGAAAATATGTCGAAGGCACGTTCGCCGCGGCTCGACTGCTCGATCACCATCGGCACCAGATTGGCAAGGCCGCTCATCGGTTGTCTCCGTTGACTGTTGTCGTTCAGGCCGCGCGCAGGAAGAGGCGCGGGGTGTTTGCGGCGATCTGCTTGTGCCTGGGAGTGCGCGCTTCAAAGGAAAGCCGGCAACCGGCGCCTGCCATCGCGATCTCCGGCACTGCTGCCCGAGCAAAACCATCATGGACGATACGCAGATGCGTGCCGCCGGAAACGGTGCGGTCGAGCGTAAAGGTGACGATGCTGTCCACTGGGCTGTCGTTCATTGCGCTGTCCAGGGGGCTGCCGGGCGGCACCTGCGTATCGCCGGGCGCCGGCCGCTCCCGCCAGGAATAGCGCAGCAGCCGTCCGGGATCCGCGTCGAGGATTTCGCACTCGATCGGCGCATTCGGCGCTTTAAAGGCAAAGCGGTTGCCGATTTCGGGCTTGATGTCGTTCGGCATCATCCAGGCCGCGAGCAGGTCCGGCACCGTCAGCGCCCGCCACACCTTTTCCGGCGGTTCGGGCAGCTCGCACTCGAACTCGATCTTGTCTGCGGCCATTTCGGCGCGTTCTTTGCCTCGGCTGGTCATTGGTCCATGTCCTTCAAAACCGTCTTGAGCCTTTCGATGCGCTCTGGCCAGAACGCACGGTAGCGTTCGATCCAGCCGAGCAGTGGCGCAAGCCCCTTCGGATCGACGCGGTAATAGGCGTTGCGACCGGCCCGGCGCTCGACCACGAGGCCGGCGCCGCGCAGCACTGCGAGATGTTGCGATACCGCCGGCTGCGATACCGGTATGCCAGTGCGCAGTTCCGATACCGTCATCTCGCCGTCGGCGAGCCGCTCATAGACGGCGCGACGCGTTGGATCCGCCAATGCCCGAAAAATGTCTGCTTCGATCATGCCGAAAGCATAAGTCAATACTTATCGGTTTGGCAAGCCGTGTTTTTAAGACAGGCGGTGTTTATTAAGACAGGCGAGGTTTTACAAACTCGCTGGAAGCCAGCGTCTCACCATGTCGGGGGATCCGTTGAACGTCGCCTCGAAAACTGGTGACGCGAGCACAGCATGAATATGAAGCAATTCGGAGCCGACGTTTCGGAAGCCATGTTGCCTGTGCGCGGCAACAACAAGCGACTGTCCGGCAGTCAAGACGAGATGCTCTTCGTCGATCCACATCTCGGCCCTGCCAGCGATGACGGTAAGCACTTCCTCGACTGGGTGCCAATGTGTCGGGGCGCCAACCGCCGGTTCGACCCATTGTTCGAATATGCAAAGTTGAGTTGCGCCGTTGCGGGCAGAGACATGCATGCGGGTCTTTACTCCCGCTCGCCACTCTTCTTGCGGCTGATCGTCATGCGCAACCATCTTCATGCGGTCGCCTCGATCCCATGGTCTGTGGAAATTCGACGCCAAGACACTACTTCTTACTGACAACGATTGACAGTGCAGGGCCTCTCCTATAGAACGAAAAGAGAACAAAAACGTTGTGGGAAAAGGCAGCGACGGCAGGCAGGGATTGTCCATAGCCTGTAAGGTGCGGCGACAAAAATTTGGTTTCGGATGAGCGCGGAGAAGTATCATGGCGGGTAGCGTCAACAAGGTCATTCTGGTGGGCAACCTCGGGGCGGACCCTGAAATCCGCCGCTTGAATTCGGGTGACCCGGTCGTCAACATCCGCATCGCGACGTCGGAAAGCTGGCGCGACAAGACATCCGGAGAGCGCAAGGAAAAGACCGAGTGGCACAATGTCGTGATCTTCAACGACCAGATCGCCAAGGTGGCCGAGCAGTATCTGAAGAAGGGCATGAAGGTCTATGTCGAGGGCCAACTGCAGACGCGCAAATGGCAGGACCAGACCGGCAATGACCGCTATACGACCGAAATCGTGTTGCAGAAATTCCGCGGCGAGCTGCAGATGCTCGATGCGCGGGGCGAGGGCGGCGGCCAGGTCGGCAACTATGCCGGTGGTGGTGCGAGCCGCGGTTCCGATTTCGGCCAGTCCGGCCCGGGCGAAAGTTTCAATCGCGGTGGCGCCAACAAGGGCGGCGGCGGTGGTTCGTCGCGCGAGCTGGACGACGAAATCCCGTTCTGATTTCTTGGGGCGGACTGCCCTTGCGGCGAAAAGCGCCGGCACCTTGGCCACGAAATGGCGTCCCGAAAATCTGTCTTGGATTTTCGGGACGTTGTGCGTTTGAGCGGTGAAAGGACGTATCAGGTGAAGGCAAGGGTCAAATGGGTCGAGGAGCGTACTTTCGTTGGCGAGTCCGCCAATGGGCACAAGCTGGTGCTAGGCACTGCGTTCGGGCCGGAGGGCAAGACGCCGGGGCCGAGCCCAATGGAACTGGTGCTGATCGGCACTGGCGGCTGCTCGGCCTATGACGTGGTCCATATCCTCGAAAAGGGGCGCGAGGCGGTCGAAGATTGCGTGGTCGAACTCGATGCCGACCGTGCAGAAGCCGATCCCAGGGTGTTCACCCGCATTCACATGCATTTTGTCGTCAAGGGCCGGACGCTATCACACGACAAGGTGAAGCGGGCGATCGGGCTTTCGATCGAGAAATACTGCTCGGCCTCGGCAATGATGGCCAAGACTGCCGAGATTACCCACGACTTCGAAGTCATTGAAACGACAGCGAAGTAGGGCTGTTCCTACGTCGCCATCAGCGCCTTGATGCCGTCGGCGACGAACTGTACGGCGAGCGCCGCCAGGATGACGCCGAGCAGCCTTGTTAGGATCGAACGGCCGGTTTGGCCGAGGATACGGTCGATGCGCTCTGACAGCACGAACACCAGGTAGGTGATGACGAGGCAGATGGCGATGATGCCGACAAGGGCTGTCTGCGCGCCCAAACCCTGAAACGAGCTTGAGAGCAGGACGGTCGCCGAAATCGCGCCGGGACCGGCAATAAGCGGGATCGCCAGCGGAAAGGCGGCGATGTTGTGGATCATGTCCCTGGTGATGGCGACGTCGCCGATCTTCTCCTTGCGGTCCTGCCGGCGCTCGAACACCATTTCGAAGGCGATGAAGAACAGCAGAAAGCCGCCGGCGACGCGGAAGGCCGGCAGAGTGATGCCGAAGACTGACAGGATCGACGCGCCGGCGATTGCGAACAACGCCATTACCAGGAAGGCGATGACCGAGGCGCGCACGGAGACCTGGTTGCGCTCCTCGCGGTTCATGCCGCGGGTCACGGCGAGGAAGAGCGGCGCCAGGCCGGGCGGATCGATCGTCACCAGTATGGTGACGAAGGCGTTGAACAGGCTGTCGAAGCTCGGCATGCTGACCCTCCCCGCCGGCAAAGCCGGATAACGGGATTGGTAGAGCAAAGCGGAGCCAGTGGAAACCGTACGGATCAGAGGCTGACGGCCCGGCGCGCCAGAAACTCGACTTCGAGACGCCAGGTGGCGCCGTCGTCCTGTGAGCGTTCGCCCAGCCAGCGGAACGAATTTTCGGTGATGCGCGAAAAGCTCCAGCGCACAGCAGATCCGGTGCCGTCTGCGCCCTGCTGGATGATGGTGTCGCCCTCGGCACGGCCGAGCTGGCGGCTGTAGTACTGATTGCGCGGATCGCTCCAGAAGATGTGCCAGGCGTCAACGCCGGGATCGTAGACGCGCAACGTCGTGCCATAGAAGGTCCATTTGCCGAGCGAGGGCGAGGGGCCGGCGTCACGGGCAGGCAGGATCCATACGTCCTGGATCGCGCGGCCTTCGAGCACCCAGCCGAAATGCACTTCGCCGCGCCCGGTCAGCACCTGACCGTCCTCGAGATGGCGCGTGGCGTCGAACGTCCAGGCGCCGACGAAGCGGCCATAAAGATTCAGTTTCTCGGCAAGGGCCGGTACGGGCCCATCGCTGTGCAGGGCCTTGGCAAAGGAATTGGACATGGCTTCGCTCTCATCTTGTCAGGAGACCGGCAAGCATAGAGGCCGACAGGGGTTCTGCGCTTGGGAAAAGTTGCTATGTTTCGGCGATGACGACGAGCGCGCACAGGCTGGCGTCGGGCCGAGGCTGGCAGGTGTCGGATGTCATCTGCACCGCCAGCGCCGCCGACAGGCCATTCGAGGAGGAGCATCGGGATTTCTGCGTTGCCGCCGTAACCAACGGCACCTTCCGCTATCGTGCGCGCGAGGGCACGGCGATGCTGGCGCCGGGCGCGCTCCTGCTCGGCAATCCCGGCACATGCTATGAATGCGGTCACGAGCATGGCGCCGGCGACCGCTGCCTCTCCTTCCATTTCGGACCGGCCTATATGGAGCGGATCGTCGCCGACGTGCCGGGCACGAAGACGCTCGATTTCGGCACGCCGCGCCTGCCGCCCTTGCCGGCGCTGGTGCCGCTGCTTGCCGAAGCGGAGGCGGCGCGCGAGATGGCCGACACCGGCGCGTTCGAGGAACTCGCCCTGCGCATTGCCGGTGCCGCGGTGACAGCGGCTTGCAGCGCCACGGATCGGGGACGGACGCCGAGCCGCCGTGACCAGAAGCGTGTTGCCGAAGCGGTGCGGCGCATCGAAGTCGATGCCGACCGGCCGATCTCGCTTGCCGAACTCGCCGACGAGACCGCCACCAGCCCTTACCATTTCCTGCGCACCTTCCGGCACGTTGCCGGTATGACGCCCTACCAATTCCTGCTGAGAGCGCGGCTGCACAGGGCAGCCGTGCGGCTGCGGACGTCGGATCAGACGATTTCGGCGATTGCCTTTTCGGCGGGATTCAACGATCTATCAACCTTCAACCGCCGTTTCCGGCGGCTGATGGGCGAGGCGCCGGGTACTTATCGCGCCCGCCGGCGACGCCCGTGAAAGGGTGCCACGGCCATATCGTCGCAATTGGTTTATCCTTTTGAATTTGCCGCTAAAAACCACACTGGAAAACTGCCGCGATTGTTGGAGTTTCAGGCTGGCTTCCTATATAAGCACCAAGTGATTCCTGATTAGATTGTGATCCGATTTGACCGACCAAAAGACACCGCGCGGCGCCGACGGCGGCCCCACCGGCATCGAGCCGATATCCATCATCGAGGAGATGCAGCGCTCCTATCTCGATTACGCCATGAGCGTGATCGTCAGCCGCGCGCTGCCGGACGTGCGCGATGGCCTCAAGCCCGTGCATCGCCGCATCCTCTACGCCGCCTATGAGAGCGGCTATCACTGGAACCGCAAATATGTGAAATCGGCACGCCCGGTCGCCGACGTGATGGGTAAATACCATCCGCATGGCGACGCCTCGATCTACGACGCTTTGGTGCGCATGGCGCAGGATTGGTCGCTGCGCGTGCCGCTGATCGACGGGCAGGGCAATTTCGGCTCGATCGACGGCGATCCGCCGGCGGCGATGCGCTACACGGAATCGCGGCTGACCAAGGTCGCGCATGAGTTGCTGGAAGACATCGACAAGGACACCGTCGATTTCCAGGACACTTACGATGCGTCGGGCAGCGAACCGAAAGTCCTGCCGGCGCGCTTTCCGAACCTGTTGGTCAACGGCTCCGGCGGTATCGCCGTCGGCATGGCCACCAACATCCCGCCGCACAATTTGGGCGAGGTCTGCAACGGCGCCATTGCCCTAATCGATAATCCGGCGATCGACCTTCCGGCGCTGATGGAGATCATTCCGGGACCGGATTTCCCGACCGGCGGCATCGTGCTTGGCCGTTCCGGCATCTACAGCGCCTATTCGACCGGTCGCGGCTCCATCGTCATGCGCGGCCGCGTCAACGTCGAGGCGCGCGGCAACGATCGGGAATCGATCGTCATCACCGAGGTTCCCTATCAGGTGAACAAGGCGTCGATGATCGAGAAGATGGCCGAGTTGGTGCGCGACAAGCGCATCGAAGGCATTTCCGACATTCGCGACGAGAGCGACCGCCAGGGCTACCGCGTCGTCATCGAACTGAAGCGCGACGCGGTCGCCGATGTCATCCTCAACCAGCTTTACCGCTTCACCCCGCTGCAGACGTCCTTCGGCGCCAACATGGTGGCACTGAACGGCGGCAAGCCGGAATTGCTGACTCTGACCGACATGCTGAAGGCGTTCGTCGCCTTCCGTGAGGAGGTGATCAGCCGGCGCACGAAATTCCTGCTGCGCAAGGCGCGCGACCGCGCCCATGTGCTGGTCGGCCTTGCCATCGCTGTTGCCAACATCGATGAAGTCATCAAGCTGATCCGTAGCGCTCCGGACCCGCAGACGGCGCGCGAGCAGCTGATGGAGCGGCGCTGGCCTTCGGGCGACGTGGAATCGCTGATTCTTCTGATCGACGACCCGCGCCATCGCATCAACGAGGACGGTACCTACAATCTCTCCGAGGAGCAGGCGCGCGCCATCCTCGAACTGCGCCTGCAGCGCCTGACCGCGCTCGGCCGCGACGAGATCGCCGACGAGCTGAACACGATCGGCGACGAGATCAAGGACTACCTGGACATCCTCTCGTCCCGCGCCCGCGTCCAGCAGATCGTCAAGGACGAGCTCATGGCCGTGCGCGACGAGTTCGGCACGCCGCGCCGCACCGAACTCGCCGAGGGCGGGGCGGACATGGAAGACGAGGACCTGATCCAGCGCGAGGACATGGTCGTCACAGTCAGCCATTCCGGCTACATCAAGCGCGTGCCGCTGTCGCTCTACCGGGCGCAGCGCCGCGGCGGCAAGGGCCGCTCCGGCATGTCGACCAAGGAAGAGGATTTCGTCACCCGGCTGTTCGTCGCCAACACGCACACGCCGGTGCTGTTCTTCTCCTCGCGCGGCATCGTCTATAAGGAAAAGGTCTGGCGCCTGCCGATCGGCAACCCGCAATCGCGCGGCAAGGCGCTGATCAATATGCTGCCGCTCGAACAGGGCGAGCGCATCACCACGATCATGCCGCTGCCGGAGGATGAGACGAGTTGGGGCGAGCTCGACGTCATGTTTGCCACCACGCGCGGCACCGTGCGTCGCAACAAGCTGTCGGACTTCGTCCAGGTCAACCGCAACGGCAAGATCGCCATGAAGCTGGACGAGGAGGGCGACGAGATCCTCGGCGTCGAGACCTGCACCGACAATGACGACGTGCTTTTGACGGCAAGTTCCGGCCAGTGCATCCGCTTTCCGGTCAGCGACGTACGCGTCTTCCAGAGCCGCAATTCGGTCGGCGTGCGCGGCATTGCGATGGCCGATGGCGACCGGGTGATCTCGATGGCGGTGATCGAGCATGTCGATGCGCCGCCGGCGGAACGTGCCGCCTACCTCAAGCGGGTGGTGGCCGAACGCCGGCTCGCTGCTGACATCGCGGCCGGCGAGGAGGAAGAAATCCAGCTCACCAATGAAGAGGTCGGCGAAGAGGCGGAGCTTTCCGACGACCGCTATGAATTCCTCAAGGCGCACGAGCAGTTCGTGTTGACGGTGACGGAATATGGCTACGGCAAGCGTTCATCGTCCTACGATTTCCGCCTGACTGGCCGTGGCGGCAAGGGTATTCGCGCCACCGACGTCTCGAAAACAGCCGAAATCGGCCGCCTGGTGGCGACCTTCCCGGTCGGCAATGACGATCAGATCATGCTGGTTTCGGATGGTGGCACCGTCATCCGCGTTCCGGTCAACGGCATTCGTTTCGCCAGCCGCGCCACCAAGGGCGTTACTATCTTCAATACCGCAGAGGGTGAGAAGGTCGTTTCGGTGGAGCGGATTTCAGAACCGCAAGCCGACGAGGAGATCGAAGAGAGTGTCGATGCTGAAGGTGGCGCTTCCACCGATGCCGAAGGTGGGGAGCCTGACACTGCCGTCGAGTGAGTTTGCCACGACGGCGCCAGCCCTATGGGCCGGCGTGTGAAGACACCCCCGCAATCTAGAAGTGGCGATAGGGCTTGCGGTTGCCGAAGCCTTCGAACCGCTTGGTATTGGCCTTGGCGCGGACGCGCTGTGCTTCCTGATGCAACCCGATACGGTAGCGATCAGCATGGCGACGGTCATTGCGGTGGCGAGCATGTAGATCAGCATGTGCGTGTTCTCCTGCGCCTAACAACGATTAGATGGGTGTTTGGTTTCATCTTCTGCAGCTGCAACTTAGTGAACACTGCGTGAAGCTGTTGCGAGCGGCACATTCATCTGTCGTTCACGTCGGCCAAAAGGTTCATGGGGCGGGCTGGCGATCGGATTTGCCTTTAGGGGAGAGGCTCGCTAGAAGCACCTGCCATGACCGAACGCATCGCCCTTTATGCCGGCTCTTTCGACCCGCTGACCAACGGCCATCTCGACGTGCTGAAGGCGTCGCTGGCCGTGGCGGATACAATCTGTGCGGCGATCGGCATCCATCCCGGCAAGAAGCCGTTGTTTTCCTTCGAGGAACGGGTTGGCCTGATCGAAACGGCCGCGAAGGCGGAATTCGGCAGCGACGGTGCGCGTATCAAAGTAGTCGCCTTCGACGGGTTGGTCATCGATGCGGCCAGGAAGCATGGCGCCTCGATCATGATCCGCGGCCTGCGCGACGGCACCGATCTTGACTATGAGATGCAGATGGCCGGCATGAACGAGACCATGGCGCCGGAGCTGCAGACCGTGTTCCTGCCCGCCAGCCCTTCAGTGCGCACCATTACCGCCACACTTGTGCGCCAGATAGCTTCGATGGGAGGCGACATCCGCCCCTTCGTGCCGGCGGCCGTGGCCGGCGCGCTCACCGCCAAATTCGCGAAATAAATGCATGTCACCCAAAAGTGGAACCCGGCTTTGGGTAACGACATGCATGAACGAAGATATTCGGAGAAAGATCCCATGCAGCTGAAAAAGCTTGCCTTCTTGCTTGCCGTGCTTGCCGGTCTTGTGACCGCATCCGTGTCGGCCTTTGCCGCCGATCCGGAAAACACCATGATCGTAACGCTGAAGGACGGCGACGTGACCATCGCGCTGAGGCCCGACCTTGCGCCGAAGCACGTCGCGCAGATCAAAAAGCTGGTGCGCCAGGGCGCCTACGACAACGTCGCCTTTCACCGCGTCATCGACGGCTTCATGGCGCAGACCGGCGACGTCAAGTTCGGCAACATGAAGAGCGGCTTCAATGCCGACGCTGTCGGCACCGGCGGCTCCGATCTTCCTGACCTGCCGGCCGAATTCTCCAGCACCGAGCACTACCAGCGCGGCGTGGTCGGCATGGCCCGCTCCGACGATCCGAATTCCGCCAATTCGCAATTCTTCATCATGTTCGCGCCGGCACCGCCGCTCGATGGCCAGTACACCATCGTTGGCAATGTCGTCAGCGGCATGGAGCTGGTGGACCACATCAAGAAAGGCGACGAGGCGCAGAACGGCACGGTGACCGACCCCGATCGCATGATCAAGGTGCGCATCGCCGCGGACGGCAAGTAACCACAATTGTTCAAAAGGATATTTCTGACATGGCCGAAATCAAGGACCGCGAGAACGCGCTTATCATGGACACGACCAAGGGCAAGGTCGTCATCGAATTGTTTCCAGATCTGGCGCCCGGCCATGTCGGCCGTATCAAGGAGCTGGCGCGCGAAGGCGCCTATGACGGCGTGGTCTTCCACCGCGTCATCGACGGCTTTATGGCGCAGACCGGAGACGTGAAGTTCGGCAATTCCAACAAGCCGTCTTTCGCGCCATCGCGCGCCGGCACTGGCGGTTCCGACAAGCCCGATCTGAAGGCCGAGTTCTCCAACGCCAACCACGGCCGCGGCACCTGCTCGATGGCGCGCTCGCAGAACCCGAACTCGGCCAATTCGCAGTTCTTCATCTGCTTCGACGATGCCGCCTTCCTCAACCGCCAGTACACGGTATGGGGCCAGGTCATCGAAGGCATGGACAACGTCGACAAGATCAAGCGCGGCGAACCGGTGCAGGATCCTGACAAGATCGTGTCGCTCAAGGTCGCGGCCGACGTGAAATGACCGGCCGGGCTGTCGCGGCCATCGCATTTGTGCTCGTCGCGGCGGCCACTCCGGCGCTGGCGACGGAATCGATCGTCTGCAGCGCCGACGGCGGCGCGGCATCGATTGACGTTTTGATGGGACACACGGCCGTCATTGCGGTGGCGCGTGTGTGGCTGGATGCCGGTGGCAAGACATGGACCACGGACGGACAGCCAGGCTCAACGAAAGTCATCGTTGGACAGGCATTCGAAGACGACGAGCGCATGCTGATCGATCTCACTGATGAGGGCCTCAGCTCGATCGTGGCCAAATTGCGGCTGGTCAAGGCCAGCGAGCAGTCCAGCTTCGCAATGGGCGGTACGCTGAGCATAGACAGTGTCGGCGCCTGGGCGGTGACCTGCCCGGAACCTTGAGGCGGGGATCTCTTGCGCGTCGATCTTTTCGATTTCGATCTGCCGGAAGAGCGCGTCGCGCTTCGCCCAGCCGAACCGCGCGACAGCGCCAGAATGCTGGTGGTCAGGCCGGGTGAGGGGCTCGAGGACCGGACGGTGCGCGACCTGCCGTCCCTGCTCAAGGCCGGTGATGTGCTGGTCTTCAACGACACCAAGGTCATTCCGGCGCAGCTGAAAGGCATCAGGCGGCGCGGCGAAGCAGCAGCGCAGGTCGAAGCCACGCTGCATATGCGGATGGCGCCCGACCGGTGGCTAGCCTTCATGCGTCCGGGCAAGCGCATCGCCGCCGGCGATCGCATCCATTTCGGTCATGACGCCAATTCCTGCTTTCTCGGCCAGCTCGATGCGACAGTGATCGAGAAGGGGGAAGGCGGCGAGGTGCTGCTCGGCTTCGACCTGTCAGGTCCGTTCCTCGACGAGGCGCTGCACGCTGTCGGCCACATCCCGCTGCCGCCCTACATCGCCTCCAAGCGTGACGACGACGAACGCGACCGCAGCGATTATCAGACCATTTATGCGAGGGAGGAGGGCGCGGTCGCCGCGCCGACGGCAGGGCTGCATTTCACGCCGGAGCTGTTTGCGAGGCTCGACGCCAAGGGCATAGAGCGCCGTTTCGTCACGCTGCATGTCGGCGCCGGTACGTTCCTGCCGGTGAAGGCGGACGACACCGCCGACCACAAGATGCACGCCGAAACCGGTTCGGTCAGCCCGGAAACCGCCGAGGCGCTGAATGCGGCGAAAGCAAAAGGAGGGCGCATTATCGCTGTCGGCACGACATCGCTGCGCTTATTGGAGAGCGCGGCCGGCGAGGACGGCAGGCTGGCCGCATGGTCAGGCCCGACAGACATCTTCATCACGCCCGGCTATCGTTTCAAGACCGCAGACATGCTGATGACCAATTTCCATCTGCCGCGTTCGACGCTGTTCATGCTGGTTTCGGCCTTCTGCGGTTTGCAGACGATGCGGGCGGCTTATGCGCATGCCATCGAGAACCGCTACAGGTTTTATTCCTATGGAGACGCAAGTCTTCTGTTCAGGGAGGATAGTAATGGACGATGACCTGGAAACCTTCGACCGGGAAGCCTTGATCGCCGAGGTCAGGAAACTGCGCGCCGGCATCCGCCAACACCGCGACGCCACCGGCCATGATCTGTGCTGGCATCATCCCGACCTCTGGTCACTTTTGCCCGAAAAGACCGAGCCGGCGATTGCCGTGCCGCCGTGGCCGAAATTCATGCGCGGCTGCATCCGCTACCGGCAATCACTCGACAAGCAGGCCCCGGACGCGCCGGTATTCGACAAGGAGTTCGATGGCTAGGGAATTCAATGACTGACGCATTCACCTTCAAGGTGCTGGCGACCGACGGCAGGGCGCGGCGTGGTGCAATCACCATGCCGCGCGGGGAAATCCGCACGCCTGCCTTCATGCCGGTCGGTACCGGCGGCACGGTGAAGGCCATGTATATGGATCAGGTGCGCGGCGTCGGCTCGGACATTATCCTCGGCAACACCTACCACCTGATGCTAAGACCCGGCGCCGAGCGCGTGGCGCGGCTCGGCGGCCTGCATGAATTCGCCCGCTGGCCGCATCCAATCCTGACCGACAGCGGCGGCTTCCAGGTAATGTCGCTGTCGAAGCTGCGGAAACTGACCGAGAGCGGCGTTACCTTCCGTTCGCATATCGACGGCGGCGCCTACGAGATGTCGCCGGAGCGTTCGATAGAGATCCAGGGGCTGCTCGATTCCGACATCCAGATGCAGCTCGACGAATGCACGGCGCTGCCGGCCAAGCAGAACGAGATCGAGCGTGCCATGGAGTTGTCGTTGCGCTGGGCCGAGCGTTGCAAGACCGCATTCGGCGAGCAGCCCGGCAAGGCGATGTTCGGCATTGTGCAAGGCGGCGACGTGCCGGATCTGCGGCTGCGCTCGGCGCAGGCGCTGAAGGCAATGGAGCTGAAGGGCTACGCGATCGGCGGGCTGGCTGTCGGCGAGCCGCAAGCGGTGATGGTGGAGATACTCGACATCACTTGCCCGGAGCTGCCGGCTGACCGGCCGCGCTACCTGATGGGCGTCGGCACCCCGGACGACATTTTGAAGTCGGTGGCGCGCGGCATCGACATGTTCGACTGCGTGATGCCGACGCGGGCAGGGCGCCACGGCCTTGCCTACACACGGCGCGGCAAGGTCAATCTGCGCAACGCCCGCCATGCCGACGATCCGCGTCCGCTCGATGAGGAAAGCGACTGCCCGGCCGCACGCGACTATTCGCGGGCCTATTTGCACCATCTGGTGCGCTCGCAAGAGGCGCTTGGGGCGATGCTCCTGACCTGGAACAATCTGTCCTATTACCAGCAGCTGATGCGCGACATTCGTGAAGCGATCGAGGCTGGCAGGTTCGCCGAACAAGCCGAGATCATCACGCAGCAATGGGCAAACGGTGACCTCGCCGTCCGGTAGGCATGCTCGCCAGAATCCGGCTCCAGGGAGGAGTTGCCCCTGCCATGAACTGTTTTGAAACGACTGCCTAATAAGCATTGCCGGACGACATCGGGCGAGGATCAAGAACCTGTTCGTTTCGGGGCAAGTTTCAGTTCCTGGCACGACGGTGCGGACGAACGGCATCGCCGAGCCTTCGCCTTCGACCCCCATCGCGGTTCAGCGATGGACGGCTGGGTCGTTGCTTGCGATTCTGGCGATCGCAGTGACCGGCCTGGTCTTGCGCTTGCTTGGCGCGCGCGGCGACCTTTGGCTGGACGAGATCTGGAGCTTTGCGCTGATCGAGCCGCTTACCTCGATCGACCAGATATTCTGGCGCGTCAATCACGACAACAATCATTTCCTCAACTCGGTCTATCTCTATCTCATTGGCCCCGATGCTTCGCCGCTGATCCAGCGAGGTCTGTCGATAGCATTAGGTGTTGCCACGATCGGTGCGGCGGCAGCGAGCGCCGCATCGCGCGGACGACAGGTGATGATTGCCACAAGCCTGTTGTTTGCCGTGAGCTACCCAATGATCCATTACGGCTCGGAGGCACGCGGCTATGCCGGCCTTGTGCTGTTCACGCTGCTTTCGGTGGTTTTTCTGGAGCGCCGGCTCGACAGTAGACGGTGGTCTGGCGCGGCCTTGGCAGCGGCGATCCTTTTCGGCTTCCTGTGCCACCTCACAATGATCGGAATGGTGGCGGTCCTCGCAATCTGGACCGCCTGGCTCGCCTGGCAGCGTACGGCGAAGGTCGGCCGTGTCGTTGCGGACCTGGCGTCGATCTTCCTGCCGGGCTTGCTTGCCGTGCTGCCGCTGGCTGTCGGCGTGTTTGTCGGCGGCAGGCTGTTCGGCTTCAGTGTCGGTGGTGTTTCGCCGTTCTCGATTGCCGCCTTCGCGCAGGGCTATGGCGGGATGATCCGCTCTCTGTTCGGGCTGCCACCCTGGTTCGGCGACGGGCCCTACATCGTTGCCGCCTGCTGTCTTGTCGGCCTCTCCGCCGGTGTCTGGCGCGGTCGCCGAGCCAGCCTTCATGCGATCGGGATTATCGGACTGCCTTTGCTCATGGCGGCGGCGCATCTGCCCAACCTCGAGTTCCCACGCTATTTCATCATCAGCGGAACATTGCTGCTGCTCTGGGCCGGCGAGATGATTGGCCGCGGCCTGGATGCTCGCGGGACTGCAAGGCTACTTGCGATGGGAGCGCTGGCGATCGTGGTGAGTGGAAGCATTTCGTCGCTGCTCCAGCTCTATCAATATGGACGCGGCTCCTACGCCGCTATCGTCGATGAAATGACCAGGAACGGCGCAACCACCTATGCCAGCGACGGCAATTTCCGCACCCCCATTGTCGTCGACTATTTTGCGGCGCGAATGGATCGTCGGGCATTGCTGGTTCCAGACGACGGGATGTGCACCGAACGGCCCGCCTGGCTGGTCCTCGAGGGGGACGTGGACAAACAAGCCGAACATGTCGAACCGACGGCCGCATGCGCTCTGGCGTATGAACGGGCCGATGCGTCGAGGCATTGGGGGTTTTCAGGCCTGAGCTGGACGCTCTACCGGCGACAGGATTGAAACACCCCTTTAGGTGCTGAGCGACGTGGACGCACGCAGGCTGCAGCCGGTGATCCGAAAGCTGCCGTCAGGCTGTAGTTCGAGCGTGTAGACCGCCTCGTAGTCCTTGCCATCCGGGCCGACGATCAGCACTTGCTGGATGATCGACGTCGGGCTCGTCGCGCGAACCTTGCCGAAGGAGTAGGTCTGCGGTTGGCGCACCGGCGGATAGCCTTTTGTCACCATGTTCATGAAGGTATCGACGGTCGGAAAGATGCGTTTCACATTCGGTGCGGCAAAGCTGTAGGCCGTCATTCCGTCATTGGCGATGAAGGCCCTCAACTGCCCATCGATGACCGTCTGCGCCGCTTTGACTTCGGCGTCGCCAGCAAAGGCCTGGGATGCGAAAATGAATGGAACGACTGCGAATGCGAAAAACGCGCGGCGCATGGCCTGTCTCCGTTGTCCCTGAGAAATCGCTGCCTGAAGGTACATGATACCATACGCTTTGCAGTGCTTCAGGGTTTCAGCCGAGCGCAAACATTCGGCGTGGCAGTCCGTGTCCAGACCGAGACGCATTGTCGAGGCGAGAACAGCCTGAGCGATTGCCGATGCTTGAAAGGCGAACGGCAGTCTGCCACAAGGGCCGCTCGATTATACCTAGAGCGTGCGATGTGAGCAGGACCAGGCAATGAAGGCATTTTTCGTGCAGATAAAATGCGATCTGGGCAAGGCCTACGACGTTGCCAGCGCCCTGGCCGATGCCGAGATTGCTTCGGAAATCTACTCGACAGCCGGAAACTACGACCTGCTCGCCAAATTCTATGTCGACGACGAGGAAGACATCGGCCACTTCGTCAATGAGAAAGTGCAGATTCTCCCGGGCATCAAGGATACGTTCACGGTCGTCACCTTTCGCGCGTTTTGATCCGCATCCGGCATCTGCCCGGACACCAGGCAAAGCCTGATCAAGGCCCTATTGGTGCTGCCTTAATTTTAGGCAAGTGCGATATACTGATCGCCGGCGCCCAACAAATCACCGATTGCGCTTGATTTTCTCCAGCGAGGCCAGTGAAATGGCGCCACAGGGGAGTATGCGATTGGCAGCGTTCGATGAAATGCTTCCGGAAGTTTCCGGGCTGAGAAAACCGTATTCGGCTTACGATCGCTGGCTGAAGGAACAGGACCCGGCCAGACTTACCGAGAAGATGCAGGACGCCGAACGCGTCTTTCGCAAGACAGGCATCACTTTCGCCGTCTACGGCGAGCAGGAAGCATCGGAGCGGCTGATACCCTTCGATATCGTTCCGCGCATCATTTCGGGCAATGAATGGCGACGGCTGACGCAAGGCATCGAGCAGCGCGTCCAGGCGCTGAACGCCTTTCTCGACGACATCTACCATCGCCAGGAGATCTTGCGCGCCGGCCGGGTGCCGAAGGAGTTGATCGCCAAGAACGAGGCGTTCCTGCCCGAGATGATCGGGGTGCGGCCGCCGGCCGGCGTCTATACCCACATCATCGGCGTCGACATCGTACGCATTAGCGAGAACGAGTTCTACGTGCTGGAGGACAACGCGCGCACGCCGTCCGGCGTCTCCTACATGCTGGAGAACCGCGAGACGATGATGCAGCTCTTTCCCGAGCTGTTCCAGCAGATCAAGGTGCGGCCGGTTGAGAATTACCCGCAGCTCTTGCGCCAGTCGCTGGCGGCAGTGCGGCCGCAAAGCACCAAGGGTGCGCCGACCATTGCCGTGCTGACGCCGGGCAGCTTCAACTCGGCGTATTTCGAACATGCTTTCCTTGCCGACCAGATGGGCGTGCAGCTTGTCGAGGGGCAGGATCTGCGCGTCGTCGATGGCCATGTCGCGATGCGCACCACCGAGGGCTACAAGCAGATCGACGTGCTTTACCGTCGTGTCGACGACTCGTTCCTCGATCCGCTGACGTTCCGCCCCGACTCGGCACTTGGCGTGCCGGGCATTATGGACGTCTACCGCGCCGGCAACATCACGATCGCCAATGCGCCGGGAACCGGCATCGCCGACGACAAGGCGATTTATTCGTACATGCCCGAGATCGTCGAATTCTATACCGGCCGCAAGGCGATGCTCGGCAACATCCCGACCTGGCGCTGTTCTGAGCCGGACAGCCTGAAATACGTGCTCGAACACATCGACGAATTGGTGATCAAGGAAGTCCACGGCTCCGGCGGTTACGGCATGCTGGTCGGCCCGGCGGCGACCAAGAAGGAATGCGAAGAGTTTTCCAAAAAGCTCGCGGCAAAACCGTCGAACTACATCGCCCAGCCGACGCTGGCGCTGTCGACCTGTCCGATCCTGACGGACAAGGGGCTGGCGCCGCGCCATGTCGATCTGCGCCCCTATGTGCTGGTTTCCGACCGTATCCAGATCGTCCCCGGCGGGCTGACCCGAGTAGCGCTCAAGGAAGGCTCGCTGGTCGTCAATTCCTCGCAAGGCGGGGGCACGAAGGATACGTGGGTGTTGGATGATTAGAGTGGAAGTAGTGAATAGTGAATAGTGAATAGTGGAATAGTGAATAGTGAATAGTGAATAGGTAGGGATATGGGTCGTTGATGTTGGTGAAATGCCCGAAAGTGAAGCGCGCGGCATCGTGCCCTGGAATCCGGATAGTCACCATTCACCATTCACTATTCACTATTCACCACAGGACCGCCTGACATGCTTCTCGGCCGCACCGCCAACGGGCTTTACTGGATGAACCGCTATATCGAGCGGGCGGAAAACATGGCGCGGCTGGTGGATGCCGGCTTGCGCATGGCGCTGACTCGTACTCAGAACGCTTCGGAGGAGTGGAATTCGGTGCTGCTCAGCGCCGGTTCGGACGCCAGCTTCACGCAGAAATATTCCGACTACACCGCCGCCAATGTCGCCGACTATCTGCTGCGCGACACATCGAACCCGTCGAGCACGATGTCGTCTATCGAAACGGCCCGTAACAATGCCCGCATGGTGCGTACCGCACTGACCCGTGAAACCTGGGAAAGCATCAACGAAGCCTGGATGTCGCTGAAGCGGATGCTGGCCAAGCCGATCGACGAGCGCGACCTGCCCAACGCGCTCGACGCAATTAAGCGCGAGACGGCGCTGATCCGCGGCTCGTTCTACGGCACGATGCTGCGCAACGAGATTTTCGATTTCTCGCAGCTCGGCACTTATGTCGAACGCGCCGACAACACCGCGCGTATCCTGGATGTGAAATACTACGTGCTGTTGCCGTCGATCTCCTGGGTCGGCTCGACGCTCGACAACTACCAATGGGAATCGATCCTGCGCTCGGTGTCGGCGCACCGTTCCTATCGCTGGGTCTATGATGCCGACTACAAGCCGAGCAACATCGCCGATTATCTGATCCTCAACGTCCGCATGCCGCGCTCGCTGACCTTTTGCTACCGCTTCCTGACGGAGCATCTCAAATTCCTGGGTGACGACTATGGGGAGCGCCACGCCTGCCATGCGACGGCTGCCAAGACCCAGGCCATGCTGACGGCCGGGTCGATCAAGGATATTTTCGACGCCGGCCTGCACGAATTCCTGGCCAATTTCATCCGCGACAACACCAGGCTCGGCGACGAGATCGCGCAGGATTACAGGTTCTATTGAGCATGACCCCAAAAAGCGGAGACCGGTTTTCGGAAAAGCTCATGCTCCAGGGACGAGTGCGATGCGGCTGAAGATCACCCACCTGACGGAATACCGCTACGATGCGCCGGTGCATTATCTGTTGCAGCGTTTGCGGCTGCTCCCGGTGAACGGGCGCACCCAGACGGTGCTGTCCTGGGCGCTGAGGATCGAAGGCGCACGCGAGGAAGTGCGCTTCACCGACCATTTCGGCAATGATACCCGGCTGTTGAGCGTCGAGGGCGAGCGCGACTTCATCACCGTCGAAGCAGCCGGCGAAGTGGTGACGCGCGACACCGCTGGCGTCTGCGGACCGCACCAGGGTTTCGCGCCGCTCTGGCTGTTCGGCCAGGAAACGCCGCTGACGACGATCGGAAGCGGCATTCGCGAGCTTGCTGCCTCGGTCGGCAAGGGTACCGACATCGAAAGGCTGCACCGGTTGATGGCGGTGATCGGCGAGCGCGTCGCTTATACGCCGGACACCACCAACGTGACGACGCCGGCCGAAGAGGCCCTGGCGCTCAAGACCGGCGTTTGCCAGGACCACAGCCACATCTTCGTTGCCGCGGCGCGTGCCATGGATTTTCCGGCCCGCTATATCAGCGGCTACCTGATGATGGATGCGGCCATCGAGCAGGCGGCAAGCCACGCCTGGGCCGAGGCGCATGTCTCGGGCCTCGGCTGGGTCGCCTTCGATGTCGCCAACGGCATTTCTCCGGACGAGCGTTATGTGAAGGTGGCGACCGGCCGCGATTATCGCGACGCCACGCCGGTATCTGGAATTCGGCTGGGACAGGCGGAAGAACAGCTTGCGGTCACCGTCACCGTGGAGCAGTAATCCCCGGCAAGATTGTTGCCAAAGAGATTCGATGACCTATTGCGTCGGCCTGAAGATCGATCGCGGGCTCGTGTTCATGTCGGACACGCGCACCAACGCCGGCATGGATTCGATCTCGACCTTCAGGAAGATGCATGTCTGGGAAGAGCCGGGCGAGCGCGTCATCGTTTTGATGTCGGCCGGCAATCTGGCGACGACGCAGGCCGTGGTCAGCCTGCTCGACGAACGCACCAAGGCAGTGGCGGAGCGCCGTGCCACACTGCTCGAAACGCCCTCCATGTACCAGACAGTCCGGTTGGTCGGAGACACCGTCAAGGAGGTCATCGCCAGTTCGTCGCCGGCGGGCGAAAAGGCGGATTCCTACTTCAACGCCTCCTTCATCCTCGGCGGTCAGATCAAGGGCAGCGCGCCGCGCCTGTTCATGATCTATCCGGAAGGCAATTTCATCGAATCCACCGACGACACGCCGTTCTTCCAGATCGGTGAGACCAAATACGGCAAGCCGATCATTATCCGTGCGTATGAAAGGACCATGAGTTTCGCCGAGACGGTGAAGTTGCTGCTGGTGTCGTTCGACTCGACGCTGAAGTCGAACCTGTCGGTCGGCCTGCCGCTCGACCTGCTGTTCTATGAAAAGGACACTTTCAAGGTCGGCCTCAAAAAGCGAATAACCCAGGACGATCAATATTATCGTACGATCTCGGATAGCTGGTCGAACGCTCTGAAGACCGCCTTTGCCAGTCTGCCTGATTTTCCCGAATGAAAACCTTCGTTTTTCGTGCTCTTTGATCGCGGCTCGATGAGGCGCTACGGAGGCGAAGATGAATAGCAACGAATTCCGCGAATGGTCGCTGCGAGCGGCTGAATGGGGCGCCGACTACAGAAACAGCCTTCGCGAAAAACCGGTGCGGCCGCTTGTCGAGCCGGGCGAAATCTTCAAAAGCATCGATGCCGCGCCGCCGGAAGACGGCGAAACGATGCAGGCAATCTTCGCCGATTTCGAACAAAAGATCTTGCCGGGCATGACGCACTGGCAGCATCCGCGTTTCTTCGCCTATTTCCCGGCTAACGCGGCACCGGTCTCCGTCGTGGCCGAGTATCTGGTTTCCGCGATGGCCGCGCAATGCATGCTCTGGCAGACCTCGCCGGCGGCAACCGAGCTCGAGACGCGTGTCGTCGACTGGATGCGGCAGGCGCTTGGTTTGCCGGAGGGATTTTCCGGCGTCATGCAGGATTCGGCTTCATCGGCGACGCTTGCCGCCGTGCTGACCATGCGCGAGCGCGCGCTCGACTGGCAAGGCAACAAGAACGGCTTGCAAGGGCAGCCGGTCGTGCGGATCTATTCTTCCGACCAAGTCCATACTTCTATCGACCGGGCGATCTGGGTGTCGGGCATCGGCGAGGCGAACCTCGTGCGCATTCCGGTCGCCGGACGCTTCCGCGCCATGCAGACGGCGGCTCTGGAAGCCGCGATCGTTACCGACCGCGAAAACGGCATGCTGCCGGCGGGCATCATCGCCAGCGTCGGCGGCACAAGTACCGGCGGCACCGACAATGTGGCGGCTGTTGCCGAGGTGGCGAAGCGGCACGGGCTCTACCTGCATGTCGATGCCGCATGGGCCGGCTCCGCCATGATCTGCCACGAGTTCCGGCATTTCTGGACCGGCGCCGAAAATGCCGATTCCATCGTCTTCAACCCGCATAAATGGTTGGGGGCACAGTTCGATTGCTCGATGCAGTTCATCCGCCAGCCGGAAGAGCTGGTCCGCACGCTGGCGATCAAGCCCGAATTCCTGAAAACGCATGGCCGCGACGGGGTCATCAACTACTCCGAATGGTCGGTGCCGCTCGGACGGAGGTTCCGCGCTCTGAAACTTTGGTTCCTGCTGCGTGCGCATGGCTTGGAAAATCTGCGGAACATGATCCGCAACCATGTTGCCTGGAGCGAGAGCCTCGCCGCGCGGCTGGCTCGGGAACCGGATTTCGAGATCGTCACGGAACCGATGCTGTCGCTATTCTCATTCCGCCATCTCGCGGCTGCGGCCATCGACTCTGACGAGCACAATTTGCGGTTGGTCAGCGCGATCAACGATGACGGCCGCATTTACCTGACGCAGACCCGGGTGGACGGGCAGGTGGCGATCCGCTTTCAGGTCGGGCAGTTCGAAACGACTGCGGCGGACGTCGATACTGCTTTCTCGGTCATCACTGAGATCGCGCGGGGGCTGAGTTGATAGCCTCGTCGAGATTGCGCTGGAGCTTTTCTCGCTGCAGTCGCCCGATTTTCATTAGCCGGCCCATACCTGTTCATGGCTTTCGTTTTCAGCTATAGACGAGAAAAACGAAAATGAGAGGGTTGCTAGATGTATCTGTCGCCGCGTCATTCCGAAATCATCCAGATGGCCAAGGACCATGGCCGCGTACTGGTCGAGGAGCTGGCGACGCATTTCAACGTGACGCCGCAGACGATCCGCAAGGATCTCAACGATCTCTGCGACCAGCGGCTTTTGTCCCGCATCCATGGCGGGGCATTGTTCCCCTCCGGCATCGAGAACATGGAATATGAGGCTCGGCGCAAGATCGCCGCCGAGGAGAAGGAGGCGATCGGCCGCGCAGCAGCCCGGCTGATCCCCGATAACGCGTCTCTGTTCATCAATATCGGGACAACGACGGAAGCTGTCAGCAAGTCGCTTCTCGATCACAGCGGCCTGATGGTCATCACCAATAACATCAATGTTGCCAACAGGATGCGCATATATCCTTCGATCGAGGTGGTGATCGCCGGCGGTGTCGTGCGCGGTTCCGACGGCGGTGTGGTCGGCGAGGCCGCGGTCGATTTCATCAGGCAGTTCAAGGTCGATTTTGCGGTGATCGGCGCCTCGGCCATCGACCATGACGGCGCACTGCTCGACTTCGATTTTCGCGAGGTGAAGGTGGCTCAGGCGATCATCGCCAACGCCCGACATGTGATCCTGGTGTCGGACCAGACCAAATTCGAGCGCACCGCGCCCGTCCGCATCGGCCATCTGTCGCAGGTCAACACCTTTATCACCGATCGTTGCGACATCCCGTCGGTGCGTAAGATCTGCCAGGAGGCAGAAGTTCAGCTGATCGAAACGTCGCTATCCTAGAGATGCCGTAGCGGCATCTTCCGCCTATCATATTTCGTTTGACATTCGTTATCATTTCGAAATAATTCCTCTACGGTTTCGCAAGAACCCAAAAATGCTGCAATGCGAAATCGAGGGAGGATTCTTTGAGCGCATCACCGATTCATGACATTTTCGTCATCGGTGGCGGCATCAATGGCTGCGGCATCGCCCGCGATGCCGTTGGACGTGGCTTTTCGGTTTTTCTTGCCGAGATGAACGATCTGGCCAGCGGGACCTCTTCCGGCTCGACCAAACTGATCCACGGCGGCTTGCGCTATCTCGAATTCTACGAATTCCGTCTGGTGCGCGAAGCGCTGATGGAACGCGAGGTCCTGTGGAGGAACGCGCCGCACATCATCTGGCCGATGCGCTTCGTGCTGCCATACGCCAAGGGACTGCGTCCGGCCTGGCTGATCCGGCTCGGGCTTTTCCTCTACGACCATATTGGCGGGCGCAAATTGCTGCCGCCGACGAAAACGCTGGACATGGCCAAGGATCCGGCCGGCAAGCCGCTGAAGCCGCTGTTTCGAAAGGCGTTCGAATATTCGGACGGTTGGGTCAACGATGCCCGGCTGGTTGTGTTGAACGCCCGCGACGCTGCCGAGCGCGGCGCAACCATTCGAACCCGAACAAAGGTCGTCAGCGCACGCCGCGAAGGCAATCTCTGGACGGTCAGGCTTGAAAATGTGCGGACCGGCGATACCGAGGAGGTCAAGGCGCGGCTGCTGGTCAATGCCGCCGGCCCGTGGGTCGATCAGGTGCTGTCGGCCACCGTCGGCTTGAACGACGTGCACAATGTCCGCCTCGTACAAGGCAGCCATATCGTCGTGGGCAAGAAATTCGACGATCCACGCGCCTATTTCTTTCAGAACAAGGACGGGCGCATCATTTTCGCCATCCCTTACGAGGACGAATTCACGCTCATCGGCACGACCGATCGTGACTATCCCGGCGATCCGCACAACGTCAGGATCAATGACGCCGAGATCGACTATCTCTGCGCTGCGGCAAGCGAATATTTCGCGCAGCCGGTCAAGCCGTCGGATATCGTCTGGACCTATTCCGCGGTGCGACCGCTCTACGACGATGGCGCCTCAAAGGCGCAGGAAGCCACCCGAGACTATGTGCTGAAGGCCGATGGAGGCGAGGGTGCCGCCCCGATCGTCAACGCCTTTGGCGGCAAGATCACGACCTACCGCCGATTGTCGGAATCGATGCTCGAGAAGATCGAGGGTTTTCTCGGCAAGCGCGGCAAACCATGGACGGCAAACGCGCCGCTGCCCGGCGGTGACTTTCCCGTCACCGGCTTCGATGCCGAGGTGGCGAAACTGAAAACGGCGTACCCGTTCCTCGACGCCCGGCTGGCCCGCCGGTTGACCCGGCTTTATGGCACCCGCGCAAGGAAGCTGCTGGGCCTCGCCAAGTCGAACGTCGATCTTGGCCGTAACTTCGGCGCCGATCTCTACGAAGCCGAGGTGCGCTACCTCGTCGAAAACGAATGGGCGATGACTGCCGAGGATGTATTGTGGCGCCGGACCAAGCGCGGCCTGCGTCTCAGCCGTGAGCAGGCGGCAGTGCTCGACGAGTTCATGCGCGGAATAAGCCGGCAGCACGTAGCGGCTGCCGAATAGGAACGGCCGACTGATGCAGAAAGCCTGGGAGGAGGCATCATGCTTGAACTGAGAAACGTGACGAAGACGGTGGGTGCGGCGGAACATATCCGCGACGTCTCGCTGACGCTTCAGCACGGCTCGCTCAACGTCCTGCTCGGGCCGACGCTCTCCGGCAAGACCAGCCTGATGCGGCTGATGGCGGGCCTCGACGTGCCGACCTCGGGCTCGGTCTGGTTCGATGGCAAGGATGTCACCGGCATGCCGGTGCAAAAGCGCAACGTCGCCATGGTCTACCAGCAATTCATCAATTATCCGGCGATGACGGTCTACGAAAACATCGCCTCACCGCTGCGGGTGGCCGGCACGGATCAGGCAACGATCGACAGGGAGGTGCGCAATGCCGCCGCCCTTCTCAAACTAACGCCCTATCTCGACCGGACGCCTCTCAGTCTGTCGGGCGGCCAGCAGCAGCGCACCGCGCTGGCCCGCGCCATCGTCAAGAATGCCAGCCTCGTGCTGCTCGACGAGCCGCTCGCCAATCTCGACTACAAGCTGCGTGAAGAATTACGCGCGGAACTGCCGAAAGTCTTCGCGGCCGCCGGTACAATCTTTGTTTATGCCACGACCGAGCCGCACGAGGCCTTGCTGCTCGGCGGCAACACGGCAACGCTTTCCGAGGGCAGCATCACCCAGTTCGGGCCGACCATCGAAGTGTTCCGCAAACCGGTCGATCTGGTGACGGCGAGAACCTTCGCCGATCCGCCGCTCAACACCATCGTGCTTGCCAAGAAGGGCCTGGATTTCCTCCTCGAGGGCGGCGTGAAATTGCCGGTGCCGGCGGAACTCTTCGGCATTGCCGATGCGATCTATACGATCGGCTTCCAGCCGCATCATCTGTCCCTCGAACGGCCCAACGCCGCCGCAGTGCCGGTGCGCGCAAAGGTGACGATCACTGAGATCACCGGATCGGAAAGCTTCATCCATCTCGATTTTGCCGATGCGCGCTGGGTCATGCTGACCCACGGCATTCGCGATTTCGAGCCGGACGAGGAGGTCGAGGTGTTCATCGACCCGCGCCACATCATGGTCTTCGACGAGCACGGCCGCGCCGTGGCCGCGCCGAAGCTGGCGGCCTAGGAGGAAGCGATGGCGCGCATCGATGTCAATCATATCCGCCACTCCTATCTGCAGAACCCGCGCACGGATGCCGATTTCGCGCTGAAGGAAGTGCACCACACGTTCGAGGATGGCGGCGCTTATGCGCTGCTCGGCCCGTCCGGCTGCGGCAAGACCACGCTGCTCAACATCATTTCGGGATTGCTGCATCCCTCGCATGGCCAGCTGCTGTTCAACGGCAGGGACGTGACCAATCTGTCGACCCAAGAGCGCAACATTGCCCAGGTCTTCCAGTTCCCGGTGATCTACGACACGATGACCGTCTACGACAATCTGGCGTTCCCGCTGCGCAATCGCGGCGTGCCGGAGGCCGACGTCGACCGCAAGGTGCGCGAGACGCTGGAGATGACCGGGCTGGCCGATATGGCCAAACGAAAGGCGCGCGGACTGACCGCCGACCAGAAGCAGAAAATCTCGCTCGGACGCGGGCTGGTGCGCTCCGACGTCAATGCCATCCTGTTCGACGAGCCTTTGACCGTCATCGACCCGCATATGAAATGGGTGCTGCGCTCGCAGTTGAAGCAGCTTCACCGCCGCTTCGGCTACACCATGGTCTATGTCACGCACGACCAGACCGAGGCGTTGACCTTCGCCGACAGGGTGGTCGTCATGTATGACGGCGAAATCGTGCAGATCGGCACACCGGCGGAGCTGTTCGAGCGCCCGCGCCACACCTTTGTCGGCTATTTCATCGGCTCGCCCGGCATGAATGTCATGCCGGTGGCGATCGACGGCAAGACAGCGAAGCTGGGCTCGCAGCAGATCGAACTGCCGGGCGTGCCCAAGGCGGGCGGCGGCGCCATCGAGCTCGGCATCCGTCCCGAATATGTGCGCCTGGGCAGCCAGGGCATGGCCGTCCGGGTCAGCAAGGTCGAGGACGTCGGCCGCCACAAGGTGGTCCGTGCCAATCTCGAAGGACGCGAGATCGCCGCCGTCATCGGCGAGGACGAGACAGTTCCGGCTGATCCGAAGGTGCGGTTCGACCCGGCCGGCATCAACATCTATGCCGATTCCTGGCGCGTCGAGATGGGAGCCTGAAGTGGAAAAGACCTGGAACAACAGAGCCTGGTTCCTAGTGCTGCCGGTGCTGCTGCTGGTGGCGTTCTCGGCGGTCATACCGCTGATGACGGTCGTCAATTATTCGGTGCAGGACACTTTCGGCAATAACGTCTTCTTCTGGGCCGGCACGGAATGGTTCGAGGAACTGCTTTCCTCCAGCCGCTTCTGGCAGGCGATGATCCGCAACCTTGTCTTCTCCTTCATCATCCTGGCGATCGAAGTGCCGCTCGGCATCTTCATTGCGCTCAATATGCCGAAGAAGGGTTGGGGCGTGCCTGTTTGCCTTGTTTTGATGGCGTTGCCGCTGCTGATCCCGTGGAACGTCGTCGGCACCATCTGGCAGGTGTTCGGGCGCAACGACATTGGCCTGCTCGGCTATTACGTCAACGCGCTCGGCATCGACTATAATTATGTGCAAGACCCATATGACGCCTGGGTCACGGTCATCATCATGGACGTCTGGCATTGGACCAGCCTCGTCGTTCTGCTCTGCTATGCCGGCCTGGTCTCGATCCCGGATGCCTTTTATCAGGCGGCCAAGATCGACGGTGCCTCGCGCTGGGCGGTGTTCCGTTACATCCAGCTGCCGAAGATGAACCGCGTGCTGCTGATCGCCGTGCTGCTGCGCTTTATGGATAGCTTCATGATCTACACCGAACCGTTCGTGGTGACCGGCGGCGGACCCGGCAACTCGACGACCTTTCTTTCGATCGATCTCGTCAAGACGGCGCTCGGCCAGTTCGACCTCGGCCCGGCGGCGGCGATGTCGCTGGTCTACTTCCTTATCGTCCTGTTGTTGTCATGGGTGTTCTACACCGTGATGACCAATTACGACGCGGAGCGCTGAGATGAGCCGCGCTGACGAAAGAGCCGACAGAGTGAGCGAGACGACAGCTTCGGAAGGGCTTGCCAGCACGCTACGGCAGGACGAGATCGCACGGCTGATGCGCCGTCGCGGCGAGGAGTCGCGCTGGTGGTGGATCGTGCCGACGCTCTACATCATCGTTCTGCTTTTGCCGATCTACTGGCTCATCAATATGAGCTTCAAGACCAATGGCGAGATCGTCTCGTCGCTGACGCTCTACCCGCACGCACCGACATTGGCGAATTACCGCACCATCTTCACCGACGCGTCCTGGTATTCGGGCTACATCAACTCGATCACCTATGTGGTTATGAACATGGTGATTTCGGTGGCTGCGGCACTGCCTGCTGCCTATGCCTTTTCGCGCTATCGCTTCCTCGGCGACAAGCATCTGTTCTTCTGGCTGCTGACCAACCGCATGGCGCCGCCGGCGGTGTTCGCGCTGCCATTCTTCCAGCTTTATTCGGCCTTCGGCCTTATCGACACCCACATCGCCGTGGCTCTGGCGCATTGCCTGTTCAACGTGCCGCTGGCGGTGTGGATCCTCGAAGGCTTCATGTCGGGCGTACCCAAGGAGATCGACGAGACCGCCTATATCGACGGCTATTCGTTCCCGCGCTTCTTCATCAAGATCTTCATGCCGCTGATTGCGAGCGGCATCGGCGTGGCGTGCTTCTTCTGCTTCATGTTCTCGTGGGTGGAGCTCTTGATCGCCCGTACGCTGACGACAACCGATGCCAAGCCGATCGCCGCGACCATGACCCGCACCGTTTCGGCCGCCGGCATGGATTGGGGGCTGCTCGCCGCAGCCGGCGTGCTGACGCTGATTCCCGGCGCGCTCGTCATCTGGTTTGTGCGCAACTACATCGCCAAGGGCTTTGCCCTGGGGAGGGTATGATGGAGCAGGTCGACAGAAGCCCATGGTGGTGGGCCGTGCTGCTTCTCGCCCTGGTCGTCGTGGCCTGGGTGGCACTTCAAATCGATTTCGTGGCAATAACGGTAGGCTTCAGCGATCCGGCTAATATCCGCCTGTGGGGATTTAACCTCTCGTCCAACCTCGATTTTTCGTGGATGGCTTGGACGTGGCCGACTGCGGCCTTCTTTGGAACCATCTTTCTGCTGCTTTGCGGCATGGCGGTGTGGGAATACGTCTCGCCGGGCGGCAATCCGCGCGTCGGCGTGCTGCGGTTCGAAACGACGCGTGGCGACCGCCTGTTCCTGTCGCTGCTTGGCAGCGCCTTTATCCATCTCGCTTGGCTGGGTCTAGTCGGACCCAATCTGTGGTGGGCTCTCGCTCTCTCCGTGGTCTACGCCGTCGGCGTGTTCCGCTACGTATAGAGGGGGAAACTGTTGGAACGGCGGCGTGCCGGCCGCCGATCCAGATCGCACTTTGAACTTTAACAGTGGAGGAAATACATGCGACGGCAATTCTTGACATCAACAACTGCGCTTGTCCTATTGCTCGGGGCAAGCAATGCCTATGCCGGAATGGACGAGGCCAAGGCCTTCCTCGATAAGGAAATCGGGCCCCTTTCGACGCTTTCGCGCGCCGACCAGGAAGCCGAGATGCAATGGTTCATCGATGCCGCGAAACCTTTCGCCGGCATGGATATCAAGGTGGTTTCCGAAACCATCGCCACGCATCAGTATGAATCGCAGGTGCTGGCGCCGGCCTTTACGGCCATCACCGGCATCAAGGTTACGCATGACGTCATCCAGGAAGGCGACGTCGTCGAGAAGATCCAGACCCAGATGCAGACCGGCCAGAACCTCTATGACGGCTGGGTCAACGATTCCGATCTGATCGGCACGCACTGGCGCTACCAGCAGGTGCGCAACCTGACCGACTGGATGGCAGGCGACGGCAAGGATGTCACCAACCCGAATCTCGACCTGAAGGATTTCATCGGCACTTCGTTCACCACCGCGCCCGACAAGAAACTCTACCAACTTCCCGACCAGCAGTTCGCCAACCTCTACTGGTTCCGTTACGACTGGTTCAACGACGAGAAGAACAAGGCGGACTTCAAGGCCAAATACGGCTACGACCTTGGCGTGCCGGTGAACTGGTCGGCCTATGAGGACATTGCAGCGTTCTTCACCGGGCGTGAGATCGACGGCAAGAAGGTCTACGGCCATATGGACTATGGCAAGAAGGACCCCTCGCTCGGCTGGCGGTTCACCGACGCCTGGCTGTCGATGGCCGGCAATGGCGACAAGGGCATTCCGAACGGTCTGCCCGTCGACGAATGGGGCATCAAGGTCGACGAGAATTCGCGTCCGGTCGGTTCCTGCACGGCGCGCGGCGGCGACACCAATGGTCCGGCTTCCGTCTATGCCATCCAGAAGTACCTCGATTGGCTGAAGGCCTATGCACCGGCGGAAGCCCAAGGCATGACCTTCTCCGAATCGGGGCCAGTTCCGGCGCAGGGCGCGGTTGCCCAGCAGATCTTCTGGTACACCGCCTTCACCGCCAGCATGGTCGACGCCAGCGCCAAGGCGGTGCTGAACGACGACGGCACGCCGAAGTGGCGCATGGCGCCGTCGCCGCATGGCGTCTACTGGAAGGACGGCATGAAGCTCGGCTATCAGGACGTCGGTTCCTGGACGCTGATGAAGTCGACGCCGACCGACCGCGCCAAGGCCGCCTGGCTCTACGCGCAGTTCGTCACCTCGAAGACGGTCGATGTGAAGAAGAGCCATGTCGGCCTGACCTTCATCCGCGAGAGCACGATCCACGACAAGAGCTTCACCGAACGTGCGCCAAAGCTCGGCGGCTTGATCGAGTTCTACCGCTCGCCGGCACGCGTCCAGTGGTCGCCGACCGGCACCAACGTGCCGGACTATCCGAAGCTGGCACAGCTCTGGTGGCAGGCGATCGGCGATGCTTCGTCGGGCGCCAAGAGCGCGCAAGAAGCAATGGACTCGCTCTGCGCCGAGCAGGAAAAGGTGATGAGCCGCATCGAGAAGTCGGGCGTCCAGGGCGATATTGGCCCGAAGATGGCCGAAGAGCATGACCTCGCCTACTGGAATGCGGACGCGGTCAAGAAGGGCAATCTCGCTCCTCAGCTCAAGATCGAGAACGAGAAGGAAAAGCCGGTCACCATCAACTACGACGAGCTGGTGAAGAGCTGGCAGCAATAGGACCGTTTGATGCGGGCGTCCGCGCCCGCATCGCCATGCTCAGGGGAGGCGGCATGTTGCCGTCTCCCCTGTTTGCGTGAACGGCTCCGCGCCATCTGGCGTCGAGACATCGTAGCACCTTGAATTCGCTTCGACGGGAGAGAGAATGACCGGATATATCCTTGCAATCGACCAGGGGACGACATCGAGCCGGGCGATCCTGTTCGACGACAAGATGATGGTCGTCGGCAGCGGGCAAAAGGAATTCACCCAATATTATCCGGCCTCCGGCTGGGTCGAGCACGATCCCGAGGAGATATGGGCAAGCGTCGTGGAAACGGTGAACGCCGCGCTGAAGACAGCCGGCCGCAACGCAGCGGAAGTCGCCGCGATCGGCATCACCAACCAGCGCGAAACCGTCGTCATCTGGGACAAGGAGACCGGCAAGCCGATCCACAACGCGATTGTCTGGCAGGACCGCCGCACCGCGCCGCTATGCCAGAAACTGAAGAAGCTGGGGCTGGAGAAGAAATTCACGAAAAAGACCGGCCTGCTGCTCGATCCCTATTTCTCCGGCACCAAGATCGCCTGGATGCTGGACAAGGTGAAGGGCGCCAGAAAACGCGCCGAGAAGGGCGAACTGCTGGCTGGCACCATCGACAGTTTCCTGATTTGGCGCCTGACTGGCGGCAAGGTCCACGCCACTGACGCCACCAATGCCTCACGCACACTGGTCTACAACATCGAACAAAACGCTTGGGACGACGAGCTGCTGGCCATTTTCGGCATACCTGCAAGAATGCTGCCGCAGGTGAAGGATTGTGCCGATGATTTTGGAATCACCGACAAAAGCCTGTTTGGTGCAGAGATCAGAATCCTCGGTGTGGCCGGCGACCAGCATGCGGCGGCGATCGGCCAGGCCTGTTTCGAACCGGGCATGATGAAATCCACCTACGGCACCGGTTGCTTCGCGCTGCTCAACACCGGAAGCGATCTGGTGCGTTCGAAGAACCGGCTTTTGACCACCATCGCCTACAGGCTGAACGGCAAGACCACCTATGCGCTGGAGGGCTCGATCTTTATCGCCGGCGCCGCCGTGCAATGGCTGCGGGACGGCATCAAAGTGATCGGCAAGGCCGAGCAGAGCGGCAAATTGGCGGCGGAAGCCGATCCAACGCAGAACGTCTATCTGGTGCCGGCTTTCGTCGGGCTCGGCGCACCGCACTGGGATGCCGAGGCGCGCGGCGCCATCTTCGGGCTGACCCGCAATTCGGGGCCGGCGGAATTTGCCCGCGCGGCACTGGAATCCGTTGCGTTCCAAACACGCGACCTGCTTGACGCCATGCGCAAGGACTGGAAGGCCGCCTCGGCCAAGACCGTGCTCAGGGTCGATGGCGGCATGGTGGCGTCGGACTGGACCATGCAGCGGCTGGCCGACATTCTCGATGCGCCGGTCGACCGGCCGACAATTCTCGAAACAACAGCACTCGGTGCGGCTTGGCTGGCCGGCTCGAAGGCGGGTGTCTGGCCGAAGGCCGCGGAATTCGCCAGGAGTTGGGCGCTCGAGCGCCGGTTCAAGCCGGACATGGATGCTTCGACACGTGCCGCCAAGCTGGCAGGTTGGCGCCACGCTGTGCGCAGGACGCTAAGTACGCAATAGGCAGGGATGCCGCCGGATTCGCACTAATGAAAAACCCGCGCCGTTTCGGGCGCGGGCTTGCAGCCTCTAATCTGGGACTCAGTAAGGCGACCGGCACTGCCGGCGCGGACCGTAGTTGGGCTGGTAAGTGTTGTCAGAAGCGCGATAGCTCCGATAACGGTCATAGCACCACTGCACGTGGGCATCGCCACGATAGACACGATTCTGGTTGACGATCGCGCCGGTAATCAGCGCTCCAGTAGCAAACGCAGCCAGCGGGAACCAGAAATCGCCGTGACGGCGATAGCCGCGACGATATTCGCGATAGCCGCGATGGCCACGCCAGTACATGCCGTCGTCACGCGAAAAATTGCGACGGAAATCGCGACGCGAGAAATCGCGATTGAAATTCCGGTGCCTCCGCCACGGCTCGTACTGGACGGTCTGGACATTCGAGGTGAGCCCCTGGGCAGGGGGCGCATAGCTGGGCTGAGCGTTGACTGGCACGATCTCCGCGGCAGCGAATGAGATCGAAAGGGTGGTCGCCAGCAGGCCCGACATGATCCTATTCATGATCTTCTCCTTGAAACGCGTGTCCCTTGTCGCGGAAAAACGGACAGGCTGCGCAAATTGTTCCGCCAAAAATCCCAAGTTGCTGATCTGCAAAGGTTCTCTCGATTCGCTGCTTGCGCTTGTCCCGCAAAGCGCGAGCTTCGGCCTTGCGCGAGAGGGAGGCCGTTCCGTCGACGCCGAAGCGCTCCGCAAGGCATGATGACACTGCAGGACAGTCCGGTTTGCGAGCCGTCTTTTTCCGGTTGACCGGCAGAGGCACTCTCCCTATGTTCCGCGCAATTTCGAGGGCGGCCTTTCTGAGCCCGCGGGAGCGCGTAGCTCAGCCGGTAGAGCAACTGACTTTTAATCAGTAGGTCATGGGTTCGAATCCCATCGCGCTCACCAAAATCAAGATTGTCCAACCCGGAGACATAGGTAACAGATTGTACCTAAGACATGGGTGACAACCTCGTGCCGAACGCATGCAGTGGCTTTAGCCGCCCGCTCCATCGTCCATCATCGTGCCGGTGAGCGCCTCATAGGCTCTGCTGCACAGCTGTGAATGCGGACAATCCTTCACGATAAGCACTGGCGCCACGGTGAGAACTGCTCCGGCAAGATTTGCAGGCAAAGACCGACGGCGCTTACCTTTCTGCCGAACACGCCGGCCAGGAAAAAGTAGAGACCCTGGGCCATGCAGGCTGCGGTCAGAATGCCCCGAAGCGTGCTGGTCGCTCTTGCGAAGGGCGTTATGTAGCCATCAGGAGAACCCAGCATGCCGAGATCGGCGGACCATTGCAGCGCCAGCATGACGCTCAGCGCTGACCAGACGAGGGCCGTCGTGCGAGTGAACAGCGTCTGCTTTGGCTTGTTGCTCGGATCGGCCATCGGGATCACGTCGGAATTGCGTGCCGGGACATGCGCAAGCTCTCGGTCAAATCAGCGAGACATTGCCGCCAGCATGGCGCTCGAGCCGTCCGGCTAGGTCGAGCTCCAGCAGCACCATGAACACTTGGGCGGGATGCAGGCCGGTGTGGCGGATGATCTCGTCGACTGCTACCGGCGTCGGGCCGAGCGCCTCGACGACGCGGTCGCGGTCGTCCTCGCGCGGCGGCGGCGTTGCCGAAAAGTCGGGCGGCTCCTCAAGCGGCGATGTCCTTGGGGCCCAGGCGCCGACCAGCGGGGCGATCGCACTGGTGATATCGGCGGCCTCGGTGACAAGGGTTGCGCCGTCCTTGAGCAGGCCATTGGCGCCGGCAGCGCGCGGATCGAGCGGCGAACCGGGAACGGCAAAGACCAGGCGGCCCATCTCGCCGGCAAGCCGGGCGCTGATCAGTGAGCCGGAGCGCTGTGCGGCCTCGACCACCACCAACCCTAATGCAGCACCCGCGACAAGCCGGTTGCGGCGCGGGAAATCCTGCGCGCGCGGCTGCCAGCCAAACGGCATTTCGGAGACGATGGCGCCGCCGCGCTCGGCAATCTCGTCGCACAGGCCGGCATTTTCGGGCGGGTAGGGCAAATCGAGGCCGCCGGCGAGCACGCCGATTGTGCCAGTCGCAAGGCTGCCATGGTGCGCGGCCGTATCGATGCCGCGCGCCAGGCCGGAGACGATGCCATAGCCGTCGCGGCCGAGATCCGCCGCCAGCATCCGCGCCATCTTGATGCCGGCCAGCGATGCGTTGCGAGCGCCGACGATGGCGACCGCTGGCAAGCGGAACACCGCGCTATTGCCCCTGACCGCGAGCAGCGGCGGCGGATGATCCATGCTTTTCATCAGCGGCGGATAATCCGCTTCGCCGATGCCGACGAAGCGGGCGCCAGCCCGCCGGGCGGTCTCCAGCTCCGCCTCGGTCTCGGCAATGGACGGGATGCGGACGATTTTTTTGGCGCCACCCGAAATCATCAGCTCGGGCAGCATCGATAGCGCTGCTTCGGCCGAACCGAACCGGTTGATCAGGTCGCGAAAGGAAGCCGGGCCGACATTCGGCGTGCGGATCAGACGAAGCCAGCTCAGCCGCTGCCGGTCGCTGAGGCGCGGCCCGGCGTCGGGCTCGCTCACTCCTTGGCCCCGATCTTACCCTCGGTGCCGGCAAGCAGCCGCGCAATGTTGGCGCGGTGCTTTACGATGACGATTAGGCTCATCGCCGCGAAAAGCCCGGCAATCTGCGGCGTGCTCAGGAAATACAGCGCCATGGGCACCACGACTGCTGCCGTCAGTGCCGCAAGCGAGGAGAAGCGGAACAGGAAGGCCACCGCCAGCCAGACGACGGCGAAGATCAGCGCCGCCTGCCAGGCAAGGCCGATCAGCACGCCAAGGTAAGTGGCGACACCCTTGCCCCCCTTGAAGCCGAGCCAGACCGGAAAGAGATGACCTAAAAACGCGCCGAAGCCGGCCCAAAGTCCGAACTCGGGCGCAAAGCGGCCTGCGATCAGCACCGCCGCGGTGCCTTTAAGGGCGTCGAGCAGAAGCGTGGCCGCGGCCAAGCTCTTGTTGCCGGTGCGCAGCACATTGGTGGCGCCGATGTTGCCGGAGCCGATGTTGCGCACGTCGCCGAGGCCGGCGGCACGGGTGATCAGCAGGCCAAACGGGATCGAGCCGAGAAGATAGCCGAACACCAATGCCAAGACGGGACTGTAAGCCATTGTTCCCCCGAACTTTCCTTGGCTGAGCGGATTTTAAGCCGTGACACCTGTTTTCGTCCTAGGCCGAAAACACTGTGCGGCCCGCCACCATCGTTTGCAAGACCTTGCCTTGCAGTCGTGCGCCTTCGAAACAGGTGTTTTTCGAGCGTGAGCGGATGCCGCTCTCGCTGACGACCCATGGCTCGTCCAGATCGACGAGCGAAAGGTCGGCCAATGCCCCCGGTTTCAGCGTGCCGCCGGGCAGGCCGAACAATCTTGCCGGCGCGGTCGACAGTGTCTCGACCAGCCGGAGCAGCGTCACGTCGCCATTGTGATAGAGCCGCAGCGCTGCGCCTAGCAGCGTTTCCAGGCCGATGGCGCCGGCCGCGGCATCGGCAAAGGGAAGGCGCTTGGTGTCGACGTCCTGCGGGTCGTGCGAGGAGACGATGAGATCGATGGTGCCGTCCTTGATCGCTTCGATCATCGCCAGCCGGTCTTCCTCGGCGCGCAGCGGCGGCGTCAGCCGGAAGAAGGTGCGGTACTCGCCGACATCATTCTCGTTGAGCGACAGATTGTGGATCGACACGCCTGATGTGACATTGGCGCCATCGGCTTTCGCGCGTGCTACCGCGCTTGCCGCCATAGCCGTCGAAATCTTGGCAGCGTGATAGGCGCCGCCGGTCAGGCGAGCCAACGCGAGATCGCGCTCCAAGGGGATCGATTCGGCTTCGCGCGGAATGCCGGCAAGGCCAAGCCAGCTTGCGTAAAGGCCTTCGTTCATCACGCCGGCCGAAGCGAGGTCGGCGTCTTGGGTTTCATGCGCGATGACGCCACCGAAATCGCGCGCATAGGTCAGCGCGCGGCGCATCACCAGCGCGCTGGCAATAGAATGCCGGCCATCGGTGAAGGCGACCGCGCCGGCCTCGCGCAGCAGGCCGAATTCGGTCATCTCGCGGCCTTCCAGCCCCTTGGTGATCGCTGCTGCCGGCAAGATGTTGACGATTGCGGTGTCCTTGGCGGTGCGCAGCACGAACTCGACCAGTGCGACATTGTCGATCACCGGGTCGGTATCGGGCATCATGACGATTGAGGTGACGCCGCCGGCCGCCGCAGCGATGCTCGCCGAAGCAATGGTCTCCCGGTGTTCGCCGCCGGGTTCGCCGATGAAGACGCGCGCGTCGATCAATCCGGGGATGATAGTCTTGCCGGCGCAGTCGATGATGGTGGCGCCGTCGGGCGCGCCCTGGTTCAAGGCCGCCTTGCCGGCGGCAACGATTTTGCGGCCTTCAACGATGACGGTGCCGACCTCATCGATGCCGCGCGACGGGTCGACGATGTGGGCCCGGCGGAAGACCGTAATGCTCATCAGGCGCGGCCCTCGTGATTTCGACGGGGGTCGAGCAGCGCTTCCATAACCGCCATGCGCACGGCGACGCCCATCTCAACCTGTTCCTGGATAACGCTTTGCGGGCCGTCGGCGATCTCGGAGGCGATCTCGACGCCGCGGTTCATCGGGCCGGGATGCATGACCAGCGCACCGTCCTTGGCCGCCTTCAGCTTCTCCGCGTCGAGGCCGAAATAGCGGAAATATTCGCGCACCGACGGTACGAAAGCGCCTTCCATGCGTTCGCGCTGCAGGCGCAGCATCATTACCACGTCGGCGTCCTTCAGACCCTCGGCCATGGAACGTGTGACGATGACGCCCATCTTCTCGATGCCGGCGGGCAAAAGCGTCGAAGGGGCGACGACCCTGACCTGGGCACCAAGCGCGTTGAGCAGGATGATGTTGGAGCGGGCCACGCGCGAATGCAGGATGTCGCCGCAGATCGCCACGATCAGCTTCGACAACGGACCCTTGACGCGGCGGATGGTCAGTGCGTCGAGCAGCGCCTGGGTAGGGTGCTCATGGGCGCCGTCGCCGGCATTGACCACCGAACAGCCGACTTTTTGGGCAAGAAGTGCTGCCGCGCCGGCCGCTTGATGGCGGATGATCAATATGTCGGGACGCATGGCATTCAGCGTCATCGCCGTATCGATCAGCGTCTCGCCCTTTTTCACCGACGAACTCGCTACGGACATGTTCATGACGTCGGCGCCGAGCCGTTTGCCGGCCAGCTCGAATGACGATTGCGTACGGGTCGAGGCTTCGTAGAAGAGATTGATCTGGGTGCGGCCGCGCAGCGTCGATGTCTTCTTGTCCGACTGCCGCGAGATGGCAACGGCCCTGTCCGCCCGGTCGAGCAGAAGCTCGATGTCGGCAGGGGAAAGATCGCGGATGCCCAGAAGATGGCGGTGGGGATAAAGCGGCAGGGACGATGCGTCGGTCATCTCAAGTCGCTGCTATAGGGGGGAGGCTCCGCGGCTGCAAGCACCGGCTTGGGATTGGATTGGTTCTCCCCGGTATTTTCGTCGCGCGCCGCTGGCCATAGGCTATAAACCGCCTTGGCTTTGGATTCGCAGCCTTCAGGTGATAAGGACGAAGCGTGACTGACGACGTGACCAACCAGCCGCCGCCGCTGGCCGGCGGCAACGCCTGGCGGGGCGATCCGTTGCTTATCCAGCTTGCCGAGCGCTTTTCCGATCCGGTGCGCAAGGACCTCGACGGGCTTGGCCGTTTCGTTCTGACCCATGAGGCGCAGGAACTGGCCCGTCTTGCCAATGTCGAGATGCCGAAGCTCAGGACCCATGACCGCCAGGGCCGGCGCGTCGACCAGGTCGAGTTCCATCCCGCCTATCACGCGCTCATGCGCCGCTCTGTTGCCAACGGGCTGCATTCGTCGGTCTGGGAGAATGGCGACGCCGAGATCGGCCGCCGCCACCAGGTGCGCGCTGCACGCTTTTACCTCACGGCTGAGCTCGAGACCGGACATCTCTGCCCGATCACCATGACCAGCGCTTCGCTGGCAGCGCTGATGGCCAGCCCGAAGCTGTTTCGCGAATGGGCGCCTCGGGTGACGACGCGCAAATACGATCAAAGCCAAAAGCCTCCGGTCGAAAAAGCCGGGCTGACACTCGGCATGGGCATGACCGAGAAGCAAGGCGGCACCGATGTCCGTGCCAACGTCACCAGGGCCGAGCGCGCGGGCAGCGGGTTTTATCGCCTGACCGGCCACAAATGGTTCATGTCGGCGCCGATGTCGGATGCCTTCCTGGTGCTCGGACAGGCGCCGGAGGGACTGTCGTGCTTTCTCGTTCCCCGCCTGCTCGGCGACGGATCCGGCAACGGCTTCCGCTTTCAGCGGCTGAAGGACAAGCTCGGCAACCGCTCCAATGCCTCGTCGGAGGTGGAATTCGTCAATGCCATCGGCGAGATGGTCGGCGAGCCGGGCGCGGGCGTGAAGACGATCATGGACATGGTGACCCTGACGCGGCTCGACTGTGCCGTCGCCTCATCGGCGATCATGCGAGCCGGACTGGCCGAGGCCGTCCACCACACGCGCCACCGCAAGGTGTTTGGAACCAATCTGGTCGAGCAGCCGCTGATGCAGCGTGTGCTGGCCGATATGGCGCTCGACGTTGCCGCCGCTACCGCGCTGTCGTTCCGGCTGGCGCGCTCCTTCGACGAGGCGGCCGGCGACCGCGGCGAGGCGGCCTTCGCCCGCGCCATGACGCCGGTCGTCAAATACTGGGTCTGCAAGATTGCGCCGCCGCTGCTCTATGAAGCGATGGAGTGCCTCGGCGGCAATGGCTATGTCGAGGAGGGGCCGCTCGCCCGCTACTATCGCGAAGCTCCGGTCAACGCGATCTGGGAGGGATCCGGCAACGTCATGGCGCTCGACGTGCTACGTGTGCTGGGGCGTGCACCCGGCCTGTTCGATGACGTGCTGGCCGGCATCGACCGCGATCTCGGCGCCGGCGGACGCGGCACCGTCGGCGTGCTCAAGGCGGCAATGCAGGTCGCTGCAACCGACGAGGGCTCGGCGCGGCTCTTGACCGAGCAATTGGCATTGTCGGCGGCGGCGGCAGAGCTTCGCAGGCTGGGGGCAGGGCGGATCGCCGACGCCTTCGTCGAAACGCGCCTCGCCGGCCAGTGGCGCAATACCTATGGCATGATCGATTCCCGCCATGATGCGCGCATGATCATCGATACGCTCTACCCGCCGATCAACTAAGGGCCGTCGCCCAATTCGCTGCCGCTCTCGTGACCCTGTGGATGGCCGTTAACCTTAACGAATGGTTTCCATTGCGGCGGCCGGTGGCAAAGCCCAATGTTATGGTTAAGGCAAGGATTGTTCAGCTGAGCGGCTTTGCCCTGCGAAGCAGGAGCGTCATGCGGCATATTCTGAGCTCTTTTCTGGCATTGCATTGGGCGGCCGTTTTCGCCCTGCTGGCGTTCATTTGCATCGACGGGAATCGAGGCGTGGCGACGGCCCTTGGCGTACTGGGCGTTCCCGTCCAGAATACTCGATTTGCCGATCTCGAAAACGCCGTCGTTGTGGCGCCGCTCGCCGTGGCACTGCTTGTCGTCGCGGTGCTGTTCTGCTGGGCCTTTGTTGAAGCACTGACCAGCGACAGGACCAACCCGGATTCCGCCGATAGCGTCACGCGAATCGCCTTCATTTCCGCCTTGGGCGTGCTGTCGCTGATCGTCATCGGCGGCGCCGCGCAAGGCATCAATGGGCTGTTCATGATTGTCGCGGTGCAATTGGCGGCACTTCTGGCGTCCTATGTCGCGATGCTCGCGGAGCGGCGGTCGACCGTTGCCGCGGCAGTTCCAGGGACCGGCGAAATCCGAGCGGCCGCGCATGTCATGGCCAAGGCAGCGGCGCATAATTCCTCGCTTGCCCGCATTTCCGGCCGGCTGGATTCGAGGGATGACCGCTGATGCGCACCTTGTTCGCGCTGTGGGCGGCTCCGCTCCTCTTGTTTTGGGGCTGGTTCTTTCTGTCGCTCAACGACATCAATTTCGGCTATGTCATGCTGAGCCGCCAATTACACGATCTCGTCTTCCAGCTCTATGGACAGATGCTCGGCGTTGATCCGGCGCTTATTCCGGGCATGGTGGCGAAAGCTTGCGTGTTCGATGGGCTGCTGCTGGTGGCGTTCTGGGCATTTCGCCGCCGCAAGGCGATTGGTGGCTGGATCACGGCGATGCGCAACCGCTATTTCGACCAGGCATCGACGCCGAGCGCCTGAAGCCGGTCGAGAACACCTTGGAGGATAAAAGCGGCCGCCGCAGAATCGATCTTGCCGGCGCGTTTCTTGCGGGAAAAATCCATCTCGATCAGCGTCCGCTCGGCCGCCACCGTCGACAGTCGTTCGTCCCAAAAGAGGAAGGGCAGATCGGTCAATCCAGCCATATTGCGCACGAAAGCGCGGGATTTTTGGGCGCGCGGGCCTTCGGAGCCGTCCATGTTGATGGGGAGGCCGATCACCACGGCGCCGGCATTTTCCTTCTGTAGCAGAGCGAGCAGCACTGCGGCATCGAGCGAGAATTTCCTGCGCATGATGACGGGGCGCGGGTGGGCGAACGACAAGCCGCGGTCGGAAACCGCCATGCCGATTGTCTTGTCGCCGAGGTCGAGACCGGCCAGGGTCTTGCCGCCGCCGAGCCGGGCCGGCAAGTCCTCGATGGTGATGATGCCCAACGGCTTTTCCTTTGACCGCGACGCCGCACGTCCTATACGCGCAAAGCGTGCGCGGCACTTTAATTTCGCCGTCGGCGTTCTATCCTCTACCGAAGCAAAAATCGAGGAAAGCATTGATGAAACTGACCTGGTACGGACATTCGGCATTCCGAATCGAAATCGAAGGCGCGAAAATCCTCATCGACCCCTATCTGGTCGGCAATCCGTCATGGACGGGCGGCTGGGAAGGGCCGGCCGAAGGGATCACGCACGTGTTGCTCACCCATGGCCACAGCGACCACATCAGCGGCGCCATCGAAGTGCTCAAGAAGAGCGGCGCGATGCTGGTCGCCAATTTCGAGATTTGCATGTACCTGGTCGGCAAGGGCGTCGGTGACAAGCAGATCAATCCCGGCAATATCGGCGGCACCGTCGATTGCGGCGGCTTCACCACCACCTTCGTTCAGGCTCTGCATTCATCGTCCTTTCCGGGCGAGGGTGGCCAGAATACCTATCTCGGCAATCCGGGTGGGCTCGTCCTGCACTTTCCCGAGGACAAGACGCTTTATCATATGGGCGACACCGACATTTTTTCCGACATGGCGCTGATCAACGAGTTGCACGAACCGAAGATCGGCATCGTGCCGATCGGCGACCGCTTCACCATGGGTGGCGCGGTAGCAGCCCTTGCCTGCCAGCGTTTCTTCAAGTTCGAGACGGTCGTTCCCGCTCATTTCGGCACATTTCCGATGATCGATCAGACCGCCGACAAATTCGTGGCCGCGCTGGATGGATCGGGTGTGAAAGTTGCGTTGCCGAAGATCGGCGAGACGATTACGCTGTAAAGAAAGCCGGTCCGGAACGATACGATGCGCTTGAGAAATTGTCTTTGCATTTCCATGCTGGTTGCCGCGTCGCCGACGCTGGCCGCGGAAAATTTCATCGAGGGCGTCTATCTGCAATCGGAGGACCTCTGCGCGCAGGCCAAAAAGGATACGCTGCAGACGGTGATCGAGGGCGGCAATATCGTGCTGTCGGCAAATGGCCTGGAGAGCATCGAATATAATTGTGAATTCCTGCAGATCACCAAAGCGACACGCTCACCAAGCTGGGCGGTGACCGCTATATGCCAGGAGCCGGGCTACGTCTTTCCCGATGTTCTCTCACTGACACAGATGAGCCCGAAGCAGATCGACCTGGTATCGGTTCGGCCTGCCGCCGACGAAGGCGAGCAGAGCGGCAACGGCGGCAGTTATTTCCTCTGCGACGGCGTGGCGATGCCATAGGGCAGTTGAAGGCACGATGCATGTTGCGCGGCACGCGCCGCGCCGCTATAGCGCTGGTTTTCCCCGAGGCACAAACATGTCCGTTGATATAAAAACCGTGAAGCGCGTCGCGCATCTTGCCCGCATTGCGGTGAGCGAGGAGGATGCAGAGCGCATGACCGGCGAATTGAATGCCATTTTGGGCTTTGTCGAGCAGTTGAACGAGGTCGATGTTTCCGGCGTCGAGCCGATGACCTCAGTCACGCCGATGGCAATGAAAAAGCGCCAGGACGTCGTCACCGACGGCGGCAAGGCAGCCGACATCGTCGCCAATGCACCGGCGACCGAAGAGAATTTCTTCCTTGTGCCGAAGGTCGTGGAGTAGCAGGCCGATGGCAATCGACATCGCGGCTGAGACGCCGCTGCAGGACGATGTGCGTGGGCTGGTCGAGGAGCTCAACGCCACATTGCTGGAGCTGACGCCGCCGGAGCATTGCTACCATTTGACGGTCGAGCAGATGGCGGACCGCGACACGACCGTCTTCATCGCCCGCGACAACGGCCTTGCCATCGGTTGCGGCGCACTGAAGCGCCACGATGCTGTCGTAGGCGAGGTCAAGCGCATGTATACGCGACCTTCGCATCGCGGCCACAAGATCGGCGCGAAGATTGTCGAGCGTATCGAGGCGCTGGCGCGCCAAGAAGGGCTTAAGCGTCTGGTGCTGGAGACGGGCGACCGTCATCCCGCCGCCTGGACCGTCTACGAACGCGCCGGTTTTTCGCGTTGCGGCCCGGTACTGGATTATCCCGATTCCGAGTGGTCGGTGTTTTACGAAAAGAGCCTTGCCTGATGAGCGACCTTACCCAGCTGACGATTTCGCAGGCCCGCGCCAAATTGCGCTCCAGGGAGATCACCGCCACCGAAATCACCGAGGCTTATCTATCGGCGGTCGAGCGAGCCAATCCGGCGCTCAATGCCTACGTGGTGGTCACCGACGACAAGGCGCGCGACATGGCCAAGGCCTCCGACGCGAAACTGGCCAAGGGCGAGGGCGGGTCGCTCGAGGGTATCCCGCTCGGCATCAAGGATTTGTTCGGCACCGAAGGCGTCCACACCCAGGCCTGCAGCCATGTGCTGGACGGCTTCAAGCCGCGCTACGAATCGACGGTCACCGCCAATCTGTGGGCGGATGGTGCCGTCATGCTCGGCAAACTCAACATGGACGAGTTCGCCATGGGCTCGTCCAACGAGACCTCGTATTACGGGCCGGTCATCAACCCGTGGCGGCGTTCGCGCCTCGACACGGTGGTGATGCCGACGACGCATCAGGGCGAGGGCGGCTTCGTTTCGGCGGGCGGCACCAGGACCGCGCGCACGTTGGACAATGCCCAACTGGTGCCGGGCGGTTCGTCCGGTGGCTCCGCATCAGCGGTCTCGGCCTTCCTGTGCGCCGGCGCCACCGCCACCGATACCGGCGGCTCGATCCGCCAGCCCGCCGCCTTCACTGGCACAGTCGGCATCAAGCCGACCTATGGCCGCTGCTCGCGCTGGGGGATCGTAGCCTTCGCCTCGTCGCTCGACCAGGCCGGGCCGATCGCGCGCGACGTCCGCGACGCCGCGATCCTGTTGAAGTCGATGGCTTCGGTCGACCCGAAGGACACGACGTCCGTCGACCTGCCGGTGCCGGACTACGAGGCGGCGATCGGCCGCCCGATCAGGGGCATGAAGGTCGGCATTCCCAAGGAATATCGTGTCGACGACATGCCCGCGGAGATTGAGGCGCTGTGGCAGAAAGGCATTGCCTGGCTGCGGGATGCTGGTGCCGAGATCGTCGATATCTCGCTGCCGCATACCAAATACGCGCTGCCGGCCTATTACATCGTGGCGCCGGCCGAAGCCTCGTCCAACCTCGCCCGTTACGACGGCGTCCGCTATGGCTTGCGCGTGCCCGGCAAGGACATTGTCGATATGTATGAAAAGACCCGCGCCGCCGGCTTCGGGCGGGAGGTCAAGCGCCGCATCATGATCGGCACCTATGTGCTTTCCGCCGGCTACTACGATGCCTACTATCTACAGGCGCAGAAGGTTCGAACCCTGATCAAGCGTGACTTCGAAAATGTGTTTGCAGCAGGCGTCGACGTCATCCTGACGCCGGCAACGCCTTCCGCCGCCTTCGGCATCGCCGACGAGGACATGGCCGCCGACCCGGTCAAGATGTATCTCAACGACATTTTTACGGTGACGGTGAACATGGCCGGCCTGCCCGGCATAGCGGTTCCGGCTGGGCTCGACGCCAAGGGGCTGCCGCTCGGCCTGCAGCTGATCGGCCGGCCCTTCGACGAGGAAACGCTGTTCCAGACCGCCCATGTCATCGAAAAGGCGGCCAGCACATTTCAGCCGGAAAAATGGTGGTAAGATCGTTTCTCATCTGAGGGGGGTGAGGGATGTTCTTCTATGTCTCCAAGGTTCTCGGGTTCTTCGTCGAGCCGTTGAATCTCGCGATCTTCCTGCTGCTGGCGGGGCTGGTCGCGGCGATGTTCGGGCGGCGACGGTTGGCGACCGCCGGCAGCGCTCTTGCCTTTCTCATTCTGGCGGTTTCGACATGGAGCCCGCTCGGCCCCATGATGCTCAATCGGCTGGAGGAACGCTTCCCCAGGCCGCCGCTGCCGGAAAAGGTTGACGGTATCATAGTGCTTGGCGGCAGTCTGGATGGCGCCGTCAATTTGGTGCGTGGCGGCTATGAAATGAACTCCAGCGGCGACCGGATGGTCGAGGCGGTCGTGCTGGCGCGGCGCTTTCCGACAGCGAAAGTCGTTATCTCCGGTGGCAGCATCGAAACGTTCCGCGGCGGCGAAGGCGATGCAGATACCGCGCCGCGTCTTTTTGCCGCTTTCGGCGTGGCGGCCGATCGGCTGATCCTCGAGAACAAGTCCCGCAGCACCTACGAGAACGCTGTCTTTACCAGGGAACTGGTGACGCCGAAACCGGGCGAAACCTGGTTGCTGGTGACCTCGGCCTTCCATATGCCACGCGCCAAGGCGCTGTTCGACAAAGCCGGCTTTTCGACCGTTCCGTGGCCGGTCGACTATCGCACTTCCGGCAAGGAAAGCATCGGCACCTTGCCTTATCCCGGCGACTGGCTGGAGGTCACCACTGTTGCGATCCGCGAATGGATAGGGCTCACCGCCTATTGGCTGTCGGGCCGCATCGATCGGCCTTTCCCCGGACCGGGCGGCTGACCGAGCACCGCCTGCCGTGCCGCCGAGAAAAACTGGCGGCGCACCAGTACCGCCAGAAGCAGCAGCGTCGATAGCACGAAGACGGTGGGATCGACGAACCAACCGAGATAGCCGATCGAGAAGAACACGCCGCGCAGGCCCGAATTGAAATGCTTTCCGGCCAGCATGTTCATGCGCGCGGCACGCCACACCGCCGTTTCGGTGACCGGATTGCGCGACGCCTCGCCATGTGGAATCGGCACGGCGCCGATCAGGATCGAGCAATAGTTGAACAGCCGGTAAGCCCAGCCGAACTTGAAGAAGGAAAAGGCCAGGATCAGCACCAGCCCGAACACCTTCGTCTGGAAGGCCGCGCGTGAGGACGTGGCGCCAAACGGCAGGTCGCTGAGCACGGTCAGAACCTGATCGGAGGCGCCGAGCAGGGCAAAACAGCCGCCGATCGCAATCAGCGAACTGGAGGCAAAGAAGGCGGTCCCCTGTTGCAGCCCGCTCATGATAGCGGTGTCGACGATGCGGATCTCGCGTTCGGCCATGGTCCGCATCCAGGCCTCGCGCTGCGCGTTCATAGCCCTCGTCAGCGACATGCGGCTGACCAGCATTCCGTCGGCGGCGAGCGTATGCAGCACCCACGCGGCAAGGAAGAACCCCAGCGCCGCAAGGTCGGACGTCGATAGGTGAAAGGAATCGCTCATGCGTTGCTTTTACCACAGGCGGCGGTAACGCTTCGATGGCCGAAGCTGGAATGTCGCTGCCGGAGCAAACAAGGTCGGCAGGCGCAGCGCCGCAATCTTCAAAACAGCGGAAAACATCATGGGAATTCCTATATGTAGATCTCAACAGGGTCCCAGGAGAAAACGCCCACGTGTTCCTTTCGGTTTTCGACTTGTTCAAGATCGGCATCGGCCCATCGAGTTCGCACACGATGGGGCCGATGACGGCCGCGCGGCGGTTTCTCGACGAGATTGCGGGAGACGACTGGCCGCGCCCGGCCGGCGCCAAGGTCGACCGGATCGCGGCCAGCCTGCATGGCTCGCTCGCCTATACCGGCATCGGCCATGGCTCCGATCGTGCCGTGGTGCTCGGCCTCGCCGGCCAGACGCCGCAGACTGTGGATCCCGACCTAGCAGACGGCATCGTCGCTCGCATCGCCGCCGAGAAGCGGATTTCGCCGCCCGGCCATCCGTCCTACCGTTTCGACCCGGCAACGGATCTTGTGCTGGATCGCAAGACGCCGCTGCCGGGTCACGCCAACGGCATGGCCTTCTCTGCCCATGATGCCGGCGACCGGTTGCTGCTGAGGCGCGTCTATTATTCGATCGGCGGCGGCTTCGTAGTGTCCGAGGAAGAACTGCAGCGGATGAAAGCAAGGGGCTCGGCGACAACCGAAGGCAAGAAGGTTCCGTATCCGTTCAAGAACGCCGTCGAAATGCTGTCCATGGCAGCGAAAAGCGGGCTTTCCATTGCCGAGATGAAGCGCGTCAACGAGGAGACACAGATGTCGCGCGGGGAGCTCGACGCCGGCCTCGACGGCATCTGGAGCGCCATGAAGGGGTGCATCGAGCGCGGCCTGTCGCAAGACGGCATCATGCCGGGCGGACTCAAGGTGCGCCGCCGTGCCCGGATGCTGCATGACAAGCTGCAGGAGCAATGGCAGCAGAACCGGCCTAACCCGCTGCTCGCCAACGACTGGCTGTCGATCTATGCGATGGCGGTCAATGAGGAGAACGCTGCCGGCGGCCGTGTCGTCACCGCGCCAACCAATGGGGCGGCCGGCACTCTGCCCGCAGTGCTGCGCTACTGGTTGCATTTCCATCCCGAAGCCGACCAGCCCAGCATCCGCGATTTCCTGCTGACGGCGGCGGCCGTCGGCGGCATCATCAAAACCAATGCTTCGATCTCGGGGGCGGAAGTCGGCTGCCAAGGCGAGGTCGGTTCGGCTTCGGCAATGGCTGCGGCGGGATTGTGCGCCGTCATGGGCGGCACGCCCGAGCAGGTCGAGAATGCTGCCGAGATCGCGCTGGAACATCATCTCGGCATGACCTGCGATCCGGTCGGCGGCCTGGTGCAGGTGCCGTGTATCGAGCGCAACGCGCTTGGTGCCGTCAAGGCGGTGACCGCCGCTTCGCTGGCCATCAAGGGCGACGGCGTTCATTTCGTGCCGCTCGATGCCGCGATCGAGACGATGCGCCAGACCGGCCTCGACATGAACGAAAAGTACAAGGAAACCAGCCTTGGCGGATTGGCCGTCAATGTCGTGGAGTGCTGAGCGCCAATCTGGCGGCATGGACCACCACTGTGGAGAAGTCGATCAGGCCGTTGACGCGTTCGCGTGCTGGACTAAACCTTAAACGATGTCTCTCAATCTCATAAAGCTTTGCGTCGGCTGTGACAGCGTCGAGGATCTGGAAGAGTGGATTGCCTTCCGTCTCGACGAGCGGCGCCGCGCCGGCGAACCGGCCGAGCACTACCACACCACCCGCATGGTGCCGACGCGTGGCGCCGAGATTACCGACGGCGGCTCGCTCTACTGGGTGATCAAGGGCAATGTCCAATGCCGCCAGCTGATCACCGAAATCCGGCCCTTCACCGATGACGAGGGCATCGGCCGTTGCCATCTGATCCTCGATCCCGAGGTCGTGCGCACTGACTGGCAACCGCGCCGTGCATTCCAGGGGTGGCGCTACCTGAAGCCGGCGGACGCGCCGGCCGATCTCGGCAAGGGCAAAGCCGGGCTGATCGAGATGCCGCCGAAGCTCAGGCGTGAGCTTGCCGATCTCGGCCTGCTCTGACGCCGAGAAACGCAACGCCAAGACCACCAGCCGAAGCGTTGTCCGCAGGTGCCATCATCACAGGTCCTCCAGGTCACCTCATCTGGGCTTGCAAGCCGGGGAACAACGCCACATCTTGAATGTCATGAGCGACAAGAAGCAGCCCGTGCCTGCAAGGGCCAATCCTGCGCCGGTCGAGTCTCAATCGAGCACCGGCGAGATCGACGCGTTTCTCCGTCAGGCAAGGACGCTCGCTGCATCCGCCACCGGTTCAGGCAGGCTGATCCTGTCCCTCGACGCGACAATGAGCCGCCAGCCGACCTGGGATCTCGCCTGTGCGCTGCAGGCCGAGATGTTCGACGCCGTCGGCAAGGCCGGGGCGCTCAAGGTTCAACTTGTCTATTTTCGCGGCCTTGGCGAGTGCCGCTCATCCGCATTCGTCACCGATACCGCAGCTCTGAAACAGCTGATGACGCGCATCAACTGCCGCAGCGGCCATACCCAGATCGGCAAGGTGCTCGCCCACGCGCTGAAACAGACGGCGGCGGCCAAGGTCAACGCGCTGGTCTATATCGGCGACGCGATGGAAGAAAACATAGATGATCTGGCCGAAAAGGCCGGCAGCCTCGGTCTGCACGGCGTTCCTGTCTTCGTCTTTCAGGAGGGCCATGATGCCGCTGCGGAAAAGGCGTTCAAGGAAATTGCGCGGCTGTCGAAAGGGGCCTGGTTCCGGTTCGATCGGCGGGCTGCCGCGACGTTGGCCGGCCTGCTTTCGTCCGTCGCCGTGTTTGCGACCGGCGGGCTGAAGGCACTGGAGGCCCGGGGCAGGCCGGAGGACCGACTGATGATCGAGCATATGCGGGGCGGCGGAAACTGATGGGCGCGATTGTCGCTTTCGTAGCATTGCTTCTGGTGTTTCTCGGCATGCTCACCATCTTCCTGCGCGCCGATCCGGCGAAGCTTGCAGGCGGCATGAGGACGCTTGGACCTGTGCTGCTCGGGCTGGTCGGCGTCGCCGTGCTGCTGGTCGGGCGCGAGGGCATCGGGGGCTTGATCCTGTCGGCTGCGCTCGCCTGGTACGGCTCCATGCGCATGAATCGGCCGGCGGCCAAACTGGCGGCAGGCAAGCGTTCGACAGTTCGTACGGCGGCGCTTGAGATGGAACTCGATCACGATACCGGCGGCCTCGAAGGCCTTGTGCTGGCCGGGCGCCATGAAGGCAAGATGCTTGGCTCGATGGGGCTTGCCGAATTGCAGCAACTCTATCGCGAACTCTCCGGCGATCCGGAGAGCCGCCAATTGCTAGAGACGTATCTTGACGGCCGATTTCCCATCTGGCGCAAAGACGCTGATGCGAATGGTGGCGAAGGGCTGGGTGTTGCGCCAGGTTCTGGCGCCATGACTAAGGAGGAGGCCTACAAGATCCTTGGTCTTGAAGCGGGGGCTGCCGCGGCGGATGTCCGCAAGGCGCACCGCCGCCTGATGCAGCGCCTGCACCCCGATATCGGTGGCACGTCTTTCCTGGCGGCGCGGATCAATGAAGCCAAGGACGTCTTGCTCTCCAATCACAACTAGTCTCCTTCGACGCAGAACTTCGGGAAAGATATCGTTTCGCGCGCCGCTTACTGCTGGACGGCGTAGCACTCGATCTTCTTCTTTTTCAAAGCGTTGCAGGCTTTCCAGGCAGCCGTCTTCGAACCGAAACCACCGAACCGGGCGCGGTAGTAGGTGACACCGTCCTTGTCGAAGGCGACGGTGAAACCGGAGGCATCGGTCAGAACGGAGGGCGCCTGCTTCGTCGCCTTGTCGAGGAAAGCCTTCGCTTCGGCCTGTTTTGGCGAAGAGGCGACCTGTATTGCCCAGCCGGATGGCACCGACGCCGTGCTGACAGGATCGACCTCTGCCGCCGGTTCGGCATAGGCTGCGGCGACCCGGGCTGTCGCCACGTCGTCCACCGTCGACACAGCCGTCGTCTTGACCCTCTTGGCCTGAACGACCGGAGCGGTCTCTTCAACGACGGGCGCATTTTCCTCGACAAGAGAGGCAACGGCATCGTCGTCCGGCTTTCTGTCCGGTGTCGGCGCGTCATGCTTCGGCAGAAGCACCTTGGCCAAGGCTGAAATCGGATTGCCGCCGCCGGCCTTGGCAATCAGCACGCCGCCGCCGCGCGACGACGCCTGCGGCATGTACGCATTGATCAACCCGGCCATCTGGCTGTCGCGGCTGCCGCCGGACCTGCCGCCCATGACCACCGCTACGATGCGCCGATCGCCATCCGAGACCGAGGAGACCAGATTGTAACCGGAGGCGCGGGTGTAACCGGTCTTGATGCCGTCGACGCCCTTGATGCGTCCGAGCAGACGATTGTGGCCGTTGATGCGCTGCCGCCCGTAAAGAAAGGAGCGCTGCGAGAAATAGCCGTAGTATTGCGGGAAATGCTCTCTCAGGGCGATGCCGAGCATCGCCATGTCGCGCGCGGTCGTGAACTGGCCGGGATCAGGCAAGCCGTTGGCGTTGCGGAAAACGGTTCCCCTCATGCCCAGCGCCCGCGCCTTGGCGGTCATCATGCGGGCGAAATTGGCTTCGTTGCCGCCGAGCATCTCGCCAAGCGCTGTTGCGGAATCGTTTGCCGATTTGGTCACCATCGACAGGATCGCGGTCTCGACCGTGACCGAGCCGCCCCGCTTGACGCCGAGCTTCGTCGGCGGTTCGGCAGCGGCATTGGCCGAGAACACGACCGGGGAATTCTTGCTGATCCTGCCCTTCGCCAACGCCTCGAACGTCAGATAGAGCGTCATCATCTTGGTAAGCGAAGCCGGATAGCGCCGGCCATCGGCATCCGACGAATAAAGCACCTTGCCGGTCTTGGCATCGATGACGATGGCCGCCGACTTGGCCGCCATGGATGAGGCCGCGTCCGCGACGACGAAGCTCATCGCCATAGCGAGGATCATGATCGTTTTGAGGGGGGACGCGGATTTGGAAACGAAGCCCGACAACGCCTTACGCACTGATAGTTCCTTTGAATTTCCGTTGCCTTGGAGGCGGCAAAGGGTCCTGCCTCACCTCCGGCCACGCTAACGCGGGCAGCGTTACCAATCCGTTTATGGTAACCGCCGCGTTCACCATTTTCTGTGGGATTGAGCTTCTCTTTATTCGAATCTTAGCGATTGCCGGCAGCTCACGATCCGCATTGCCGCGGGAATCTTGACTTTTGTGCACTGCACAATATATTTACACGCATTGCACAACGCGGCCCGGACAAGCCGCGTCTATCGTCCAAGGCAACCGTTCAAGGGAATGCGTGAAATGACCCAGACCTATGAAGATTTCAGCAAATACGGCAAGGAATTTGCGGACACCGGATTGAAGAGCTTCGCCTCGCTGTCCAAGGGTGCGCAGGCTATCGCCGCCGAGGCGGGCGAGTACACCAAGAAAAGCTTCGAAGCCGGTAGCGCCGCTGTCGAGAAGCTCTTTTCCGCCAAGTCGCTGGACAAGGCGATCGATATCCAGTCCGACTATGCCAAGCAGTCCTATGAGAGCTTCGTCACCGAAGCCACCAAGCTTGGCGATCTCTATGCCGAACTCGCCAAGGAAGCCTACAAGCCGTTCGAATCGATCGTCGCCAAGGCGAAGTAAATTCGACGAACATTCCGAGCCGGCCCCTGGGCTTGCAAAGACAGACCCGGTCGCGAACGCGCGGCCGGGTTTTTTCATGCCAGCTCGAAATCGGGGGCCTGCGGTCTTCACGATTTGAAAAATCGGTCAAGTTTGGCCACCTAGCCATATTGTCAGCTAAACAGAAGGGCTTAAAATCGTCCATCGAACACCTACATGTCGAGCATGCATGAGGATTCGAAAGAGGCAGGACTACGTGACTACAGGTTTGACTGCCACGAGCTACGTGGTGCGAATGCAGAACGGCAGCAACGGCAATGAGGCCGGTCGCGGCACGGCCGTCATCACGCGCACAAAAACCAAGACCAAGAAGCCCAGTCTGTATCGGGTCCTCATTCTTAACGACGACTACACACCCATGGAATTCGTGGTCCACGTGCTGGAGCGCTTTTTCCAGAAGGACCGCGAAGCCGCCACACGCATAATGCTTCATGTTCACAATCATGGGGTGGGCGAGTGCGGGGTCTATACATTCGAGGTGGCCGAGACCAAAGTGGCTCAGGTCATGGATTTCGCCCGACAGAATCAGCATCCGCTGCAATGCGTGATGGAGAAGAAGTGAGGTAACATGCCGGCTTTCTCCCAAGGCCTGGAAAAGGCGCTTCACCAAGCGCTGACGCTCGCCAATGAGCGGCACCATGAATATGCAACCCTTGAACATTTGCTGCTCGCCCTGATCGACGACACCGAGGCGGCGGCCGTCATGCGTGCCTGCAACGTCGATCTCGACGAGTTGAAGCATACGGTCCTCACCTATATCGACACCGAGCTCGACAACCTCGTCACCGGCTACGATGAAGATTCCAAGCCGACTGCCGGTTTCCAGCGCGTCATCCAGCGCGCGGTGATCCATGTGCAGTCGTCAGGTCGCGAGGAAGTGTCCGGCGCCAACGTGCTCGTCGCCATCTTCGCTGAGCGCGAGAGCCACGCCGCTTACTTCCTGCAGGAACAGCAGATGACCCGCTACGACGCGGTCAACTACATCTCGCATGGCATCGCCAAGCGTCCCGGCGCTTCCGAGACGCGGACGCCGCGCGGCGCCGACGACGAGCAAGGCAGCCAGAGCGGGGCCGAGCCGCAAGAGGAAGGCGGCAAGAAGAAGCAGCAGCAGGACGCGCTGACTGCCTATTGCGTCAACCTGAACAACAAGGCCAAGGCCGGCAAGATCGATCCATTGATCGGTCGCGAGAGCGAGATCAACCGGACCATCCAGGTGCTGTGCCGCCGCTCCAAGAACAACCCGCTCTATGTCGGTGATCCCGGTGTCGGCAAGACGGCGATCGCCGAAGGCCTCGCCAAGCGCATCGTCGAGGGCGACGTTCCCGAAGTGCTGCACAATGCCACCATCTTCGCGCTAGACATGGGCACGCTGCTGGCCGGCACCCGTTATCGCGGCGATTTCGAGGAGCGGCTGAAGCAGGTCGTCAAGGAGCTCGAGGACTATCCCGGCGCCGTGCTGTTCATTGATGAGATCCACACCGTGATCGGGGCAGGGGCCACTTCTGGCGGCGCCATGGATGCGTCGAACCTGTTGAAGCCGGCGCTGTCGTCCGGCGCGATCCGCTGCATCGGCTCGACCACCTACAAGGAGTTCCGGCAGTTCTTCGAGAAGGACCGCGCGCTGGTGCGGCGCTTCCAGAAGATTGACGTCAACGAGCCGACCGTCGAGGACGCCATCGAGATCATGAAGGGCCTCAAGCCCTATTTCGAGGAGTTCCACAAGGTTCGCTACACGAGCGAGGCGATCAAGGCTTCGGTCGAGCTCTCGGCGCGTTACATCAACGACCGCAAGCTGCCGGACAAGGCGATCGACGTGATCGACGAGACCGGCGCCTCGCAGATGCTCGTGCCGGAAGCCAAGCGCAAGAAGACCATCGGCATCAAGGAGATCGAAGCGACGATCGCCACGATGGCGCGTATCCCGCCGAAGACGGTTTCCGCCGACGACGAGAAGGTGCTGCAAGGTCTCGACATCGAGTTGAAGCGCGTCGTCTACGGCCAGGACACCGCGATCACCGCGCTGACTTCGGCCATCAAGCTGGCGCGGGCCGGCCTGCGGGAACCGGAAAAGCCGATCGGTTCGTACCTGTTCTCGGGTCCGACCGGTGTCGGCAAGACGGAAGTGGCCAAGCAGCTCGCCGCCTCGCTCGGCGTGGAGCTGATCCGCTTCGACATGTCGGAATATATGGAACGCCACACCGTTTCACGGCTGATCGGCGCGCCTCCCGGCTATGTCGGCTTCGACCAGGGCGGCCTTCTGACCGACGGCGTCGACCAGCATCCGCATTGCGTGCTGTTGCTGGACGAAGTGGAGAAGGCGCATCCGGATCTGTTCAACATCCTGTTGCAGGTCATGGATCACGGCAAGCTGACCGACCACAACGGCAAGCAGATCGACTTCCGCAATGTCATCCTGATCATGACCACCAATGCGGGCGCGTCCGACGCGCAGCGCGCGGCCATCGGTTTCGGTTCGACCAAGCGCGAAGGCGACGATGTCGAGGCGATCAACCGGCTGTTCACGCCGGAGTTCCGCAACCGTCTCGATGCGATCATTCCGTTCGGCTCGCTGCCGGTGCCGGTCATCCATCAGGTGGTGCAGAAGTTCGTCATGCAGCTGGAAGCACAGCTTTCCGAGCGTGGCGTGACCTTCGACTTGTCGCAGGATGCAATCGCATGGCTGGCCGACAAGGGCTATGACGAGCGCATGGGCGCCCGGCCGCTTGGCCGTGTCATCCAGGAGCACATCAAGAAGCCGCTGGCCGACGAGGTGCTGTTCGGCAAGCTCAAGAAGGGCGGCACGGTGCGTGTCACCGTCGAGAAGAAGGAAACCGGCGAGACCGGCCTGAAGCTCGAATCGCTCGCCGACGAGGCGCCGGTGAAGCCGAAGAAGGAAGAGCCGGACGACGCGCCGAAGGCCAAGAAGGCGGTGGCGAAAAAGCCCGCCGCGAAAAAGGCGGTGGCGCAGAAGCCGGAGCCCAAAGGTAAGGACGGCGGCAAGCGCAGCCTTGTGCCGCAACTGCCGCGTAAGAACTGACGAACCAGCCAGTAAAAAAGCCCCGGAAACGGGGCTTTTTTTGTGACACCTTCCGGTTAACCGCCCGGCGCCCGCCAAAGCGGTTGCACCGGTTCAGCTTGCCAGCGCCATCCGTATCTTGCCGGCGTTTTCGGCCAGGACTTCAGGCTTTTCCATCTGTCCGCTGTGCGGTTTCAGGGGAATGCCCTCGAAGCGCGGAATGACATGGACGTGAAGGTGAAAGATAGTCTGCCCCGAAGCTGGTTCGTTGAACTGCATAACCGTGACGCCATCGGCATCGAAGGCCTTCTTTACGGCCCGCGCAACTTTCTGGACGTGAGCGAAGAGCGGGCCAAGCACCGCCGGATCCGCGTCAAGCAGGTTGCGCGACGGCGCTTTCGGCACCACCAGCGTGTGACCCTGTCCTTGCGGCATCACATCCATGAAGACAATGACCGCGTCATCCTCGTAGACGCGGTGCGAAGGGATTTCTCCGCGCAGGATTTTGGCGAAGATGTTGCTGCTGTCATAGGTTGCTTCGGCCATGGCGCGCGCTCCGGTTCTTGGCTCGCTGTCTCGTGTAGCGAAGCTGTTCCGGGCGGGCAAGACGATCGGTCGACATCGGCCGTGCCGGCCCGCTCGGCTGAGCGATTGGGGCTCGCTACTCTACTCCGCCATGTCCTTGCGGAACGGGGTGTGCTCTTCCAGATATTCGCTCATCCGCTCGACTTCGCGCCGCTCGCGTTGGAGGTAGTCGGCCACTGCATTGCGCAGACCTGGATGGGCGATGTAGTGCGCCGAATGCATCGTCACGGGCCGGTAGCCGCGCGCCAGCTTGTGCTCGCCCTGCGCACCGGCTTCAACCACCTTCAGCTTGCGCGAGATGGCGAAATCGATCGCCTGATGGTAGCAGACCTCGAAATGCAGGAACGGGTGGTCCTCGATGCAGCCCCAATTGCGGCCGTAGAGCGCGTCTGAACCGATGAAGTTGATGGCACCTGCAATGTAGCGCCCGTTGCGTTTGGCCATGACCAGCAGGATGTCGTCGGCCATGCGTTCGCCGATCAGCGAGAAGAAATCGCGGTTGAGGTAGGGCCGGCCCCATTTCCTGCTGCCGGTATCCATGTAGAACGCGAAAAAGTCGTCCCAGGCCTTTTCGGTCAGATCCTTGCCGGTCAGCCAGTCGATCGAGATACCGTCGGCGAGGGCCTCGCGCCGCTCTTTCTTCATTGCCTTGCGCTTGCGCGAGGCTAACGTTGCGAGAAAATCGTCGTAGCTCGAAAAGCCTTCGTTGAAGAAGTGAAACTGCTGGTCGGTGCGATGAAGGAAGCCGGCCGCCGCCAATATCTGGACGTCATCCTCCGGCGCGAAAGTAACATGCGCGGAAGACACGCCGAGCTTATCCGTCACCGCCTTCAGGCCGGCCGCAAGACCGGCCTTGACGGTGGGGCTGTCCTCGCCCCTGCCGACCAGCAGGCGAGGGCCGGTGACGGGTGTGAACGGCACCGCGCATTGCAGCTTCGGATAGTAGCGCCCGCCGGCGCGTTCGAACGCGTCCGACCAGCCATGGTCGAAGACATATTCGCCCTGGCTGTGCGACTTCAGATAGCAGGGGACCGCCCCGAGCAGCTTGCCTCGCGCGGTTTCCAGCCTGAGGTGATGGCCCTGCCAGCCGGTGCGCCGAACAGCGCAGCCGGAATCTTCCAGCGCGCTCAAAAAAGCGAATGAAACAAGCGGGTTGTAGCCGTATTCTGCATCGCCGCGTGTAGTGCCGCCGAGGCTGTCCCATTCAGCGCTGGTAAAGGCGCCGATGCCCGCGGCGATGCGGATCGACAGCTCCGCATTCGCCGTTTGTCTTTCGCAGTCGTCCCCTTGATCCATGAGGCTTACTTAAGCTCGCTGCGGACCCATACAAGCCCGCTCAGGCGAGCCGTACCAGATCGGGCTCGAATCCTTCGAACGTCATCTGATCGGCATATTTGAAGGTCAGGTCGACGGCAGGCTGGTCGTGCACGGTCCAGGTGATCACCGGCATGCCGAGTCTCTCTCGCACGAAGGAGACGAACCGGTTCGGCAGGTCGCCGGCAGCGTAGGAGGTGAAGGCGATGTCATGCGCCAGCATCGCGAAATGCGCCTCGATCAGGTGGTTGTCGTTGCCGTAGGCGGTCAACCCGCCGGGTATGCCGGGTGCATATTTCGGGAACTCGCGGATCAGCCAATGGTCGAACGACATGATCGCGGTCTTGCCCTTGTAATGCTTGAGCATCTTGCCGACGCTTTCGACCAGGCCTTCGTCGTGCCCGGCAGCACCTTTCAGCTCTACAACCATCGGCACACGGCCGTCGACCAGATCAAGCGCCTGCTGCAGCGTCGGCAAATGGTCGGCGGTGCCGCCGACCTTCAGCGCCGTGATCTCGGCAGCCGTACGCTGCCAGACGAAGCCGTCCTCGCCGGTCAGCCGCAGCAGATCGCCATCGTGGATGATGACGGGGACGCCGTCGGATGATAGGTGCACATCGCATTCGATCGCGTAGCCGCGCTCGGTCGCCGCAGCGAAGGCGGAAAGGGTGTTCTCCCAGCGCGTCTTGTTCATGTCGTGGAGGCCGCGATGGGCGACGGGCCGGGCGGTCAGCCAGGAAAGATCGGTCATGGTTGCAGTCCCGGTCATTCGACTTCGAAGATCGCTTCGATTTCCACTGCGGCATTAAGCGGCAGGGAGGCGGTGCCGACGGCGGAGCGAGCGTGCTTGCCACGATCGCCGAGCACGGCGGCGAGAAAATCCGAGGCGCCGTTGGCAACCAGATGCTGTTCGACAAAATCCGGTGCCGAGGCGACGAAGACGGTGATCTTCACCAAGCGACGGATTTTCTCGAGATCGCCAAGTGCCGCCTGAGCCTGGGCCAATATGTTGATCGCACAGTATTTTGCGGCTTCCTTGCCGGTCGCGGTGTCGACATCGCGGCCAAGCAGTCCGCTCGCCTGAAGCTTGCCCTCCTTGAGCGGCAACTGCCCGGCGGTGAACAGCAGATTGCCGGTCCGGCAATAGGGCACGTAATTGGCGGCGGGCGCGGCGGCGGCCGGCAGCGTCACGCCGAGATCGCTTAGCCGCTTTTCGATTGTTTCGCTCATGCTATTTCCCTATTGCTTGAAGGTGCCGCGCAGGCCGGGCCGAAATTGCTATTTTTGCCTCGCTTCCGCCACGACTTTTTTTAAGCTGGACCATCTTTCCATGCGGCTTGCCATTAGCCGCGATGATCGGAGCACCCCATGCGCGCAACGCGCCTCGCATTCAACGCCGTTCTCTTGACAGCGGCTTCCTGGGCGGCTCCCGCTTTTGCGGTGCCTGCGCTGCAGGCGCATCGTGCTGTTTACGACATTTCACTCGACAAGGCTTCAGACCGCTCCGGCATTACCGGCATCACCGGCCGCATGGTCTACGAGTTCAACGGCTCGCCTTGCGAGGGCTATACGGTAAAGTTCCGTTTGGTGACCCAGATCGTAACCAGCGACAACACCAGGCTGACCGACCAGCAGATGACCACCTTCGAGGATGCCGAGGGCAAGACCTTCTCCTTCGTGAACAAATCCTTTGTCGACCAGAACCTCGACAAGGAGGTCAAGGGTACCGCAACGAAGGAAGCCAACGGTCTCAAGGTCGATATCGACAAGCCCGAGAAGAACAGCCTGGAACTCGCGCCAACGCAGTTCCCGACCCAGCAAATGGTCGAAATGATCGGCAAGGCGGAAAAGGGCGAGCGTTTCTACGAAACCAACCTGTTCGACGGCTCTGAGGATGCCAACAAGGTGGTGACCACCACCGTCGTCGTCGGCAAGCAAGCCGATGCCGACAATGCCGATCCGGAAGCGCCGGCGCTGGCCAAGCTCGCCACCGACAAATACTGGCCGGTCGACATCGCCTATTTCGATGATGCCGACAAAGGCGGCGAGGAGGTGCCGGAATACCGGATCAGCTTCAAGCTGCACAAGAACGGCATCACGCGCGATCTCGTCATGGACTATGGCGAGTTCTCGATGACCGGCAAACTGGTCAATCTGTCGCTGTTCGATCAGCCAAAGACCTGCCCGTCTAAATAAGCTCGAGTGAACGGCAAGCCGCCGGCGCTATCCGGGATAGTAGCGCTTAATCTTGCGTGGCAGGTCGCATCGACTTGAGCATGCCGCAATTGCCTATCAACGTCTTATGACGGTATGCGCCGCGGGGGAGCAGGTTGAGCAGGATCGACGTTTTTGTGGCGCCGCGGCCCAATGCGACGCTGATCAACGCTATGACATTCGTCAACCGGATTGTCATGCTGCACGGCATTCCAGGCTTTCGCGACCTGTTGCCATTCAACCGTCTGGCCGGTTTGCGCGGCGTCGCCAATGTCCGCCACATCGATTTTCCGGAGGATGACCGGCAAAGGCTGAAGGCTTGTTGCGGCGCGGGCAAGGCGACGTTCATCACGCCCAACCATCCCGAATTCTTTACCGACTGGATGATCGACAAGGAGGTCGTCTCGCGGGTAAGCCCGCTGGCGGCATCCTGGGCCACGCACGGCGTCGTCAACGGGCTTGGCAGGCTGATGCAGAAATTCTGGTTGGCCAACAATCTGATCGCGCAAATCCCGGGCAACAGCGCGGCCGCCAAGGAACATTCGGTGGCCTGGGCGCTGAAGGGGCACGGCGTGCTCCTGCATCCCGAAGGCGGTGTCGGCTGGCATGCCAACATCATTGCCCCGCTGCTGCCGGGCGCGGTCGAAATGGGGTTCGAGGCGCTGAAGCGCGGCCGCCTGACGGATCCGGATTTCAAGGTTTGGATCGCGCCCGTGATCTGGAAGCTTGCTTTCACGGGGAATGTCGAGGCAGCGCTGGCAAGGGAATGCGCCTATGTCGAGCACAGCCTGAAGATCGAACGCCGTGCCGCCGATTCGCTGCCGGAGCGCATCCATCATATCTATGCGACGTTGCTGTCGCGCGATGAGGCTGCATATGGCCTGCGGTCCGATGAGCGGGCTTCGTATGACGCACGTCAAAAGGACCTGCTGACCGAACTCGGCCGTCGCCTTGCCGAACTTGTCTCGGTCGACGCCGGCACGCTCGACAATGCGGACCTTTTGCGCCGTTCGCGGCGCTGGCTGCGGGAAGACACGGATGGCAGTGGAAGCCAGAAGCAGGTCCGAATGCTGGCGGATACAATCCAGCGCGTGCAGCGTGTCGGGCCGTGGGCTTCAGCCAACCCGGGCATCACGCAGGAGGAGATCGCCGAACATTTGAAGCGGATCCGCAACGATTATTGCAAGGGTACGCTGCGCGATACGATCAACCGTTTCGTGCCGCAGCCGGCAGGCCCACGCCGCGCCTATGTCCGGGTACCGGAGCCGCTAGGCTTGCACGCCTATCAAGGCTCCGTCGAGGAGGCACTCGCCGAACTGCACGGCCGGATGCAGGAGACCGTCACCAGGACGATGACGCAACTCGAGGCCGGCGGCGGCTTCATTTTCTATGCCAATCCCTTCTATCATCGTTAGCGATGTGTTGGTCGGCGCAAGATGAAGGAGTGCGGCAAGCCTCATGGCGGTCTATGTCGATGCGGCGATCTGGAAATGGGTCGGCCACCGCTGGTGTCATCTGCTGGCAGACGACACCGACGAGCTGCATCGCTTTGCCGGGCAGCTCGGCATCAAGCGCGCGTCCTACCAAGGACCGCCGAAGACATCGGCACCGCATTATGACATAACCGGGTTCGAGCGCGACCGCGCAGTGCGGTTAGGCGCCATCGAATGCACCCGCGAGGAGATCGTCGCTGTTTTCCGGCGTGTGCGGGTGCCGAAGGGGAAGATGCGGCGATGACACCGGTGCGCTGATCGCCGCACGCTGAAACACAGACGCCACAACGCTTGCGTTTGTCGCGCTTCCCCTCTATATGCGCGCTCATTCCACACACGGACTTTGGTGTCTGCCCGGGAGAAATCCGGCTGAAACCTCCGGTGGCGTTCGAGGACAAAGTCCAAAAATGCCTGTGTCCGTGGAGGCTAACCGGAAAGGAAATAAGAATGGCTCTGCCTGATTTCAGCATGCGCCAGCTATTGGAAGCTGGCATTCACTTCGGCCACCAGACCCACCGCTGGAACCCGAAAATGGCGCCCTATATCTACGGCGCCCGCAACAACATACACATCATCGACCTCTCGCAGACGGTGCCTTTGCTGCACCAGGCGCTGAAGCAGGTTTCCGACACTGTTGCCAAGGGCGGCCGCGTGCTGTTCGTCGGCACCAAGCGCCAGGCCTCCGACATCGTCGCCGATGCCGCGCAGCGCTCGGCCCAGTACTATGTCAACTCGCGCTGGCTCGGCGGCATGCTGACCAACTGGAAGACGATCTCGAATTCCATCCAGCGCCTGCGCAAGCTCGACGAAATGCTGGCCGGCGAGGCTCAGGGCCTGACCAAGAAGGAGCGCCTCAACCTCGACCGCGAGCGTGAGAAGCTCGACAAGGCGCTGGGCGGCATCAAGGATATGGGTTCGACGCCCGATTTGATGTTCGTGATCGACACCAACAAGGAAGCGATCGCCATTCTCGAGGCCAAGCGTCTCGGCATCCCGGTCGTTGCCATCATCGATTCCAACTGCGACCCGGACAAGATCGACTTCCCGATCCCGGGCAATGACGACGCGGCCCGCGCCATCCAGCTGTATTGCGATTTGATCGCCAAGGCAGCTATCGACGGCATCGCCCGTCAGCAGGGCGCGCTCGGTGTCGATATCGGCGCATCGGTCGAGGCTCCGGTCGAGCCGGCGCTCGATCAGACCCCGGCCGCCGAGAGCCCGGCAGCCCAGACCCCGGAAGCATAGTAGCGAAGGCCGGCTGCGGCCTTCATCTTTCCAATATGTTGGCGCGGTAAGCGCTACCGGCACCAGGCGCATCATCGAAAATCGATGGTGCGTCAGTGCATTTAGACAAAGAGGCGACAATGAGCATTTCGGCTGCACAGGTCAAAGAACTCCGCGACTTGACCGGCGCGGGCATGATGGACTGCAAGGCGGCGTTGAACGAGACCAACGGCAATATGGAAGAAGCCATCGACTGGCTGCGCAAGAAGGGCATTTCCAAGGCCGACAAGAAGGCTGGCCGTACCGCTGCCGAAGGCCTGATCGGCGTAGATTCCGGGGTCCGCGAGGCAGCGATCGTCGAGGTCAATTCCGAGACGGACTTCGTTGCCCGCAATGCTGCGTTTCAGGAGATCGTCGCCAATGTCGCGAAGGTCGCGCTTGCCTATGGCGGCAAGACCGAGGCCGTTGCCGCCGCTCCCTATCCGGGCTCGGGCAAGTCGGTCGCCGAGACCATCAAGGACGCTGTCGGCACCATCGGCGAGAATCTGGGCTTCCGCCGCTCGGCCAAGCTCACCGTCGAGCACGGCGCTGTCGCAACCTACGTTCACAATGCGGTCGCCGACGGCCTTGGCAAGCTCGGCGTGCTGGTGGCCATCGAGACGACAGGCAACGCGCATGCCGCCAACGCCTTCGCCCGTCAGGTTGCCATGCATGTCGCTGCCACCAATCCGATGGCCCTGACCACCGAAGAGCTCGATCCGGCCGCAGTGGAACGCGAGAAGGCGATCTTCGCCGACCAGGCGCGCCAGTCCGGCAAGCCGGAAGCGATCATCGAGAAGATGGTCGAGGGCCGTTTGCGCAAGTTCTATGAAGAGGTCGTGCTGCTCAAGCAGGCTTTCGTGCTCAATCCCGACATTACCGTCGAGAAGGCGCTGAAGGATGCCGAAAGCGAAATCGGCGCGCCAGCCAAAATCGCTGCCTATCTGCGCTTCGCGCTCGGCGAGGGCATCGAGAAGGAAGAGACCGATTTCGCGGCGGAAGTCGCGGCAGCGGTCAAGAAGTAACTATTCGTTTGAAAGGCTTTTTCGGCCGGGTATCCGCGAGGATGCCCGGCCGATTTCCGCGGTGTCGATGAAGGCGCGGAGCTTCGGGGCCATTGCGGCGCGGCGCGGGAAATAGAGGAACAGTCCCGGTTCCTCGATCGATGCCTCGCCAAGGACTTCGACCAGCCGGCCTGCCTCGATGTCCGGCTTGACAAGCGGCTCGAACAGATAGGCGAGGCCGATGCCGGCAAGCGCCATTTCCCTTGCCGACAGCGGATCGCTGACGACGACGCTGCCGCGTGTCTCGACGCTGATATCCTTGCCCTGATCGGACAGATCCCAGCGATAGAGCGCACGTGATCGCAACAGCCGATAGCCGATGCAGTTGTGCGCGGCGAGATCGGCCAACGCCCATGGCCGTCCGCGCCGGCCGACATAGGCCGGCGAGGCAACGATGATGCTGCGGAAAGGCCCTGTCAGTCGCACCGTCACCATATCCTCGGCGATCATCTCGCCCAGCCGGATGCCGGCGTCGAAACCCTCGCCGACGATATCGCTCAGACGTTCGTCGGTGACGATCTCCACCGTCACGTCAGGGTAACGTTCCGCCATCGCCGTCAGGATGGGCATCAGCGCCAGAGGCAGTGCCAAACGCGGCGCGTTGATCCTGAGCAGTCCGCTTGCCCGGCCTTTGACAGAGCGGATACGTTCGATCCGGTCGGCAATGTCTTCCAGCGCCGGCTCCGCCGCAGCGACAAGCGCGGTGCCAGCCTCGGTCAGCGAGACGCTGCGCGTGGTGCGGGCAAACAACGGCTGGCCGATTCGCTCCTCTACCAGCCGAACCGCATGGCTGACGGCTGACGGGCTCATGCCGAGCTCGGCGGCTGCCGGCGCGAAGCCGCCACGCCGCGCGACGGCAACGATTACAGGTAGGTGGCTAAGCAGATCGCGGTCCATTCATGCATGATATCGCATAGTCCATTCGGATAATGCAATCTTATCGGCGGGGAAAGGAGGGCGCATCTTTGGCTGCATCACACGGCAATCGCCGAGCAGCCAAGGAGACGTCTAATGACCGACCTCGATTCCGAACGAACCCGTAATCTCGAGACCGTGCGTAAATTCTTTGATCTGATGCACCGCAAGGACATTGAGGCATGGGGCGACCTTTGGGCTGAAGATGGCCGTATACTTGTCTTCTACCCGCCGGCAGGATTTGGAAACAGCATCGATGGTAAGGCCGCGATCCTGGCGGCCTTCCGAGGCCTCTTCGGCAATTTCGAATCCTTCGATTCGCAGCTGACAGCCATCTATCCGGCAGCGGATTCGGACGCGATCGTCGTTGAGTACAAGAACCGCGCGGTGCTGATCGGCGGCACTGAATACACCAACAGCAATATTGCGATTTTCCACTTCAAGAGCGGTCTGATCAGCGCCTACCACGATTATTTCGATCCGCGCCGCTTCCAGGTGGTGGTCGATGCGCTGGCCAAGGCCTGACTGCGTATCCCAGGCAAGACCTCAATCCCGCTTTTCAAACTTCAGGAGAAAATCCATGACCATGTCCTACTACACGCTCGGCAACAGCGGGCTGCGTGTCACCCGCCTGGCGCTCGGCACCATGACGTTCGGCACGGAATGGGGCTGGGGCGCGGAGAAGGAAACCGCGCGCGCCTTGGTTGATGCCTATGTCGAAGCCGGTGGCAATTTCTTCGATACCGCCGATCTCTATACCGGTGGCACGGCCGAAACCTGGCTCGGCGACTTCATCGCCGAGCGTGGGCTGCGCGACAAGGCGGTGATCAGTACCAAATTCACCTACAACGCCGAACCGGACAACCCGAACGCCGGGGGCAACGGCCGCAAGAACATCCTGCGGGCGATAGACGGTTCGCTGAAGCGGCTCGGCACCGACTACATCGACCTCTACATCCTCCATACCTGGGACAGGCTGACGCCGCCGGAGGAGGTGATGCGGACGCTGGACGATCTGGTGCGCGCCGGAAAGATCCGGCATGTCGGTCTGTCCGACGTGCCGGCCTGGTACGCAAGCCGGGCGCAGGCCGTCGCCGAGCATCGCGGCTATGAACCGGTTTCGGCGCTTCAGCTCGAATATTCGCTGGCCGAGCGCAACATCGAGCACGAGTTCGTGCCGTTCGGCACGCGCTATGGCGCCGGAATCATGGTCTGGAGTCCATTGGCCAGCGGCCTGCTCAGCGGAAAATACCGTTTCGATACAATCGTCGAGGATGGTGGCTGGAGACAATGCGTGGTTCGACCAATCCCGGTTCCAGAAATTCACCGATCGCAACTGGCAAATCGTCGCCGAACTGGAGAGGGTTGCCGGCCAGCTCGGCCGCAGCATGGCGCAGGTCGCCCTGAACTGGACGGCAAACAGGCCAGGCATTGCGTCCGTCATCGTCGGCGCCACCAGGCTTGACCAGCTCAAGGACAATCTCGGCGCGCTTGATTTCGACATTCCCGAAGATCTTCGGGCACGGCTCGATGCGGTGAGCCGGCCGGTCACGCCCTTTCCGTATTCGTTCTTCGGCCCTGAAATACAAGGCGGCCTGACCGGTGGGCAGGCGGTTGGCGGTAAGCCGGCAAGCTATCTGCCGGATCTGCTCATGCGAGGCACTTTTGCCGGCGTGAGCTGACGGCTATCCCGGTCCACGATCTCAACTTTCCGGCTCGGGGGGCCCGGGGCAAAGCCGGGCGCCGAGGGTTTATGGTACCCCACAGTTTTTTGGGGGCCCCCAACGCCGACCACCCCACAAGACCAGT
>NZ_JAMYQL010000012.1:0-167286 GCF_040320865.1 Mesorhizobium sp. M0598 | reverse complement strand
CGGCAAACGCGATTGCCGGTGAAAAGCCCGATTGCCTTATCACCATCGACAGTCCGGATTTCTCGCTGCGCGTCGCCAAGAAGGTGCGTGCCGCCGATCCGACTATCCCGATCGTCCACTATGTCTGCCCGAGCGTGTGGGCTTGGCGGCCGGGCAGGGCGGCGGCGATGAAGCCATATGTCGATCACATTCTTTGCATCCTGCCGTTCGAGGTGAAGGAACTCGCTCGCCTGGGCGGGCCGCTCGGCACCTATGTCGGACATCGCCTTGCACACGATCCGGGCATAGTCAGTGCCGCCAGGGCGCAGGCGCAGCCGCGTAACCTCTCCGCTGACCGTGTGAAAACGTTGCTTGTATTGCCCGGTTCGCGTCGCGGCGAGGTGCGGCGCCTGGTTGGGCCGTTCGGCGAAACGCTGTCGATCCTGCGGGCGCGCGGGCACCGCTTGCGCCTGCTGTTGCCGACGGTGCCGCACGTCGCCGACCTGGTCAGGACCTCGGTCGCGAGCTGGGACGAGAAGCCGGAGATCATACTCGATGCCGAACGCAAATGGCAGGCCTTCGGCAAGGCGGATGCGGCGCTGATCGCGTCGGGGACGGTATCGCTGGAACTGGCACTGGCGGGTGTGCCGATGATCTCCTGCTACCGGCTCGATCCGGTCATGCGCATGGCGCAGCCGCTGATCAAAGTATGGAGCGCAGCCTTGCCCAATCTCATTGCCGACCGGCCGGTTGTGCCGGAACACTACAATCAATATGTGCGGCCGCATTATCTGGCGCGGCAGTTGGAAGCGCTGTTCTCCGATACCGCCTACCGCACCTGGCAGAAGCACGGTTTTGCCGACATTGCCGGGCGTATGGCAACCTCCAAGCCGTCAGGCGAGATGGCGGCGGGGGTGGTGATGGGCATGGTGAGGAAGTGGGTGAGTGGTGAATAGTGAATTGTGAATTGTGAATAGTGGTTTCTATGGACAGGGAGCGACGCTTCGCTACTCCCATTCACCATTCACCATTCACCACCTTCACCGCTTTGCGATCGGCACGTAATCCCGTTCCGGCGCGCCGGTATAGAGCTGACGCGGGCGACCGATCTTCTGGTGCGGGTCCTCGATCATCTCCTTCCACTGCGCGATCCAGCCGACGGTGCGGGCGACCGCGAACAGCACGGTGAACATGGTGGTGGGAAAGCCCAGCGCCTTCAGCGTGATGCCGGAATAGAAATCGACGTTCGGATAGAGCTTCTTCTCGATGAAATAGGAATCGGTCAGTGCGATCCTTTCCAGCTCCATGGCGATGTCGAGCAGTGGATCGTCCTTGATGCCGAGCTCGCCCAGGACCTCGTGCGCGGTCTTCTGCATGATCTTGGCGCGCGGATCGTAATTCTTGTAAACGCGGTGGCCAAATCCCATCAATCGGAACGGATCGTTCTTATCCTTGGCGCGCGCAATGAATTCCGGGATGTGATCGACATGACCGATCTCGCCCAGCATGTTCAGGGCTGCCTCGTTGGCGCCGCCATGTGCGGGACCCCACAGGCAGGCGATGCCGGCAGCGATACAGGCAAAAGGATTGGCGCCCGACGAGCCGGCCAGGCGGACGGTCGAAGTCGAGGCGTTCTGTTCGTGATCGGCGTGCAGGATGAAGATGCGCTCCATCGCGCGGGCCAGCACCGGATTGATCTTGTATTCCTCGCAAGGCACGGCGAAGCACATATGCAGGAAATTGGCTGCGAAATTCAGCTCGTTCTTCGGGTAAATGAATGGCTGGCCGATGTGGTATTTATAGGCCATCGCCGCGATCGTCGGCATCTTGGCGATCAGCCGCATTGACGCGACCATGCGTTGATAGGGGTCCGAGATATCGGTGGAATCGTGATAGAAGGCCGACAGCGCGCCGACCACGCCGCACATCACCGCCATCGGATGCGCATCACGGCGAAAGCCGGTGAAAAAGCGCGACATCTGCTCATGCACCATGGTGTGGCGCGTCACCCGGTAATCGAAATCGTCCTTCTGCGCCTTGGTCGGTAGTTCACCATAGAGCAAGAGATAGCAGACTTCCAGGAAGTCGCCGTGCTCGGCCAATTGGTCGATCGGGTAGCCGCGGTGCAAAAGAATGCCGGCATCGCCATCGATGAAGGTGATTTCCGATTCGCAGCTCGCCGTCGACGTAAAACCGGGATCGTAGGTAAAGACGCCGGCGGTGTTGTAGAGCGAACCGATGTCGATGACGTCAGGTCCTACCGAACCACTTCGTATCTTGAATTCATGGGTTTTGCCGGCGAATTCCAGCTTGGCCGTCGATGCCTGGGTTTTGCCGCCAAATTCCATTTTTGTCGCAGGTTCGGTCATAGCAAACTCCTTTTTGTTTCCTCAGGCCGGCAAAGGCAAAATATCTGAACCCAACACGTCAAAAGCATCGGAATACGCACATTTGCGCCCGCAATTGAATCTGCGCGGCAGATTAGGCCAAGACCCAATGTTGCACTGCGAAACACACCTTTCAATGCCAATCTTCTTGGGCCAGTTTGCTAATCGATTTGATCAGCGATCCGCGCCAGGCTTTCCTCGCGGCCAAGCACGGCCAGCACATCGAAGACACCTGGCGAGGTACTTTTGCCGGTGAGCGCGGCGCGCAAAGGTTGGGCCACGGCGCCGAGTTTATGGCCGGCGGCCTGCGCATAGTCGCGGATCGTGGCTTCGGCTGAGGCGGCAGACCACTCCGAAACCGTGGCTAGTGCCGCATGAGCGCCCCGCAGGATCGCGCGCGCCTCACCGCTGAGCAGCGCCGCCGCCTTCTCGTCGACCGGCAGCGGCCGCTCGACGAAAAGGAATGCAGCCCCTTCAGCAAGTTCGACCAGCGTCTTGGCGCGCTCCTTCAGGCCCGGCAAAGCGGCAAGCAGTTGCGCCCTGCGTCTGTCGTCGAGGCGCGCGGCGATTGCCGGGCCGCCTTCAAGATAGGGCAGAGTGGCGATGAAGATGTCGAGCAGCGCCGCGTCGTTCATCCGGCGCATATGCACGCCGTTAAGCGCCTCGAGCTTGGCGAAGTCGAAACGGGCGGCCCCCTTGTTGACGTCGCCAATGTCGAACCATGCAATCATGTCGGCGATCGACATGATCTCATCGTCGCCGTGGCTCCAGCCAAGCCTCGCCAGATAGTTGAGCAGCGCCTCCGGCAGGTAGCCCATGGCGCGATAGGCTTCGACGCCAAGCGCACCGTGCCGCTTCGACAGCTTGGCGCCGTCGGCACCGTGGATCAGCGGGATATGCGACATCGACGGCACCTCCCAGCCCATGGCCTGATAGATTACGGTCTGGCGTGCGGCGTTGGTCAAATGATCGTCGCCGCGGATGATGTGGGTGATGCCCATGTCGTGATCGTCGACGACGACGGCATGCATGTAGGTGGGATTGCCGTCCGAGCGCAGAATAATGAAATCGTCGAGATCCTTGTTGGGAAAGCGCACGTCGCCCTGGACGCGGTCATGCACCACCGTCTCGCCGTCTGTCGGCGCCTTGATGCGGATCGCCCCCTTGGCGCCGGGCGGCGCCTCCGACGGGTCGCGGTCGCGCCAGCGCCCATCATAGCGGGGCGGAAGCCCCTTGGCTCGCGCTGCCTCGCGCATCGCCTCCAGCTCCGCCGGCGTCGCGTAGCAGTAATAGGCCTTGCCCACGCGCACCAGCTCCTCGGCCACCTCGCGATGGCGCGGCGCGCGCTCGAACTGCGAGACAGGCGCGCCGTCCCAGGTGAGTCCGAGCCAGGAAAGTCCGTCGAGAATGGCTGCCGTCGCCGCATCCGTCGACCGCTCACGGTCGGTATCCTCTATACGCAGCAGCATCGTGCCGCCCGTGTGCTTGGCGTACAGCCAGTTGAACAGCGCCGTGCGCGCGCCGCCAATGTGCAGATAGCCGGTGGGCGAGGGGGCAAAACGGGTGACGACCTTATCGGGCATGGAACTCTCAGGCGGGCGAAGGAAGTGGGTTTGCGGACTTTCGCGCGTTGCGCGTTCATGTAGCATAGGAGGTCGAGGGCGCAAGGGGCAGACCCGATGGCTGTGCGAGGCCGTGGTGCGGGCGAGGGCGAGGACGCTGGCAGCGGCGTCAGCGAACGCTTGCTGTTTGCCGCTCTCCCGCCTGTCCTGCCGGCACCGGCATTGCTACCCGCTCCGCGCTTCGATGCTCCGTCGCGGCCGGCCAGAGACCCAGCAACGGTTCTCGTGCCCGCGGGCGAGCCCATCGTACGCCTGCCCAGGCGTTTCCGCCTCCCGTCACCGTCCCGTATCCGCAACAGCGTAACCTCGGCAGCCGGCCTGGAACTCGACCGCGGCATCGCCTTCCTGCTGGTGCCGGTGTTCCTCGCATGCGGGGTGGTGATATATTTCGGGCTGTCGGTGGAGCCGGCCTTTCCACAGCCGATCGCAATCGCGCTCCTCGCGGCCCTTTGTGCCGTCGTCTCGCGGTCGTGGCCCAGGACGCGCCTGTGCTTCATGGTGGCGCTGCTCTGCGCGCTTGGCGTACTTGCCGCCAAGTTCGAGACATGGCGTGTCGGAACGCATATGCTCGGTTCCGAAATCTCGACGCGGCTGACGGGTCGCGTCGTATCGTACGAGCCCATGGCGAGCGGCCGCATCAGGCTGACAATCGATGTGATCTCAACCGCCAGGCCGACACTGCGCTACATGCCGGAACGGGTCCGCGTTTCGGCGATGAAGATACCGGCTGAGCTGACCGCCGGTTCCGAGATCACCGGCTATGTGCGGCTGCTGCCGCCGACCGGCCCGGTGCGGCCCGACAGCTATGATTTCTCCTTCGACAGCTATTTCGCCGGTATCGGCGGCAGCGGCTTTTTTCTCGGCAATCCGAAAGTCGTGTCGTCGGGCAGCATGCCGCTTGCCGCGCAGCTTTCTTCCGCGATCGAAGACGCGCGCGAATCCATCGCCGACCATATCCGCAGCCGCATCGGCGGTGCCGAGGGCGAGATTGCTGCTGCGCTGATCGTCGGCGTGCGCGCCGGCATTCCCGAGGAGATCAACGAAGCGATGCGGCGCACCGGCATCTACCACATCATCTCCATCTCGGGGCTGCATATGGCGTTGGTCGCCGGCACCATCATGGCGCTGCTGCGGGGTGCCTTTGCGCTGTTTCCCGATTTCTCATCGCGACGGCCGGTCAAGAAATATGCCGCGGCCGCCGCGCTTTTTTCGATTGCGGCCTACCTTGTCTTTTCCGGCATTGTCGTGGCGGCCGAACGCAGCTTCATCATGCTGGCGGTGATGCTTATCGCCGTGCTGTTCGACCGGGCCGCGCTCACCATGCGCAACCTGGCGATCTCGGCCATCGCGGTCATCCTGGTGTCGCCGCACGAGGTGGTCGGTCCGAGTTTCCAAATGTCCTTCGCCGCGACGGCCGCCCTTGTCGGCGCCTATGCAGGCTGGTCCGATTACCGCGCCGGCAGGGCCACCACGCCGCCGCCGCGGCGGTCGCCGCTACGCTTTGCCACTCGAAAGGTCCTGCTGGGCATGTGCGGTCTGGCGATGACCTCGATCATTGCAGGGAGCGCCACGGCGCTTTTCGCCATATGGCATTTCCAGCGCGTGGCGCCGCTCAGCCTGTTCGCCAATCTGGCCATCATGCCCATCGTCTCACTGGTCGTCATGCCCTTCGCCGTTCTCAGCGCGCTGGCGATGCCGTTCGGTGCGGATGGCCCTTTCCTCTATGTCATGGGCAAGGGGCTGACGGCGATGATCGCCCTGTCCGGGTGGATCTCGGAGCGCTCGCCGATCGATGCGGTCGGGCTGATTTCGCTGAGATCCGTCCTTCTGGTGACGATCGCCCTCGTCATTGCCAGCATGGCGACGACCTGGTTGCGGCTGGCGGCACTTCCTTTTGCGCTCGCCGGCTTGCTGACGACAACGCAGACACGCATACCCGACGTATTGGTCTCGGAGGACGCACGGCTGGTCGCGCTGCCGATCGGCAGCGGTGAACTCGCGGTCAACCGGGCACGCCCGAATGAGTTCACCATCGACAACTGGAAACGCGCGCTCACATCAGAGGCTATCGTCGCGCCGGAAACACCTGGAAAGAACGACCCGCAATTCGACATTGCCGATCCGGCCGACCTACCGCCGGGCATGCCGTTCATTTGCACGGACGGCCTCTGCCTTGCCAGGCATCCATCCGGCGCGATCATCGCGCAAGCCAAGGACCGCGATACTGCGCGGCCAGCCTGCGCCTTTGCCAGCTTGATCGTCATCGACGACGCCACCGCCCATAACCCCTGCTACTACGACCGGCTGGTCCTCGTCGTCACCAAACGGCAACTGGCGCGCGCGGGAAGTGCCGCCGTCTACTTCGATCCACAAGCGGCAACGCGCGCCGAAATCCGTTTCGCGGTCGAAAAATCATACCGGCCCTGGCACGTGCAGCGGAAATTTTCACGCGCGGCACGGGGCCTGCCGCCATACCGCAGGGCCGACAACCCCAAAGCCGGCGCCAAGGGCGGAGCTCAGTAGCGGCGGATCAGTCCGACGAGCTTGCCCTGCACCTTGACCCTGTCTGGTCCGAAGATGCGCGTCTCGTAGGCCGGATTGGCGGCTTCCAGGGCGATCGAGGCGCCCTTGCGGCGGAACCGCTTCAGCGTCGCTTCCTCCTCGTCGACCAGTGCCACCACGATCTCACCGGGGCTCGCCGTATCGGCATTGCGGATGATCACCGTGTCGCCGTCGAAAATGCCGGCCTCGATCATCGAATCGCCTTTGACCTCGAGCGCATAATGCTCGCCGCCCATGATCATATCCGGCGGCACCGAAATCGAATGCGTCTGGTGCTGGATGGCGTCGATCGGCACACCGGCGGCGATGCGGCCCATCACCGGGATCGAAACGGTGGCGACGACATCGTCGTCATTTCCGGCTGCGGGCACGCGCGACGATGTCGGCTTGCCTTGCCGAGGACCGCCTTGCCCAAGACTGCCCTGGATGACACTCGGCGAGAACTTGCGTGCCGCATTGAGGCCGGGGGCGATCGAGTCAGGCAGGCGCAGCACCTCCAGCGCACGGGCCCGGTTGGGCAAACGGCGAATGAAGCCGCGCTCCTCCAGCGCCGTAATCAGCCGGTGGATTCCGGATTTGGAAGCCAGGTCGAGCGCTTCCTTCATCTCGTCGAAGGAAGGCGGGATACCGCTTTCCTTCAACCTTTCGTGGATGAACATAAGCAGTTCGTGTTGTTTGCGTGTCAGCATAGCGACCCCCAACAGAATCAGAAAAACAAACCCAGAACAAACACTATCTGTTCCAGTTGTGTTCCGCAACTGTTTAAAGTTTAATGAATGCGTTAAGGCTCGGGAAACAAACGACGTCCCCTACCGGCGTACCGCATTTTCACCGCCGCGAGCCTCATCGCCTTGATTCTGCTTTCGTTTGCGCCCTTCTGGCCTCCTAGAAGGCGGCACTGGCATCGGCCGTCGGTCGGCAAAAGGCACGGAATTGAACCCGTATCGACTGTGCGGTTTGGTCAATGCACCGTGAACGAAACGAACTCAAAACGCCAACCTCGGGTAAAGTCCCGGTTTCCACCGCCTGGTCAGGCTGCTTCTCGCTGGTGGAGCCTTGCTGCGCACAACCAGGTAATGGAAGAACAGTCGATGCGTGTCCGGCGTTGCGTTGGATCTTGGGGGAGCAGACAAATCATGACAGGAATTCCCGATCTCGTGGCCATAAAGGCGATGGATGCCGCGGATCCGCTGCGCGCGATGCGCGACCGCTTTGTGTTGCCGCAAGGAGTGATCTATCTCGACGGCAATTCGCTAGGAGCTGCTTCACGTGCCGCATTCGATGAACTGCACAAGGCCGCGACCGAAGAATGGTCGCATGATCTCATCCGCGCATGGAACACGGCCGGCTGGTTCAACATGCCGCTTGAACTTGGCGACCAGCTCGGGCGCCTGATCGGTGCCGCGGCCGGCCAGACGGTGGTCTGCGACACGACATCGGTCAACATCTACAAGCTGCTGCACGCCGCCATAGCCATGCGACCGGAGCGGCAGGTCATCGTCGCCGAGGGCGATAGTTTTCCGACGGACCTGTACATGGCTGAGGGTGTGGTTTCGACGCGAAAAGATACGCTGCTGCGCCTCTCGGGGGTCGACGCGCCGACCATCGAAGAGCTGATCGACGAACGCACCGCCGTGGTGCTGGTCAACCACGTCAACTACAAGTCGGGCGAACTGCGCGACATGCCGGCGCTGACGCGCAGGGCTCAGGAAGCCGGGGCGATGATCGTCTGGGATCTCTGCCACACCGCCGGCGCGATGTCAGTCGAGCTCGACAAGGCAAACGCCGATTTTGCCGTTGGCTGCACCTACAAATATCTGAATGGCGGCCCGGGCGCGCCTGCCTTCATCTATGCGGCTGAGCGGCATCTTTCCGACATCCAGCAGCCGCTCACCGGCTGGTGGGGCCATGCACGGCCCTTCGCCTTCGAGCCAGGCTATGCGGCCGGCACCGGCATCCGCCGGTTTCTGTGCGGCACCCAGCCGGTCCTGTCGATGCGCACGCTGAAGGGCGCGCTCGACATCTGGAACGATGTCGACATGACGGCGGTGCGCAAGAAGAGCATCGCGCTGGCGGATCTGTTCATCGAGCTTGTCGAGGCAAAGTGCGGCACTTACGGGCTCACGCTCGAAAGCACGCGCGATGGGGAAAAACGCGGCAGCCAGATTTCATTCATGCATGAGCATGGCTACCAGGTCATGCGCGCGCTGATCGAACGTGGCGTGATCGGCGATTTTCGCGCGCCATCGACCATGCGCTTCGGCTTCACCCCGCTCTATGTCAGCTATGCCGATGTCTGGCAGGCCGTCAAAGTGCTTGAGGATATCCTCCGCACCGGTGCGTGGAAGGATGCGCGCTTCGCAATCAAAGCAGCTGTCACTTGAGATTGATGCGAGAGCTGGAATCGTGAGGCTGGCGACGACGCGCCGCGCGATGCTCACGGCTACGTTGCAAGGCCATATTGCCAGGGAGGGCGCAGGGTGTTCGAACGTCACATTGCCGATTGGGACAACGCCTATGCCAACGGCGCCAACATAGCCGGCAGCGATCGCTGGCCGGCGGCCTGGATCGAGCCCGCGCGGGTTTTCCGCGACGTGCTTTCGACCGAGGGCAGGGCGCGGCTCGACATGGCCTATGGCGACAACCCACGCAACCGGCTCGATCTTTTCCTGCCGGCCATCAAGCCCAAGGGACTCGTGGTGTTCGTTCATGGCGGCTACTGGATGGCATTCGACAAGAGTTTCTGGTCGCATCTTGCCACTGGCCCTGTTGATCGCGGCTATGCGGTGGCGATGCCGTCCTACACGCTCTGTCCGCAGATACGCATTGGCGGCATCGTCAAGGAAGTCGGCGCGGCGATCGGCCAGGCGGCGGCGATGGTCGCAGGGCCGCTGATGCTGACCGGGCACTCGGCCGGCGGCCATCTTGTTAGCCGGATGGTTACGGCGACGACGCCGCTGGCGCCCGAAGTGGTCCGGCGCGTTCGTCATGTGGTGTCGATCTCGGGGGTGCATGATTTGCGCCCGATCATGCGCACCGGCATGAACGAGACGATCGCGATCGATGAGGCCGAGGCGCAGGCCGAAAGCCCGGTGCTGCTGCGCCCGATGGACAAGGCCCGCCTGACCTGCTGGGCCGGCGGCGGCGAGCGCGCCGAATTCCTGCGTCAGAGCGCGTTGCTGGCCAACATCTGGATCGGCCTGGGTACCGCGACCAGCTCGGTGGTCGAGCCTGACCGGCATCATTTCAACATCATCGACGGTTTGGCCGATCCAGACCATCCGCTGACCCGGACCTTGATCTCGGAGTGAGGCAGGTTCAGCGTAACATCAGCACGTCGCAGGGGGAGCCCGCCGCCGCGGCAGGTGCGAACGGCGCGCGAACGATCAGCCCGTTGGCATCGGCCAGCATTTTCAGCATCGAGGAGTCCTGGATGCCGAACGGCGTCGCCACGAGCGTACCGGCGTCATCTATGACAACAGCCCGCACATAATCTTGCCTGAGATCGTTGGCCGGCATGGCGGCACCGAGCCGTGCCCGACGTATATCCTGCTGAAAGGCGCGGCCGCCGAGCCGCGCCAGCAGCGGCTTCAGGAAGAGCTGAGTGCAGACCAGGCTTGCCACCGGATTGCCGGGCAGGCCGATGCAGCGAATGTCTCCCAGCCGCCCGAACATCAGTGGCTTGCCCGGCCGCATGGCGATCTTCCAGAAATCGAGCGTCATGCCTTGCCCGGTCAGCACGTCATGCACGAAGTCGTGGTCACCGACCGAGGCACCGCCCAGCGTGACGATGACGTTCGCGCCAGCCTTCACGGCCTTTTCAACCAGCGCAGCGATCGCCTCCCTGCGGTCCGGCGCGATGCCAAGGTCGAGCGCGCGCGCACCGACCGACTGTGCGGCAGCGGCGACACCATAGGCGTTGGAGGAGATGATCTGGTCGGGGCCAAGATCGCTGCCCGGCGGCAGCAATTCGTCGCCGGTGGCGATGATGGCGACCAGCGGCCATTTGACCACGCGCACCTCGGGGTGATTGGCCGATGCCGCCAGCGACAAGGCCGCCGGGTCGAGCAGGCGGCCTTTGGGCAGCAGGACATCGCTCTTGGCGAAATCGAGCCCGAGGCGGCGGATGTTGCGCCCCTGCACCGTCGGTTCCGTCACTTCGACGCTGCCGCCACCGAGATCGCGGACGTTCTCCTGGATGACGATAGTGTCGGCGCCTTCGGGAAGCGGCGCGCCGGTAAAGATGCGCACGGCCTGCCGCTGCTGCACCGTTCCGGCAAAGCCGCGTCCGGCCGGCGCCATGCCGACCACCGAAAGCCTTGCCGGTACGGACGCGATATCGGCCGCCCGCACGGCATAGCCGTCCATGGCGGAGGCGTTGAACGGCGGCTGGGTGCGGAGCGCCACAACCGGCTCCGCCAGCACGCGGTCGGCGGCATCCAGCAGTGCGACGCGTTCGCCCGGCAGCGCTGCTGCGCCGTCCAGCAGGCGCTCGAGCGCCTCGGCAACTGGGACCAGCGCCATTATCGGCCTGCCTCGGTGGCCCCGTCTCCGGTGATCTTGTAGTCGCCGGATTTGCCGCCGGTCTTTTCAACCAGCCTGATGCCGGAGATGACCATGGCGCGGTCGACCGCCTTGGCCATGTCGTAGATGGTCAGGCAAGCGACCGAGACGGCACTCAGAGCCTCCATCTCAACGCCGGTCTTGCCGGTGACGCGGGTCAATGCTGTCACCTTCAGGCCGGGCAGCGCGGCGTCCGCCTCGATATCGACAGATATCCTGGTTAGCAGCAGCGGATGGCAAAGCGGGATCAGTTCATGCGTCTTCTTGGCCGCCATGATGCCGGCAATGCGCGCGGTGCCCAGCACGTCGCCCTTCTTGGCGTCGCCGGCGAGGATCATGTCCAGCGTCTCGGGCCGCATCGCGACAAAACCTTCTGCGACTGCCGTGCGCACCGTCTCAGCCTTGTCGCCGACATCGACCATGTTGGCTTCGCCCTGCGCGCCAAGATGGGTGAGGGCGGCCGCCATCCTCAAACTGCCTCTGCCGGCGCCTTGCCCGTCAACAGCATGCGCGTTGCCGCGGCCACGTCCTGCTGGCGCATCAGGCTCTCGCCGACCAGGAAAGTCGCAATGCCGCTCTGCTCCAGCCGGCGGCAATCGTCGTGCGAAAAGATACCGCTCTCGCTGACCAGATGGCGGTCGGCCTGCACCATCGCTACCAGCCGCTCCGAGGTCTGTAGGCTGGTTTCGAAGGTCCGGAGATTGCGGTTGTTGATTCCGATCAGCCGCGACGACAGCTGCAGCGCGCGTTCCATTTCAGCCTCGTCATGCACTTCGACCAGCGCGTCCATGCCGAGCCCGAACGCTGTCGCTTCGAGTTCTCTTGCCAACGCGTCGTCGACGCTGGCCATGATGATCAGGATGGCATCGGCGCCCCATGCCCTAGCCTCGTAGACCTGATAGGGGTCGAACAGGAAATCCTTGCGCAATGCAGGCAGCTCGACGGCAGCGCGCGCAGTGGTGAGGAATTCGGGCGCGCCTTGGAAGGAGGGTGCGTCGGTCAGCACCGAAAGGCAGGCTGCACCGCCCTTCGCATAGGCCCTGGCCAGCATCGGCGGATCAAAATCGGCGCGGATCAGGCCTTTGGATGGGCTAGCCTTCTTGATTTCGGCAATCAGCGCGAACCTGCCGGATTTGCGCTTTGCTTCAAGGGCGGAAAGAAAGCCGCGCGGCGCGTCGGCATCCGTCGCCCGTGCCTTGATCTCGGCGAGCGGCACGCGTGCCTTGGCCGCCGCGATCTCGTCGCGCTTGTAAGCCTCGATCTTGCGCAGGATGTCGGACATGGTTTTAACCGTTCGAAATCTCGATTAGCCTGTCGAGCACTTTCAGCGCGCGGCCGCTGTCGATGGCCTGCGCCGCCGTTACCATGCCGTCGGCAAGCGTCGTCGCTTTGCCGGCCACCACCAGCCCCGCGCCGGCATTCATCAGCACCGTATCGCGAAAGGCGCCGGCTGCGCCGCCCAGCATGTCGCGCAGTGCCTGGGCGTTGTGGGCGGCGTCGCCGCCGCGCAACTCGTCCTTGGTGTGCCGCTTCAGTCCGACGGCTTCCGGGGTCAGCGTAAAGCTGCGGATCTCGCCGCCGGCCAGTTCGGCGACAAGTGTCTCGCCGGTGGTGGTGATCTCGTCATAGCCGTCGCCATGGACGATCCAGGCATGGTCGGCACCAAGTTCCTTCAACGTTTCTGCCACCGGCATGATCCATTCGGGCAGGAACACGCCGACCATCTGCCGTCTGACACTGGCCGGATTGGAAAGCGGGCCCAGCAGGTTGAAGATGGTGCGGGTTCCGAGCTCGACCCGGGTCGGGCCGACATGCTTCATCGCCGGGTGATGCGCCGGCGCGAACATGAAGCCAACGCCGGCCTCGTGGATGCAGCGGCCGATCGTCTCCGGAGGGATGTCGATCTTGACGCCCAATGCGATCAGCACATCGGCGGCGCCGGTCAGCGAGGACAGTCCGCGATTGCCGTGCTTGGCGACGGGCACGCCGCTGCCGGCGATGACGAAGGCGGATGCGGTCGAAATGTTGACGCTGTGCGAATTGTCGCCGCCGGTGCCGACAATGTCGATGGCGCCCTCGGGGGCTTCGACACGCAGCATCTTGGCGCGCATGGTGGCGACGGCGCCGGCGATCTCGCTGACGGTCTCACCGCGCACGCGCAATGCCATCAAGAAGCCGCCGATCTGGCCGGGGGTAGCATCGCCCGACATGATAATGTCGAAGGCCTCGCGCGCCTCCTCGAAAGAAAGAGCGCTGCCGGCGGCGACCTTGGCGATGTGGATCTTCAGCGCGCTCATCTGGCCAGGGCTTGGGTTACGGCCGTCTGATCGATGCGGACGTCATATTGCGTCTGCAACTGCGCTACCAACTGGTCGAGCAGGTCGTCGGACATGCCGGATGTGAAGGACTTCTGTGCGTCCTCGGGTACTGAGCTGGCATCGGCCCCGGCGGGCTCGAACACCTCGGCAACCTTGAACAGGATCTGTCCGTCGCCCGTAGGTGAGGGGATCAGCCCGGTGCCGCCTTCGCCGACGCCGAACATCGCGGCGGCGCCTTCCTTGCCGAAATCGACGTCGTCCGCATCGCGCTTGACGCCGCGCTTGGTCTGCTTTTCGAGCTTGAGCTCACCGGCGATCACCTCGAGCGTGGCGCCAGCCTTGAGACGCTTCTCGAGCTCCTGTGCTTTTGCGGTGAGCCGTTTGGTGGTCTCCGCCGCGGTCCAGTCGGCCACGACCTTCTGGTGGACTTCGTCCAATGTGCGGTCGCGGGCAGGCGTGATCGCGCTCACGTCGTAGAAGACGAAGCCGTTATCGGCGGTGGTGAGGCCTTCATTGTCGGTTCCGGGTTCGGATTCGAACACCGCCTTGATGAGTGCCGGCGATTCCGGCAGGTCTTTGACGATGCTTCCATCCGGCCGTTGGCCGGTGCGGTCGATGGCATCGATGGTGACGACTTTCAGCTTCAATTTGGCGGCTGCCTCGGCGAGCGAACTGCCCGAGGCGCGCGTATCCTCGTAATTGTCGTGCACGTCCAGCAAGATGCGGCTTGCCTCGCCCAGTGCCAGGTCCTTGCGGATCTGCTCGGATACTTCGGCCAGCGGCTTCACCACTTCCGGCTTGATCTCGGTGACGCGCAGCAGAACGGGACCAAATGCGCCTTGTACGACCGGGCTGACCTCATTGACGTTGAGCTTGAAGGCAGCGTCGGCGACCGCCTTGTCGGCGATCTTGTCCTTGGCCAGCGTGCCGAGCAGCGTGTCGGCCGGCGTCTTGCCTTCGGCAGCGACGATCTTGTCGAAGGTCGCGCCGGTCCTGAGCGAATCGAGCGCCGCCTTTGCGGCATCAGGTGTCTTGAACACAAGCTGCTCGATGGTGCGCATCTCCGGCGTGGTGTAGCGCGCCTTGTTCTTATTGTAGTCGTCGCTGACCTGTTGGTCGGTCACCGCGCTCAAATCCATGATGTCTTCCGGTTCGAGCCTGACATAGAAGAACTTGCGGTATTCGGGCGCGGCGTAGGTTTTCTTGTTTTCCTCGAAATAGGCCGAAAGCGCGCTGTCGGACGGCGCTTCTATCGGCTCGACAAGCGATTTCGGCAAGGTCAGGTAGTCGATGGTGCGATCTTCGCCGCGATAGAGCGCGACCGCCTTGAAGAATGTATCCGGGGCCTTGAGGCCGTCCGAAACCGCCTCGACGATCTGCTGGCGGACCGCGACCTGGGCGCGGTTCTTCAAATAGTCTTCCGGCCGCATGCCGATCTGCCGAAGCAGGTACTCGAAGGTTCTCCTGTCGAAGCTTCCGGCAGGCCCTTTGAACGCCGGGTCTTCACGCGTCAGTTCGGCGAGCCGGTCCTTTGACAGGCCGAGTCCGAGCTTGCGGGCCTGCTCGTCGAGGACAGCGCCCGACACGAGTTGCGCCAGCACCTGGTTGTCGATGCCGAGCGCCGTCGCTTGCTCACGGCTGATGCGCTGGCCGAATTGCTGCGACATGACGCTGAGCTGGCGATCGTAGGCGAGGCGGTATTCGTTGATCGAGACCTTGGTGCCTCCGGCCGTGATCACGGCATCATGGCCGGCAAGACCGCCCATCAGGCGGCCCGAGATGCCCCAGACGGCGAAGCTCAACACCAACAATGACAGCAGCAGTTTAGCGACCCAGGTCCCCGCCGCGCTTCTCAACATACCAAGCATGAGTACTTCCGATTTTTGCGCATTTCGCATGCGCCGAGTCTGAAACAAGCGCAATAGCGCCCTTCCTGCCCACTGTCGATTGCTTTGTGGCCTGATTTTGATAGTGAGGGCCAGCTGGAAATTGCCCGGAGAAACAAATCCCATGACGCCTGGAATCCGCCCGCTCGTCGCCGGCAACTGGAAAATGAACGGCACTAGCGCCTCGCTCAACGAGCTCAGGATGATCGGCAACGGCTTCATGAGTGGGCTCGACGCCGAGACCGAAGCGGTGGTCTGCGTGCCGGCGACCTTGCTTGCGCACGCCGCCGAGATTCTGTCGCGCACGCCGGTGCGGGCCGGCGGAGAGGATTGCCACACCGAGGAAAGCGGCGCCTATACCGGCTGCATTTCGGCCGAGATGCTGAAGGATGCAGGTGCCAGCCATGTCATCGTCGGCCATTCCGAATGCCGCGCCGATCGCAAGGAGGACGATGCCTTGGTCCAGGCCAAGGCCTCCGCCGCATGGCGCGCCGGGCTGGTGGCCATCATCTGCATTGGTGAGACAAGAGCCGAACGAGAAGCAGGAGCCACGCTCGACGTGCTGTCGCGCCAGGTCGCTGGCTCGGTCCCGCCAAACGCCACGGCTTCCAACACCGTCATTGCCTATGAGCCAATATGGGCGATTGGGACCGGCTTGACCCCGACCGCCGCCGACGTCGCCGAGGCACATGCGCATATCCGCGAAGAACTGGCACGGAAGCTCGGCAATACGGCGGCCAAGATGCGCATTCTCTACGGCGGCTCGGTCAAGCCGTCCAACGCCGTCGAGTTGCTCGGCGTCAGGAATGTCGATGGCGCGCTGGTCGGCGGCGCCAGCCTAAAGGCGGCGGACTTCCTCGGCATCGCGGAAGCCTATCGAAACATCGCTTGATACAAGGGCTGCTTGCTGCATTTGAGCGGACGGCCGGCGCCGAAATCGTTGCAAAGGACGCATTGCTTCCCATATTCCGGCCACGGGCTTGGAAATGCCGTCAAAGCATTGTATTGAGCCGCCTCCAAATCAGCGGCCGCACAAGGCCTTGCCAGGGTAAATTATGGAAACCGTACTGATCGTCGTCCACCTCATGGTCGTGCTCGCGCTTGTCGGCGTGGTGCTGCTGCAGCGCTCCGAAGGCGGCGGCCTCGGCATCGGCGGCGGATCGGGCTTCATGACCGCGCGTGGCGCCGCCAATGCGCTGACGCGGGCGACGGCGATCCTGGCTGCCGCTTTCTTCGTCACTTCGCTGACACTGTCGATCGTTGCGCGCTATGGCGAGAAGCCGATCGACATTCTCGATCGCGTGCCGGCGACCTCGGACGGAGCAGGCAAGGGCGTACTCAACCAATTGCCTGGAACCACGACGCCGACGCCGCCGTCGGGCACCACGGCGCCGACCCCGCCGTCCGGCAATGGCGCGGCAACGACGCCGCCGGCAACCGCTCCGGCGACGCCGCCAGCGACAAACGGCGCCACCGCGCCGGCCACGCCGCAGGTCCCCAACCAGTAATAGGGCAACTTATGCCGCGATCTGTTGTCGTTTGAACACAGTCGCGGCAAATGCCGCACGATCACGATGATTCGACTGCGCCTCACGCTTGAGGCGCTTCCGGCTAATCGATTATACGTTGCACGCGGCATTCTCGGCGTCCTTAGGGGGCGCCGGGCGACGCCGTGGGCAACAAGCATTGAACGATCGGATCTTCCCCATGCAGCTTCGCAGCTTCATTTTTGCCGGCCTTTGTGCCGTGCTCAGCCTAGGTGCGCCCGCTTACGCGGCCATGCCGACGGCAAACTCGGCCCACAAAGCCGCAACAACAACCGACGTCGTCAAGGTCGCTGCCAAAAGCGATGCAGCGCAATTGAAGCTTCTCAAGAAGAAGAAAGATCCGACGCCGGACGACCTTGCGCAGATCCGCAAGATCGAAGCCAAGATCGCAGCCGACAAGGAAGCCGCTCGCGCCAAGGCACTCGAAGCCAGGAAGCTGGCGATGCGTGAGGCGGCGAAAGCCAAAGCCGATGCGGAACGGCAGGCGTTCCTTGCCAAGAAGAGCCAGCCGCTCGCAACGGCCAAGGTGGCTGACGCCACGCCGGCCAAGAAGAAGACCGTCAACATCATCGAACCGATTACGCCCATTGCGCCGATCCAGTCGGCCGAGCCGATCCCGGCCGAGGCCATGAACGTTGCGCTGACCGGCAACAATGGCGAGTTGCGCAGCGAACCGGTCGGGCAGAAGCCGCAGAGCGTCGGGCTGTTCGCGGGACTGTTCGGCGGCACATCCTCTTCGTCGATGTCGCTGCTTCCGGAAACACGCGCGCTCGACGCCGCGCTCGAAAGGAAGCAGGCCAAGCGGCAGTTCAAGGTCAAGGCGGAATTCGTGCCGCAGGAGGTCGAATTCACCGGCTACAACCCCGGCACCATCGTCATCGATACCAGCGCCCGTCGTCTCTACCTCGTCGAATCATCGTCAACCGCCCGCCGTTATGCCATCGCGGTCGGCCGGGAAGGCCTGCAGTTCAAGGGTACGGTTGCCGTCGGGGACAAGCAGGAATGGCCGCGCTGGATTCCGACGCTGGATATGCAAAAGCGCGAACCCAAGCACTATGGCCAGTACAAGGACGGCATGCCCGGCGGCGGCGACAATCCGCTCGGTGCGCGCGCCATCTATCTTTACGACGGCAAGAAAGATACCCACCTGCGCATTCACGGCACCATCGCGCCGCAGTCGATCGGAACCAGCGCCTCCAATGGCTGCTTCCGCATGATCAACGAGCACGTCATGGACCTTTACCGCCGGGTGAAAGTAGGCACCAAAGTCGTCATCATCTGACGCTTTGACAGATCGTGCCAAAAAGGGCCGGCCTCGCCGGCCCTTTTGTTTTGATACGCCAACGACCAGAGCGCCTTCTTGGGAAAAAGCCTTCGCGGCGGTTTTTTCTCTGGCGGAATCAATTCGGCCGCGTTAAGCGATGACTCCCATGGCGCGATATGTATTCATCACAGGCGGCGTGGTTTCCTCACTTGGAAAAGGCATTGCTGCAGCGGCCCTTGGGGCTCTCTTGCAGGCGCGGGGCTATCGCGCACGCATCAAAAAGCTCGATCCCTATCTCAATGTCGATCCCGGCACGATGTCGCCCTATCAGCACGGCGAAGTCTTCGTGACCGATGACGGGGCCGAGACCGATCTCGATCTTGGCCATTATGAGCGCTTCACCGGCCGCTCGGCCAACCAGCAAGACAACATCACCACCGGCCGGATCTATAAGAACATCATCGAGCGCGAGCGGCGCGGCGACTATCTCGGCGCTACCGTGCAGGTCATTCCGCACGTCACCGACGAGATCAAGAATTTCGTCCTCAACGGCAATGACGACTACGATTTCGTGCTGTGCGAGATCGGCGGCACCGTCGGCGACATCGAAGCGATGCCGTTCCTGGAGGCGATCCGCCAGCTCGGCAACGACCTGCCGCGCAATAACGCCGTCTACGTCCACCTGACCTTGATGCCTTACATTCCGACGGCGGGCGAACTGAAGACCAAGCCGACGCAGCATTCGGTCAAGGAGTTGCGCGGCATCGGCATTGCACCCGACATACTGCTGGTCCGCGCCGACCGGCCGATCCCCAAGGAAGAGCGCAGAAAGCTGTCGCTGTTCTGCAATGTCCGCGAAAGCGCCGTCATCCAGGCGCTCGACGTCCCGCATATCTACGACGTGCCGATGGCCTATCACAATGAAGGGCTGGATTCGGAAGTGCTGGCGGCCTTCGGCATCGATCCGGCGCCGAAGCCGCGCATGGAACGGTGGCAAGCGGTGTCCAACCGCATCCACAATCCGGAAGGCGAAGTGACCATTGCCGTCGTCGGCAAATATACCGGCCTCAAGGACGCCTACAAATCGCTGATCGAGGCGCTGTCGCATGGCGGCCTCGCCAACCGGGTCAAGGTCAAGCTCGACTGGATCGAAAGCGAGATATTCGAGAAGGAAGACCCGGCGCCGTGGCTGGAGAAGGTCCATGGCATTCTCGTCCCCGGCGGTTTTGGCGAGCGCGGCTCGGAGGGCAAGATCCTGGCGGCGAAGTTCGCGCGCGAGCGCAAGGTGCCGTATTTCGGCATCTGCTTCGGCATGCAGATGGCCTGCATCGAGGCGGCGCGTTCGCTGGCTGGCGTCGAGCGCGCATCATCGACCGAGTTCGGTCCAACCGAGGAGCCGGTCGTCGGCTTGATGACCGAATGGCTGAAGGGCAACATGCTGGAAAAGCGCAGGGAAACCGGCGACCTTGGTGGTACCATGCGGCTCGGTGCCTACCAGGCCGACCTCGCCAAGGGATCGAAGATCGCCGAGATCTATGGCGATACGCAGATTTCCGAACGCCATCGCCACCGCTACGAGGTCAATGTCGACTACAAGGAGCGGCTCGAGGATTGCGGCTTGGTGTTTGCCGGCATGTCGCCGGACGGCGTGCTACCGGAAACGGTCGAATATCCCGACCACCCCTGGTTCATCGGCGTGCAGTACCATCCCGAGTTGAAAAGCCGGCCGCTCGATCCGCACCCGCTGTTTGCCAGCTTCATCGAGGCGGCGGTAGAGCAGTCGCGGCTGGTCTAGACTAGCCGCCCATGCAAACTTACGTCGCGCTGCTCTACAGCATTGTCCTGGGCGAGGGGCAGCGGGTCGTCATGTCCGATCTGAAGGCGATGGCCGAAGGCCTGGGTCTGAATAACCCGCGCACGCTGGTAGCGACCGGCAATCTGGTCTTCGAGGCGCAAGAAACAGAACTTGCGACGTTGGAGCAGCGGCTGGAGGCGGCGTTCGCAAAGACTTTCGGCCGCCACGTCGACATCATCGTGCGCCGCGCCGACGGCTGGCTAAGGCTGGCGGCCGGCAATCCGTTCCCAGCTGAATCGGCTGAGACCGCGGACCAGGTGGCGGTGCGCGTGATGCGAGCGCCCGTTCCCGCCGAGACCGCCGTGGCGCTTGAGGCATATGCCGGCAAGGACGAGAAGCTGCGGATTGTCGGCGGCGACATCTGGATCGTCTTTTCCCGCGAGATGCCGAGTTCGCGGCTGCTTGCGGCGGTGAGCCACAAACGTCTCGGCATCGGCACCTCGCGCAACTGGAATACCGTGCGCCGCCTGGCCGAAATGATCGCAGAATGAACGGGGCGGCTCGCGCCGCCCCGACTCCGTTCAGGCCTTGGCTATCCTGGCTCTGGCACCGAGTGCCATCGTGCGCAGCACGTAATAGATGACGCCGGCAATTGCCACGCCGAAGAACCAGCCATAGACGCCCCACCAGGACGGCAGCAGGCTGGTGAAGTTGGGCAGGATCGAGGAGAAGACCGCGCCGATACCGGCGGCGATGAAGGCATTGACATGCCAGCCGCCCTGAAAGCGGAATTCGCCATTCTCCCTGTAGAGCGCCTCGACGTCGACCTCGCCCTTCCGGATCAGGTAATAGTCGACCATCATCACGCCGAAGATCGGCCCCATCGTCGCGCCAATGATGTTGACGAAGGAGGCGGCACTGCCTTCCCAGGGCGCGAATGGATAGAGCACCAGCGCGATCAGCGCCGCGATGTAGCCGCCCTTCTTGAAGTCGATCTGGCGTGGAAAGACATTGGAAAAGTCGAAGGCCGGCGACACGAAGTTCGCCACCACATTGATACCGAGCGTCGCCACCGCAAAGGTCAGGGCTGCGAGCGCCGCCAGGAACCAGCTGTCGAATTTCGCCGAAATCTGGTCGGGATGCAGCAGCACCTCGCCATAGACGTCGAAGGCGGCGATCGTGGTAACGCCTGCGACCAGCGAGAACAGGATAAGATTGACCGGCAGGCCCCAGATGTTGCCCTTGCGCAGCGATGCCTTGTCCGGGGCGTAGCGCGCGAAATCGCAGAAGTTGAGATAGAGCGCGGAGAAATAGGTCACCCAGATTGCGGCCACCGCAAACAGCGAGGTCCAGGAGCCCGGCGTGCCCGGCACGCCCGCGTCCTTTGTCTTTTCCAGCAGCACATCCATCGGGATGTCGCTGGTGAAAGCGAAAGTGCCTGCCTTGATGCAAAGATAGATCGCCAGGATCAGCATCATCACCCACACCGCCGGTCCGGCCCAATCCTGGAAGCGGCGCACCGTTTCCATGCCTCTCTGGATGATCAGGAGCTGCAGCGCCCAGATGACGGCGAAGCAGATCACCTCGAGCCCGGAGTGGCCGAGGAAATGGGTGCTCTGGTTGAAGTCGGCGAACCATTGCGAGCGGATCAGCAGGGCTACGATCGCCCCGGAGGCCGCCGCCGTCTGCGCGCCGTACCAGAAGCAGGCGACGATGGCGCGCACCAGCGCCGGTATGTTGGCGCCCCAGATGCCGAAGGAGGCACGCGCCAGGACAGGGTAGGGCACCCCGGTCTTCACGCCGGCATAGCCGACCATGTTCATTAACGCATAGATGATCAGCGAGCCGATACCGATGGCGATGATGAAGTTGACGAAGCCGCCGCAGAACAGGAACAGGCTGGCAGCGAGATAGTAGCCCCACAGGCTGTGGACGTCCGACGTCCAGACGTTGAAGATCGAGAACGGTCCCCAGTTTCGAACCTTCGCCGGTGCGAGATCCTCATTGTACAGGTCCGGTGATGCGTCTTGTATGGTCATTGCTATGTCCTCCCCTTGTTACCGCACGCGCCTCCACGCATGGCACGCAGGTTAAGCCTGACGCAGGGGAACCGGCAAGCAGACGATTTGCCGGCGTGGGCTTAAAGTCATTCAATGAGAAACGCGCTTATCGGCGTGGCGTCGTTGAGCTTCTAGCGCCGACGATTCGGGGGGTGACACCGATCGCTCGACCTAAGCTCCCGAGTCCACCTTGTACGTGATCAGGGCGGCAAGCTTTTTGGGCGCTTGTGCGCGATAACTCTCATCGAGCCATGACTTCAGTTGTCCGATCGGTGGCAGTTCGTCCGGTGCTGGTTCGAATGTCACCCATCCGCTCTTGCCAAGGCCGTACTCCGCCGGCGACGCATAGTGGAGCTTTCTCGCCTCGTCGCCGCTGTAGGGGAGTTTGAGGGAGATGCTGAACGGTTCGCCTTCCAGGCTCAAATAAGCAAAGGTCTTGCCTTTCACCGCGAGATCGTCGTGACCAGGCCACGGACTCTTTGTCTCGGCGCCCGGATAGGTGAGGCCGAAGGCGCGCAGTTCCTTGAGAACGGCATCGGTCGAAGCGCGCGATTTCCTACTCATCAACTCTCCTCCATCGCTGTCAGCGGCTTACGGTCCGGCTTCGAGAAAAGCCCGGGCAAAACCGGGCTGCACGGCTTCTATCGTTCCATCGGGCAACTTCAAAAGCCGGTCGATTGCGATGCCGTAGAGCCGCAATCGGCCCTCGAGCAGCCGCGCTGCTTCGTCGATATTACCCTGTTCGGCCTGTAGCAGGGCGCGGTGCATCACGTCCCGAAAGGTCAGCCGGAGTTGCAGGAACATCTCGGCAAAAGCTTGCGGGTCGGGCACGTCGAGAATGCCTTCCTCGCTTCCCTTCCTGAGCAGATTTGTGATTATCGGCTCGGCCAGTTCCCTGGCCGCCTGGTCGACCCGATGGAAGAGGGCAAGGTTCTCGGGCCGGAACACGACGAAGAACGTTTTTCGCAATTGCGGGGCAAGCTCGATGTTCAGCCGTCGCGAGCCGGCAAAGAGCGCATTGAGCCGGCCAATCCCATCGAGTGACGGGTCGTCGAGGAGGGGTTGCAGCTCGGCAAGGCTGTCACGTGCGAGACGTCTGGCGAGCGCCTCCAGCAGGGCCTCCTTCGACGCGAAATAGTGATAGAACGCACCCTTCGACAAGCCGGCCTCGCGGATGATGTCGTTCACCGTCGTGTTGTCGTAGCCATGCTCGAAGAAAAGCCGCTGGGCACAGTCGAGGAGCTCGGCGGATCGTATCTCCGGCGGCTTTACTACTCGGGGCAAAATCAACCTCAAAAAGTACAGGGGGCAAGAGGAGCACGAACCGTTTCTTTATGCAACTTTTATAGACCGACGGTCGGTCTAATGCTATGTCTGCCACCGCTCCGACGTTCGCATTCGATGGTGGAGGGAGAGCTTCTTGCGACGGATACGTTGGACTGTCGGCATCGTTCTTGTCGCGGCGACTGCTGCTTTCGGCGCTTGGTATGTGTTGCAGCCGGCCAAGGTTTCGGTCGTGACGCCACAACGCGGCGACGCGGCGGAAATTGTCTATGCGAGCGGCTCCGTCGAGCCGCGAACCTGGGCCAAGGTGGCTCCCGTGGTTCGCGAGCGGATCGTCGAGCAATGCAATTGCGAGGGGTCGCGAGTTAGGCAGGGCGACGTACTCGCCAGGCTCGACGACAGTGAAGCGCGGGCGGCGCTTGGCGAACTCGAGGCGCGTCAAGCACTTGCCCAGGAAGAGCTCCGGAGGCTGACCGTGCTTGCCGAAAGGCGTGCGGCAAGCCAGCAGGCGCTCGATCGCGCGCAAAGCGAGCTTGGCCAGATCGAAGCGCTGGTTGCCGGACAGAAAGCGCGGCTCGACACCTACGTCTTACGAGCGCCGAGCGCCGGCGTCGTGCTCAGGCAGGACGGGGAGGTGGGTGAGGTCGCCGAACTCGGCACGGTGTTGTTCTGGGTCGGCGAGCCGAAGCCGCTCCTGGTGGTCGCCGAGGTCAACGAGGAGGACATTCCACGGGTCGAGATCGGCCAGCGCGCGCTGCTTAAATCCGACGCGTTCCCTCGGCAGAATCTGGAAGCGGTGGTCGATAGCATCACGCCCAAGGGCGATCCGGTGACGAAGACCTATCGCGTCCGCTTCCGCCTGCCGGACAATACGCTGCTTCGTATAGGCATGTCGACCGACGTGAACATCGTCATCCGCGTCTCGAAAAACGCGCTGCTGATCCCGTCCGTCGCGATCGAAGGGAACAATGTGTTCATGGTCGAAGGCGGCAAGGCCGGGCGCCGTGAAATCCGCACGGGCATTCGTGGCACCAATGGCGTCGAGGTACGGTCAGGCATCGACGAGAAGGCCAGCATCGTCTCGCCCTATCCCGCTGACCTCGGCGACGGTGCGCGCGTGAGCATCGCCGCCGCGCAGGAGAGATAGGCAACGATGGCGCTGATCGTCGACATTGCCGTAACGCATATCGCCGGCCGCGGCCGCCAGACGCTGGTCGCCATAGTCGGCGTCGCGGTGGGTGTCGGCTTCTCAATTGCGATGGCGGCGCTGATGCAGGGCGGGCAGGACGATTTCGTCAGGCAGCTCGTCGACACGATGCCGCATGTCGACATCACCGACGAGCAGCGCACCGCCCGCCGGCAGCCGGCCGAGGACTACTTCGAGACCGCCGCCATCTCGGGGCTCCGGCCACGCGACGATCGACGCGGCATTATCAACCCGACCGCCGCGACCTCTTGGCTGGAGAGCTGGATTCCCGGCCGGTTCGCAGCAAGCCTCAAGACGCAGGGCGTGATCCGCTATTCCAGTCGCGAAATCGGCGCGGCGATCATCGGGGTCGAACCAGAGCGCGAATCCGGTGTCTCGCCGATCGTCGGCAAGTTCGTCAAGGGTAGCTTTTCGGCACTTGCCGCGGGCGGCAACAACGTGCTCATCGGCGACACGATGGCGAACCGGCTCGGCGCCGGGTTCGGCGACACGATAACGGCGGTTTCCTCCGAAGGGCTCACGCGCAACTTCAAGATCGCTGGCCTGTTCCACACCGGCACCACCTCGCGCGACGAAGGTGAGGCCTATGTGCTTCTGAAGAACGCGCAAATCCTCTCCGCGCGTCCGAATGCCATCAACGAGATCCGCATCAAGCTCGACGACCCCAACCGCGCTCCCGCGGTGGCGCATCGTGCAGAGGCCGAACTGGGCTACAAGGCCGTGGCGTGGCAGGAGGCCAATGAATCGATCCTCGAAGCACTCGTCGTGCGCAACGTCATCATGTACACCGTCGTCGGCGCGATCATGCTGGTTGCTGGCTTCGGCATCTACAACATCATCTCCACCATCACGCATGAGAAGGCGCGCGACATCGCCATCATGAAATCGCTTGGCTTCCCAGAGTCCGACATGCGCCGGCTTTTTTTGCTGGAAGGCGTGGCGATCGGCGCTGCCGGCTCTGTGCTCGGCGGGGTGCTTGGCTTCTCCATGACCTATGCACTGTCGCTGGTGCGTTTCGAGATCGCCGCGACTGGCCAGGAGATGACCCGGCTGCCGATCGCTTGGAGCTTGATGCACTACGTCATCGCGTCGGCTTTCGCGCTGGGTTCAGCGGCAGTGGCCGGCTACCTGCCGGCGCGCCGTGCGGCGCGCCTGAACCCCGTCGAGATTATCCGAGGCGCGTCATGAGCGCACTCATCGAGACCGAGAGACTGACCCGCATCTTGCCCGAGACGGTCCCCGTTACGCTGGTCAAGGACATCACGCTCACGATCAACGACAACGAATTCGTCGCCGTGACCGGTCCCTCCGGCTCCGGTAAGTCCTCGCTGCTCTATCTGCTTGGGTTGCTCGACCGGCCGACAGGCGGGACCTTGAGGATAGGCGGCCGCGATAGCGAGCCTATGAATGAAAGGGAGCGGGCGCAGACACGGCTTTCGACGCTGGGCTTCGTCTTCCAGTTTCATTTCCTTCTGCCGGAATTCACGGCGCGCGAAAATGTAGAAATTCCAATGCGCAAGCTTGGTCGGCTGGCCCGACCCGTGATGCGCGAACGGGCGGGCGAGTTGCTGTCATCGCTGGGGCTCGGCGAACATCTCGACAAGCGGCCGGACCAGCTTTCGGGAGGCCAGCGTCAGCGCGTCGCGGTGGCACGCTCGCTCGCCAACGACCCGCCGCTTATCCTGGCAGACGAGCCGACGGGGAGCCTCGACAGCAAGAGCTCGGAGCAGGTCTTCACGATCCTGGAGAATCTGGTGCGCGAGCGCGGCAAGACCGTCGTGGCGGTTACGCACGATCTCGACATGGCGGCGCGCATGGATCGCCGCATTCACATCGTGGACGGCAAGATCGAATAAGGCGTGTTGATATTCAGATGATCAAGAGACCGGCAAGGCCTCGAAATTGGCCTCGAGCCAGGCTATTGCGCCGGTCACGTCGTCGAGGGCATAGTTTGCGGTCGTCGGTCCGTTCGGCTTCACGCGGATGGAGATGCCGCCAATTTTATTGATCGCCTCGAAACCGTGTTCGTCCGATGTATCGTCTCCGAGGAATATCGGCCGCCCGCCGACAAAGGGCGGAATGTCCATGAAACGCCGGATGGCAGCACCTTTGACGGCTTCCAAAGGCATGAGCTCGACGCCGGCGTTTCCCGGAAGCACCCGATAACCCTTCGGAAGCCGGGCCAATGCCTGTTCGACGAGCTGGATTGCGGGTGCAAGCAGTTGCGGTGCTGCTCTTGTATGAACGGCAAGGACCGGCCCCTTGCGCTCGACATAGACCTTGCCGCTGCCCAGTTCGGCCTCGATCTCGTCCGCAAGGGCGGCGATGTCGGCCGGCGCGTCGGCGGCATCGATCGGACCGCTCGGCGTCAGCCGGTGCTCCAGCCCATACAGTCCGGCGATCCGCAGCTTCAGCGGATGGAACAGTTTGTCCACGGCGGGAATCGATCGGCCGGTGATGAAGGCGACCGCACCATCCAGCCGCCGCTCGATGCGTTCGAGCAGATTGCGCAATTCCTCGCCGACGAACACCGCGTCGGGATGGGCAGCGTGTTCCAGCAGGGTTCCGTCGATATCGAGGAACAGCGCCCATTGCCCTTCCGACAGGTTCAACGCCGGCGGTTGTTCAAAGCTTTTCACGACGCTGCCTTCCGAGCCCGCTCGAACATCGAGATGACGTTGTTGGTGTTCGATGGCGGGCGCTCGCCGGTTCCGGTCACCCTGTCGAGATCGCCGCGTTTGCGCAGGCGCGCGGCGTCCAGCAGCATACTGCCGGCCCAGCGGTAGACATTGTTGTCGCGGACCATCTCGCGCATCGGCCGCAAACGTTCGCGCTGCTCTTCCGGCGTCATCGTCAGCGCCTGCAACAGCGCCTCGCTCATCATGGCCGCATCGTAGGGGTTGACGATCAGTGCTTCCAGCAGTTCGCGCGAGGCACCGGCGAAGGTGCTGAGCAAAAGCACGCCCTGTTCGTCGTCGCGCGCTGCGACGAATTCCTTGGCGACAAGGTTCATGCCGTCATGCAGACTGGTGACCATACAGATGTCGGCGGCGCGATAGACCTCGTAGACCTGCTCCTGCCGATGATGTTCGGCGACCATCAGGATAGGGCTGTATGTCTCGCTGCCATAGCGCCGGTTGAGCTCCTCGGCACAGCGGCGGCATTCGTCGTGGAGTTGCTGGTAGGCGGGCAATGTCCCCCGGCTCGGCGCGGCGATCTGCAGGAAAACCACCTTGCCTATCCATTCGGGATATCTCGTGAACAATTCGTCCAAGGCATGGAAGCGATCGAGAATGCCTTTCGTGTAGTCGAGGCGCTCGACGCCAACGCATAGTTTGGTATCCGCAGACAGGCCGAATCTGTCGCGCACGCTGGCGCGGCACTCCTCCACAGACGGCAGTTTTGCCAGCAATTGGGCCGGCCATTCTATGGAAATGGGATAGGCGTGGACCAATGTGGTCTGCCCACCATAGGAGATTGCCGCGTCTGCCCGTTCGATCCGGCTCTCCAGAAAGCGGTCGACACTTTCGGTGAAGTTGTTGGCATGGAATTGGGTATGAAAGCCGATGATCGAACTGCCGAGCAGTCCTTCCAGGATCCGCTCACGCCACGGACAGATGCTGAATACTTCCGAATTGGGCCAAGGGATATGCCAGAAGGTGATGACTATCGCGTCCGGCAGGCGCTGGCGGATCATGCGCGGCAGCAGCGCGAAATGGTAGTCCTGCACCAGCACGATCGGCCGTTCGTTGCGGGCTTCGGCAACCACCGTATCGGCGAATTTGCGGTTGACGGCCTCGTAGGCGTCCCAGTCCGAGGCGCGAAACACGGGGCGGGTGAAGGCGATATGGCAAAGCGGCCATAGGCCCTCATTAGCGAAGCCCAGATAATAGCCCTGATATTCCTCCTCCGTCAGCCAGACCCTGCGTAGCGTGTAGGACGGATTGCCTGGCGGCACCTGCACCCGGTCGTCCTTGTCGACGGTGAGGCGGTCTGCCGTGCCGCCGCCATAGGCGATCCAGGTGCCGGCACAGGCGCGGGTGATGGGCTCGAGTGCCGAAACCAGCCCGCTGGCCGGCACCAAAAGTTGGACCCCGTCGTCCTTGATGTTGTGGATGTAGGGTTCGCGGTTGGACACCACGATGACCTGTGCGTCCGGCAGGTCGTCGGCCAGGATCTTGCGCAACGTGTCGGGCGACCATGTGACCAGTGCCGCATCGGCCGACTGGCCGTTCTTTTCGAACTCGCGCAGCACCTTGCGTGCCGCTTCCGACGCGACATCCTCGCTCGGCGTGTATGCGGCCGCCGTTGCGCGGCCGCGACGCTGGCGGGATATCGACAGGAGAATGGCAAAAGCAGAAAAGCCAAAACTTGCAATCAGCAAAACCCAGAGCAGGTTTACAGTATAATCTGACATGGAATGTGATCTCGCCTCCGGCCGGCCGATAGCCGTTTTTATTTGTTTTCTGGTTCGCCGCCGTATGATAGCGACAGCATCCCCGCGCCGCCCATTTTTGCAACGCACAAAGAGGCTATCGGTTCCGGACGATTGCAATGCCGCGCGTCATTTTCGATGCGCCGCAGCGCGGCGGCATCAAGTGCGCACGATGAGCGGCACCATCCCCTCATACCGATCGGCGAGAAAGGCGACGACCCGGTCGCCGACACGCTGGAATGTGAGGTCGACCACTGTCGAGCCGACACCCAGATGCCGCAATGTCAGCGTGTCGATGCCGATCGGCAGCCTTGGGCGGGTGACCCGGATTTCGCTGTTCCAGCCGTCGATTTCGAGCCCAAGGCAGGCCTGCATCAGCATGAAGGCCGATCCCGCCGACCAGGCCTGCGGCAGGCACGCGACGGGATAGGCGATGGGCGCTTCGCCCGGCGACCGGGTAAAGCCGCAGAACAGTTCCGGCAGCCGCATGTTGAAATGGACAGCCGATTCGAACGTGCCGCTCATCAGCCTGACTACGCTCTCGCGCACGCCATAACGTGCCAGGCCGGCACCGCACATGGCGGTGTCGTGCGGCCAGATCGAACCATTGTGGTAGGACATCGGATTGAAGAATATCGCATCGTCGGCCAGCGTCCTCACTCCCCAACCAGAGTGGAACGACGCAGAGAGCAGCTGATCGGCGACCATCTGCGCCCGTTCCGGCTCGGGCAGCCCGACAAAGAGAAGGTGGCCGGCATTCGACGTCCGTACCTTGCAGAGCTCGCCTGCACCATCGATCGCCAGTGCATAGAAATTGAGATCGTCCATCCAGAAATGGCGTTCCACCGCGGCGCGCATGGTTTCGGCGCGTTCCTCCCAATGATCGGCCTTGTCGTCCTCGCCGCGGCGGCGGGCGAGCGCCGCCAGCCCACGGAAAGCGGCAAAGACGTAGCCTTGCACCTCGACCAGGGCGATCGGCCCCTTGGGCATGCGGCCATCGGCATGGAAGACGGAATCGAAACTGTCCTTCCAGCCCTGGTTGGCAAGGCCGGTCTCGGCGCCGCGCTGGTAGGTAACGAAGCCGGTCGCGCGGCTTGTCTCCTCCGTCCATTCGGCCGCTGCACAGAGCGATGGCCACAGGCTGTCGACGAACGCCATGTCGCCGGTACGATCCGCATAGGCGCAAGCGAGATGAATGTAGAGCGGCGTGGTATCGACGCCGCCGTAATAGCGGCCGAACGGGAGCTCCCGCAGTGCCGCCATCTCGCCCTTGCGGGTCTCGTGCATGATCTTGCCGGGCTGCGAATCGCTGAACGGCGACGTTTCGGTCGCCTGATGCTGGGCGAGAAAGGCGAGTACGCCGCGCGCCAGCCCAGGATTCAACCACAGCATCTGCAGTGCTGAAATCACCCCGTCACGGCCAAATGCCGTCGAGAACCAGGGTATGCCGGCATAGGGGTAGGGTCCGGTTGAAAGCTCGGTGGTCAGCAACGCCACGTCCGCGCGCGCGCGTTCGATCCAGTCGTTGAAGACGCGGCCGGAGCTATGCACCGTCGCGCCGTGGCGGCGTTTGGCGCGCATGCCGAAGCGAGCGCGGGCGGCGGCAGCCCGAAAACGGTCGCGGTCGGGTGTCTCCGCCACTTCCGGGCCGACCTCGATATAGAGGACCTCGCTGCTGCGCTTCGTCACCGCAACCAGGAAATCCGCGCGGCTGGCGGTCAAATTGTCCGGCGCCTGCGAGAACGAAATCGCTGACAGGCGCACGAGCTGGTCCAGCCCGTCATATCGAAGCACCACGGATGTCGGACTGGTCTCGGCGGCGTGGGCTATTCCGCGCTTGAGCCGGGTCGAACCGCGCACCTCGAACATGTCGCGGAAATCTGCTGCGAAATGCAAGGAAACCCGAATGGCCGACGATTCCTGGCTGTAGTTGGAAAGGGTGATGCGCTCGAACAGCCGGTCCTGCCAAAGCAGCCTGACGCGTTCTATGTGGATCGCGCCCTGCGGAATGTCGCGACCACCGACACTCTGGATCGGCAGATTGGTCAGGTTCGAGGTGAAAAGCACATTGTCCTGGCTGAGCGAGGCGCCGAGCAACGACATTTGCCGGCCACCGACCGTCAGCCGGAATTCCGAAAGCACACGCGTGTCGTCTCGGAAAAAGCCATCGCCGGCGCCGCGGATGTCGCCATAGGCGTCGGCCACCGCGAAGCAGTCGGCTTGCTTGAGGGCGAACAGCCGGTGCGGCTCCCGGGGCGCAACCTCGTCGAGGGAGGCAAGGGCTACGGCGGGATCAAGCTTACGCTCGTCGAGTTGATTCATACGTCACAAGCTCTGTCGTTTCGTTCCAACGTCCACAATGACGCCGATCAGGACGCTCTCGCTTCACCGGGAGTACCGATCAGGCGCGCATAGGCAGCCACATAGTCGTGGGCCATTCTCGTGGCAGAAAAACGGTTTTCGAACACGGCTCTCACCTGTCGCCTGTCGAGGCGCAGCAATTCCGGTATCGAGGCGACCGCAGCATCGACCGTATCGACAAGGAAACCGGTCACGCCGTGGTCGATGATCTCCGGCAGGGCACCGCATTTCCAGGCGATTACCGGCGTGCCACAGGCCATAGCCTCTATCGCGGCAAGACCGAACGGCTCCGGCCAATCGATCGGAAACAGCAGGCCGGCCGCCTTGCCGAGGAATTCCGCTTTTCTGTCCTCTTCGATCTCGCCGATATAGTCGACACGGTCGCCGTCGATCAGCGGCTCGACCGTGTCGTGGAAAAAAGGGCGGTCGTCGTCGCCGATCTTTGCCGCAAGCTTCAGTTTCAGCCCGGAGCGCAAGGCGATCTCAATGGCACGGTCCGGGCGCTTGTCGCGCGACAGCCGGCCCAGAAAGGCCAGATACGGCTCGTCCACCTCCGTCTCGAAAGTCGGCTCGTACATATTGATCGGTAGCCCGTGATGGATGGTCGCCAGCCAATTGGCCCTGGGTAGCCCGGTTCTCTGGCTGCGCGAAATCGAGATCATCGGAAAGCGCGGAAAATGTTCGTAGGCCCGGGCCAGGTCGACATAGTCGAGCCTGCCATGCGGTGTCGTCACCGTCCGGTCGGGCAGGTGTTCGAAGAAAGGAAAATGCAGGAAGTGGCTGAGATGGAAATGGATGATGTCGAACTGTTGCGCACGGCTCCTCACCTCGGCGAGCATCGAGAGATGCGCCGCGGTTTCGGATTTGTGCGGGCGCGGATCGAGACGGAGCGCGCGCTCGCGACACGCCACCAATTTCGCCGACGTCTTGGTATCGCCGCTGGCGAACAGGGTCACGTCATGGCCAAGCTCGACCAATCCTTCGGTCAGATAGGAGACGATGCGCTCCGTCCCTCCATAGAACCGGGGTGGCACGGATTCATGGAGCGGCGCCACATGGGCTATTCTCATGTTTTGGCATTTCCCTCAAAAAGACTGCTCGTGGCATCGAAATGCATCAGCCGCGCTAACGTTCCCGTACAATGGCAAGATGTCACCCAATTGGGGCAAGATGTCACCCAATTGGAGCTGCCGGGCGCGTCCACCGCTGCTCGTCTGGTCCAGCCAACATTTTTCAGGCCAAGCCCTCTTTTGCCGGGAACCAAAGTCGGGTTCGCGAGTTTAGTGGGGTTCGATCGCACGCATCCGGTCGACGGGGAGGAAGTGATGGACCGTTTGCAATTCTTTTCGCCCGTGCGGATTTTGCGCGGACAGGGACAGCCCGTGGAGGAGATCGACAGCGTTGCCGAAGCAATGGCATTCTTGCGAAAATGGCCGGCCGGGCGGCGCGGGCCGGTTTACCAGTGCGCCGTGAATTGCTGCGCTGCGGCCATGGCCGGCCGGATGTCGGCCGAGGAAGCGAGAAAGGCTTTTGCCGGCTTCGCCCGGATCACCCGCCTGCTCGAGGGCGATCGGCCGTTGCCGATGAGCGGCGAGGATCGGCATCGCGATCACGCCTTGAGGCGATAGCGCCGACTACCCAGATGGTCCGAGCAAGGGTGGCATTCAGCCGGAGCGCCCGATCGGCGACCGACGAGCAGCGCCGGCAAGGTGTCGTAAAGCGCTGCCCAGTAGGGGGCGTTAAACCCACGCCGGTAGTCCGGCACTATCCGGTAGTGCCGCTTGAGTTGCCGGCGCCGCTCGATCCGCTGCCGCCGCTTGAGCCGCCGATGGGCCTCTTGTTGACGTTGCGTGGGGAGGGATGGTTGTTAGCGCCCTCGTTTACATTTTCGCAGGTGCACTTGCGCTGATATTTGGTGCCGAAGGCACTGCCTTCATTGCTCGCCTTCTGGCAGACCAACCCATGGCAAATCAACGTCGCTTCGGTTGTCTCGGGGGTAAGGCCCGTGATGACTAGTGCGGTTGTCGTGGCCGCCATGCCCGTGATCGTGAACCGGAGTAAATTCCGAAAATTTTGCACAGATACCTCGCTTTCTGACGCCTCGCTTCTCGGCTCGCGCCCAAGCGTCCTCGTTGTCGAGTGGGTGTTTGCGACAAGCCCGTATACGGATCGCTTACGCCTCAGCGGTCGGAGCTCAGGGGCGGCATAAAAAGTTGGACGAAGCGCAGACAATGGTGCCGCATTGCGGTATTTCGACCGGAAAAGGCCAAAGATGCACTTTTGGGGGAATGGAAAATGTCGAAACGGCTTAGACTGGTGCTGGGAACGGCCGGCGCAATTGCCGTCGCCATTGTCTGGGGGATCGTCGCTACGTCGACGGGTGTGCCATCGATTCTGATCACTGTAGGAGCGGTCGCGATCGGCGCGGGCATCTACAGCTATGTCGATCGAAGCCGAAGCTGATCCGGTTATCAGGCTACGGGCATAGCGCAAAAATCCCACGGTCGCAGACTGTCTGCGGCAATGCTCAGTGTACGAAAATTACCAACGACAGCGTTCTGTGGAACGAGTGGCCTGCCGAAGCTATTGTGGTGGCGGTCCGAGACACCCCGCCTCGGGTCATTGGCTCACCCAGCCGAGTGGTCCGCTGCTACCCAATGGCAGCGGACCTTCATCCGGAGGACAGACCCGGAAGACGGACATTGTGCCGAATCGAGGGAGAACGATGGTCGTTGACGAGATTGCCGCGCGGCGCCTGAAAATTCTGCTCGAGCAGTACATGGAGACCAGGAAGAGGCGCCACGATGCGGTTTCCACCGCAGCGGCTGAGATCGCGATCAGGGCTGTCATGCCGAATTGCCCGGCCTCCGGAAAAGTCCTGGACGACATGATTGCGGCATGTGCGTTCGAACACGGGCTGGGGGTGCTGTTCGATCGACCTGACGCATGAAGGCCTGAACGCCATGAGTCCCACCGCCAAAATCGCACGGTGCTGTCGTGCACAAATCCGACGCTGTTCCTGAGACCGCTTGCGACTAGATAAACCAACCAACCGGAGCAGGCATGCCGAGATATTTTTTTCATTTCCGAAACAATGACGGCCGCTTGACGGAAGATTTCGAGGGTCAGGAGTTGGACGGTTTGTCCGCGGCTCAGGATAACGCAATGGCTTCGGCCAAGGAAATCCTGGCCGAGGGCTTGCTCAGCGGCGGCCCAGTCCTGACAGGCCTTTCCTTCGAAATCTGCGACGAGAACCGGAAGCTGCTTTTCCGATTTCCATTCTCGGAAGCTGCCGAAAAGGCCGGCGCTCGACCTTGATTGGCCAAAAAGCCCGGCGATGCGGGCGAGCTTTGATCGAGCCTGGCTGAAAAACCGCATGTCGCGCAAGACGGTCGTTGGTGCAATCAGCACCATAGGCAAATTAATAGCATAGCTGCCGGCACAAAGCAAGAACAAATATGGCTTGCCTTGCCGACGGGGCATTACTTATGTCCCTGCGTGTGCCGGCCCGGGCTATCGTGCGTTTCAGGAACTCGAGGGCAGGCACGGGTAGGGGGCGCCAAGCGACGTTGCCATTTCCAACCAATATGTCGATTTGTCGGGCCGGGTGTTCGTCAACTTACCGAAACGTCTTCGCAGGATGCTGTGATCAGGAGTTCCTTTCTCCCGCGGTTGCGTTTACAGGACGCTCAGGACAGTGTCGTTTGCGCGCCAGCAACTGGACCGAGTTAGGCCGGGCGCACAGTCCCCCTCCGTCAAGGAAACCAGTCCGGCGCCGTTTTTGGAGAACAATGATTTGTGGTGGTCAAATAAGCAAAAGAGATTCAAGGGAACGTGGGACGACCGACTGGACGGCCTATTCTCAGCAGAGGTCGACTACGCCGGGAAATCCATTCTCGATGTTGGCTGCAACATGGGTGTTGTCGCCTATGAGATATCCAAGCTAGGACCGAGTTCGATCCATGGGATCGACATTCTCAAGCCGCATATCGAGACGGCCAAGATGATCTTCCTGGGTTGTCCGGTCCAAAGCCGGTTCGATTGTCTCGATCTTGGCAGCCGGAAGCTGCAAAATGTTCTCCAACCGCAGTACGACATCGTCATGCTGCTGGCGGTCTACCATCACATGCAGTGGAGCCTCGGCGAGGACAAGGCGCGACGCGTGCTGTGCGATATCGCCGGGCGTGCTCAAACGATCGTTGCCCGCGTTCCTCCTGGCAAGGATAAGGAGATGATCGCGGTGCTTTCGGATGTGGGCTTTTCAATCAAAAGCAATCACACATCGCCTCTTGGAAGCCATCTCATGGTCCTCGCGAAACACTGACCAGGCATAGCGCGGCCGACGACGAATGGCGCAAGAGCCGCGTGGCTGGGGTCCGCTATGCTCGCATGCGAGGAACCGACGGTCATAAGCCGATGACGTGCAAGGATCCGGTTCGGCATTGACTGCGGTCGGGAACGAAGCCACAGACAGGTGATCGAAACCGTCTCGCGCTTCAAGATAACGCGAAGACCGGACGGGATCGCAACGGGCGGCGACGAGATGATTACAAAGAAACGAGTGTCAACGGCCCCAGCATATCCGCTGATCAAGCGTCTGATTGGCGAAAATCTGCCGCCGCACAAGATGCTGTATGTGACAGGTTTGCTGTGCTCGATCGCCGCTGCTGCGGCGACCGGCGCGGCGGCCTGGATCATGAAAGTCATGATCAACACCATCTATGTCGAGCGAGACGCTGCCGCTGTATCGGGTATCAGCGCCGTCATCATCGGCATTTTCCTGGTCAAGGGCATAGCTGCCTACTGCCAGACCATCACGACGGGAAAGATTCGCCGGGCTATCGTTTCGGACCTGCAAAACCGGCAATTTTCCCGAATGGTGTATTTCGACATCAGCCGTTTCGCGAACCAGCATCCGGCAAAATTCATCTCCAAAATCATGTTCAACGCGCGCGCCGGGGCGACCGTTATTCTCACCCTCACGAGCAGCGCCGTCTCTGATCTGCTGACCCTGATTGCCTTGGCCAGCGTCATGGTCAAGCAGGACCCGGTGATGTCGCTGATATCCGTGGCGGTTCTGCCGATGCTGTTCCTGTCAGTCGGCGCGATAACCAGGAAGCTCAAGGCGCTGGCGAGGGGCGAGACGGAATTGGCCGCACAAGTCCAGTCGATCGGCACGGAAGCCGTCGAAGGCATCCGCACCATCAAGTCCTTCCAGCTCGAGGACAAGGCGGTTGCCAGCTTTGCAAAGGCCGTCCGCAAGATGGAAAGACGTGGCATCCAGATCAACCGGACGTCAGCATTGATGAGCCCATTGATGGAGACCGGCGGCGGCGTGATCATCGGGCTTTTCGTTATGTACGCCAGCTGGCAGACCCTCGGCAACGGCAAGACGCCCGGCGAATTCATGGCCTTCATTACCGCGTTCCTGCTTGCCTATGAGCCTGCCAAGCGGTTGGCCCGGGTCAATGTCGACATCCAGAAGCAAATGGTCGCCGTCGAGCAGATGTATGATTTGATCGACACGCCCGAGCAGCGGCGACTCGCGATCGCGGGCGAGCGTCTGACCGACGTCGATGGTGGTATCCGCTTTGAAGATGTGGCCTTTTCCTATGACGGCAACAGCCCCGCGCTCGAGGGTGTTTCCTTCGACGTGCGACCTCGTGAGAAGCTGGCGATCGTCGGCCGCTCCGGCGCCGGCAAGACCACCATCGTCAATCTGATCCTGCGCCTGATGGAGCCGGACAAGGGCAGGATCCTGATCGACGGAAAGGACATTTCGAAGATCAGCCTGGCCGACGTTCGCGATAACATCGCACTGGTATCCCAGGACGTCTTCCTGTTCGAAGGCTCGATCCGCGAAAACATTCGCGACGGCCGCCCGAATGCCACGGATCAGGAAATCGAGTCCGCTGCAAACCTCGCCCGGGTCACCAGCTTTGCTTCGGCGCTCGAAAACGGGCTCGACACGCTTGTCGGGCCAAGCGGCACCAACCTGTCCGGCGGCCAGAAACAACGCGTTGCCATCGCGCGCGCCCTGCTCAAGAATGCTGCGGTAATCGTCTATGACGAAGCGACATCCGCGCTTGACGGTGAAAACGAACGGGCGGTTATGGAGGCAGCCTTCGACAACACATTTCAGCGCACGGTGATCTGCATTGCGCACAGGCTGTCTACAATCAAGGCGGCCGATCGTATTCTCGTGTTTGACGCCGGACAGCTTGTCGATGCTGGAACGCATGACCAGCTTGCCAAGCACAGCGAGATCTATCGTTCGATATTCCACCTGGAGACGCCCGATCCGATGGTCGAAAGCGGCAAAAAGCTGCGGCAGAGCGTATTGCGCTGAAGGCCGATGACCAGCTTTTATCACGGTTCCTATGTCCGGTATGTGATTGGTGGACTGGGCCTTCAGGTGCGCCGGTACAAAAAGGCGGTGCGCAGGTTGTTTTTTAGTCCCAAGCAGCCTCGTTCCATTCTTGATCTGCAGGCCAAGGTTGAGGCCCTGATCGTGCGCAGGGACTGGAAAGGCCTTGAAGCCGGTACCAATGAGATGGCTGTCACGGCCGATCATAATCGCGACCCGGAGCTGATGCAGAAGGCGGGCCAGGCGTTCGAACGCCTTGGCAACTTTTCGCGGGCAGCTGAGCTTCGGCTTTCCGCTCGCCGGCTGCGGAAAGGGAAAAGCGCCAACGAGTGGACCGGCGAGAATCTCGGATCGGATACACTGCTGATCGATCTTGTGGAGGATGACCCGCGCAGCCTTGGTCGGGTTATCCGCCACGCGCGACTGGCCGGCGCTGCCGCTGCCTATGCCCAAAGCGCAACAATTCGGGTCGAGCCGCGCCTGGTATCAATTCTGCAGCGAACGTTCCCGAAGGCGACCGTGGTCCCGGCGCAGCAGGATGTGGTCGGCAACAAACGTGCGACGTTCGAAGATCTCGCCTGGGTGTTCGGACGCGATGCCGAAAAACTTGCTGCCGACTTCGTGCCGCTGCGGGCAGATCCTGAACTCGTCGAGACATTCCGCAAGCGCTATCGCTCGATGACGGATCTGCCGCTGGCAGGTCTTTCCTGGGGCAGCAAATCCCACACCAAGGACGTGCCTGATTTTTCTGAATGGGCACGGTTCATCGCCCAGACACAAGCGACATTCGTTTCGCTCCAGTACGGACAGATCAAGCCGGCGTTGCGGCGCCTTCGCAACGGCAACGACGCGCGTCTGATCTTTGACGACAGCGTCGACCAGATGGTCGACATGGACCGTTTCGCCGCACAGCTCGCCGCACTCGATGCTGTCGTGACGATCAGCAATACGGCGGCCCATCTTGCCGGAGCCCTTGGCGTGCCGACTGTTTTCCTCATCGACGATAATTTTCAGACGGCATGGCCAGTGACCGGCGACCGGACACCCTGGTATCCGAAGGGCATTGTCATTCGCAAGGAGGGGCGCCCTTGGTCGCTGGTGCTCGACGAGGCCGGCCGGCGGCTCTCGTCGATCCTGACGACGCTTTCCGACGCTCCCCGGGGACGATAGAACATCGCCGTGCAGAACAGACGAACCATCCTTCAGAAGGCAAAAACCGCCGACCTGCGCCCGCAGGGCGCCGTCGGCAAGCGGCTGCAGAAGGTCCTCGAGCGGGCAAAGGAACTTCTTAGACGTCCCTCGCGCCACGCCGACGAAAGCGCCGAACGGCATATGAGGCTGATGGAGGAAAGCGTGCAGCGTGGTGACTGGCAAACTGCTCGCGACCATGCACTGGCGCTTGGCGCGCTTGGTGAGCAGCTTGACGATCTCGGCCTGATCAAGAAAGCGGGGCGCGGACTGAGGCGTCTCGACGGAGGAAATCGCATCTGGCAGTTGATGGCGGCGAGCAAGCAGCTGCGCGGCAGGCCCGATTGGGATGGCAGTGATCTTGCGGGTCGCACGCTTCTCGTCGATCGTCGCGAAGGCGACCTGGCGATCTTTTTCCAGTTCGCGTCTTTGCTTGGTCCAGCAGCTGCGGCTGCCGGTCGATGCATCGTCTTCGTCGAGCCGCGACTGGCACCGCTTTATCGCAGAACATATCCTGCGCTCGATGTCAGGATTGAAGGGGAAGAGGACATGGCGGCGGTGGACGCCGATGTCGTTGCCGGTTTCGAGACACTCGCAAAGCATTTCTGGCCGGACGACCCGGCGGCACGCGCGCCCTTCGTTCCGCTGGAGCCGGACCGGCGACTGGTTGCCGAGCTGCGCGGCACCTATCTCGATAGCGGCCCAGGTCCCCTGATCGGATTTGCCTGGGGAAGCCTCAACAAGAGCAAGGATCTGCCGGCCTTGGACGATTGGCGGACGCTGTTCAGCAGCCTGCCGGGGCGCCTCGTCAGCTTGCAATATGGCGATGTCGGGCCGGCCCTCTCCGAGTTCGAGCGCCACGCGCCGGGGCGCATCATCCATGACGCTTCCGTCGACCAGTTGACGGACATGGACCGCTTTGCCGCCCAAATTGCGGCGCTCGACGCGGTGGTGACGATCAGCAATACCGGCGCCAACCTCGCCGGAGCGCTCGGCGTGCCGACGATTGTCATGCTCGACGATGGATTTCGGCTGTCCTGGCCTGCTTTCGGTGAGACCGTCGCCGCATATCCGAGCGTTCGACTGGTCCGAAAAGGCGGCCGAGCCTGGGCGTCGGCAGTGCAGGAAGCAGGCGGACGGGTCATGCAAATCATCAGCGGAGCTGGCGATGGAGGGTAGCCAACTTCTCGGCCGGTTGCGCCGCGCTGTCGCGCTTGCAGGTTACAAATACAAGGTCTGGTTCCGACGTCACCGGCGGCAGCTCTTCCTTCGCTGGCGCGACGGCGACATTGCCGATCAGATGGCGGATTATCGGCGGAGCGTCGAGTCCCGCGATTGGCCGGCGGCACTGCCGAAAGCCCTGGCTCTTGGATCCATTGCGAAGTCGAGGGGCGAGGTCCACCTGATCGACGAGCTCAGCAAGGCGCTGATGCGGATGGGCGCCTATGGCGCAGCCGCCGAACTCAGGATCGCCCGACGCCACATCGTCAACGGCCGCGTCGATGGCGAGTGGCTGGGCCAGGATATTTCTGGCCAGACACTGCTGATTGATCTGATGGAAACCGAAAAGCAGGGTCTGGCCACCGCGATCCATCATGCGAGTTCCGTCGGCTGTGCCCTGGCGCGCGCCGCCCGCTCGATCGTGCTGGTCGAGCGCCGCCTGGTACCGCTCTTTCAGCGCACTTTTCCGACCGCCGATGTGCGGCCGGTCGGCGCTGGCGGCAAGGCCGCCTATGCCGAGGCGCAGGCCTTCGCCGGCGTCCAGCATCTGACTGCCGTTTTCGAAACCGACGAGGCGACGATCCGCGAGCATTTCGTGCCCCTTAAGCCGGATCCGGCCCGGGTCGCTGAACTTCGCGCCCGCTACCGGAAGGAAGGACGGCCGTTGGTCGGTATCGCATGGGGCAGCTCCAATCCCGGCAAAGACCTGCCGCCGCTTGCCGCCTGGCGAAACCTGATCGGCCGACCGGACCTCCGGTTCGTCTCGCTGCAGTACGGCCAGATCGAGACCGATCTGAAGATCCTGACCGACGGTGAGCCGGAGCGAATTCTTCATGACAGATCGGTCGATCAGCTCGTCGACATGGATCTTTTCGCCGCGCAGGTTGCCGCGATGGACGCCGTGGTGACCATCAGCAATACCGGAGCGCATCTGGCCGGCGCGCTCGGCATCCCCTCGGTTTTCATTCTGGGCGACGGCTTCAAGCGCTCCTGGCCGGTCGAGGGCGACCGCACGCCCTACTATCCATCGGCCGTGCTGGTCTCGAAACGGGAACGCCCCTGGTCCGTGGTGATGGGCGAGGCCGAGTCCATTCTGGCGCCATGGCTCACAAAAGTGAGTGGCTAATGCATGTCGTCCAAAAGCGCGTCACTGAATACGCTTCGACGCGATGCGCATTAAGGAGTTCGGCCGACGGACCGCGGAATGGAGCGCCCGTGTCGAACAGTCGTCGCAACAGGCCAAAAAACATAAGGCATTCCGAACCGGGATATAGTAAAGGCCAATTCGCCCCGCAGAGGATCGCAATTCTTGCTGGCATTTCTGCCTTGTGTTCGAATTAGCCGTAGGCTTAGGCGCCCAGTAATGGGGTTGGTCTGGCCGGCAGCGGTTCGGGCGCCAGCTCTGATAATCTAAAGGAGGTCTCTCCATGTCCTTTCTAAACATGTCCTTTCTAAAATTTTTCCAGGCCAAAGCGCCGCCTCTTCCTCTTATCGTATCCTTTCCAAAATCGGGGCGCACGTGGCTACGTGTCATGCTGGACGATCTCGGAGTTGAAGTTCAATACATTCACGACGGAACCGACCACAAGTTACTTCGACCGATATCGGGCCTCAAGGAGAATAAATCCCGATACAAGAAGAGAAGAACAATAATGCTTGTTCGCGATCCAAGAGATACGGTGGTCTCAGGGTACTTTCAGGTTCAGAAGCGCCACATGCTTCCAGCGGGATCGTTCAGCGATTTTATCAGAAGCGACAATCATGGGATTGAAAAGATCATCAGATTTAATCTGCATTGGTTCGCGGCCATGCCCCGGATGCGCGAAATCCGGTATCTTCAATATGAAGATATGCATCGGGATACGGCTGGTGTCCTTCGCGCGATCCTTGGATTCCTGAACCAGCAGGCTGACGATCGGACGCTTGTCGAGGTGGCGAACAACCGAACGTTCGACAAGATGAAAGTGAGTGAATCGACCGGTGATCTGTCCGATCGATACGGCAAGATATTACAGCCGCGCGATGCGAATGATCCCGAAAGCTTCAAGGTGCGCAAGGGCAAGATAGGCGGTTACGGCGAATATCTTTCCGAGGACGACGTGGCCTATTGTGACGAGCAGTTGGCTAAGTTCGAATATTGGGAGAAGCTGGACAAGGTTTTTAGCACGAACGGCTTGTGCTACGCTCGCGTCGATAACCGCGCCCGGGTCGCCTTGGGTTAGGGAGCATTGCCGACATGGTGATGCGGACCGGATTCATTTGCGGCTGCGGCCATAGCGGGACGACGTTGATTGCGACGATCCTTGCGTCGAATCCCGACGTCTACCTGCCGCTCCAGGAAACCAACATTTTCTTCAAGTGGACGCCACTGGCGATGTTCCGCTTCTGGAAACTGAAGCGGGCGGCGCTCGATGCTGGAAAGAACGTGCTGCTTGAAAAGACACCGCGGCATATCCGCCGTGTCGCCCGCATTCGCCGGCTCGTGCCCGGCGCGCGTTTCGTCATGCCGGTGCGAGATGGGCGCGACGTCGTAGCGTCCCTGATCAAACGACTTGGCGACCCAACGGAGGCTCTCGACCGCTGGATCAACGACAACGCGCTGGTTCTTGCGGAACGGGGAAAGCCGGATGTGCTGATCTATCGCTATGAGGACCTGGTCGAGAATCCGGCCAAAGTCGTCGAGCAGATATGCGGCTTTCTCGATGTAACCTTCAGCCCGGATCTCCTCGACTATCACAAGAACCCGCAGCAGTGGTTCAAGCCGACCGACGCCAGCGGCGAGACGCCACATGCGGTGCTCCGGAACCAACAGGTCAATCAGCCGATCTATGACGGGAGCGGAAGATGGCGCTCCGAACTTGGAAACGCCGAGCTACAGGACCTGGTACAAGGACGAGGTGCCCAGCTTATGAAAGCATTCGGTTATGCATGATGTCGGTTCGGCATCTGCTTGAAATGCCGTCTACCAATCAATTTTGTCGATCAAACCCGTTTTGAACAGGCTGTGAGCGCCTTCGTACCGCATTGACTGTTCGCTCATCGCGCTGAGAGCGGCTTTACCGCTCGATACCTCATGATACTGGCGATATTTGGAAGCGCCGTTCCAATACTGACCTTCCGCCACCGCGACCTGCGCCTTGTCGTTGAAATCGGCGAAGAACTTGAAATGAAGCAGGCCAGCCAATCCCTTTATATAGTTTCGCCAGTAGGGCAGCGGTGAGTGAATCGACGTAAAAATCGTCTGGCGATCAACATATATCAGAGGAAACTTGGTCAACTTGTGCTGCCTGGCGAAAAGCCGGGTTCTCGGGCCGCCTGTGATCTTGAGATGCCGGGGGCTCCTCGTCACCTCATAGCCGCTGCCGTCGAAATGGTCCGCAACTTGCCATGGCGGCACGATGGGATCGAAGGGTACGTCCCAGATGTTTCCGCTCGGATACATGTCGATCATCGGCGCCAGCAGGCGTGTCATTCCGCGCCGCTTGAGCCAGTCGGCCATCGCACCGAGCGGATGCTGATCCATACCGTCATAGACAAGATATTCGTCGGCATCCACGGTCAGATACCAGCGAGGCTGACCATAGATCTGCACAATCCCCTGACGCCAAAGGTTTCCCAGGTCCGACTGCGAATAGGTGATCGGCGAGCTGAATAGATCGACATCTGGCTGCTCGGCCAGAAGCTCAGCTGTTCCGTCTGTCGAGCGATCATCGAGGACGGCGAATCTGGTGACGCCGAGTTCGCGATAGTGCTTCAGGAACGGGCGTAGCCTGTCCGCCTCGTTGCGGATCACGAGGATCAAAGGCAGGTCATTCGCTTTAAGGGGCGTTATCGGCCGCAGCGATGACACTTCTGCCCGTCTTCCGAAAGTGTGTCTCAGCCGATATATGGCGGTGTCGGTAATCGTCCGGCGGACAATGGCGGGCCAGGTTGCTTTGCTCAAGCCATCGATTCCCCTCATGGCGGTCACCGCCCGGCTGGAGCTGGCGCTGATCCGCTGTTTGCAGTTAATTTCTACATGCAGCACCGTTAGGCAAATCGCAAGCAGTTGCGGACAATGGACACAGGCCTGTTCTGAGTTCCGGCGGGTGAGCTTTCCAACTGTTGCCGATGCGCGCTGGCCTCTATAGACATCGTCAGATGGCAACAAGGCCGGAGCCCAGACCCCATGCACGCCGGCATTCGTGGCACCGAAAATCAATTCGACAGGCCGCTCCTGTTCGTGCGCCAGCGTTATGCGCCTTTCGGTGGCGGCGAGATCATGTTGGAAAACATCATGGCCGCACTCGCCGCGCGTCAGCGGCGGGTGGCCGTGCTGTCCGGCGACTGGCCGCGTTATGAAGGCATCGAGTTCATCCATTGTGCCGGCCGCCGGTTTCCGCGTTCGCTGCGGGCGACGTCCTTTGCTCAAGCCGCCTGCCGCAAGATCGCCGAGATGCCGCCGGCGCTGGTGCAGAGCAACGATCGCCTCCCGTGCTGCGATGTCTTCCGGGCCGGGGAGGGCGTTCATGCCGCCTACCTTGCCGAGCGGCGGCGTTTCGAGACGCGGCTTGGCAGGGCGGCAATGGCGCTGAGCCCCTTTCACCGCCAGACGCTGCGCCTTGAACGTGCAACCTACGCCAGCCCGAGGCTCAAAGCTGTCATTGCCATTTCGAAGATGGTGGCAGAGGACATTGTCCGTCACTACGATTATCCGGCGGAAAATGTGCACCATATTCCCAACGGGGTGGATCTCGACCGCTTCAACCCGCAGCTGCGCCAGCAGCATCGGGCGACAATCCGCGCGCGGCTCGACGTTGACGAAAACAGGCCGGTCGTCCTGTTTGTCGGCTCGGGCTTTGCGCGAAAAGGACTTCTTGCACTGATGAAGGCGGTCGCCAGGCTCGATGGCGAGCCTGAATTGTGGGTCATCGGCCATGATTCGCGCGCCAACGCCTTCAGGCAGGTCGGTGACAGGCTCGGTCTCGGCGCACGGCTCAAGATGCTGGGGCCGCAGAAAGACATGCTGCCGTGGTACGGCGCGGCCGATATTGCCGTGCTGCCTTCCATCTATGATCCTTTCGGCACAGTGGTCATCGAAGCGATGGCCAGCGGCTTGCCCGCCCTGGTAAGCACCGGCTGTGGAGCGCGCGAGCTTGTCGAGCGGTTCGAGCCGACGCTCGTTTGCGATGCGGCCAGCGAAAGCGACCTCGCTGCAGCGCTCGCGCACGCGCTGCAGTTGTCGTCACGACCTGAGACCGCAGCCCGGGTGAGAGCGGCCGCCGAACACTATGATTTCAATGTCATGATCAAGCGAATGATGGCGCTTTATGAAAGCCTTGATCTGAAATGATTTTCGACTTTGTTGAATTAGGTCAGTACCCTCAGTGTGCCAACGGAGCGGGAGCCGATGCTGCAGATGCATTCGAATGACAGTGGCAGCTTTGATGCCGGAACATTCTGACCGTGCCGGCGCTCTCGGTCATTATCATCACCCGCAACGAGGAGGCATCCATCGCGCAGTGCCTTCGGTCGGTCCATTTTGCCGATGAGATCGTCGTTCTCGACAACAACAGCAGCGACAGAACCAGGGAGATTGCCGGTGCTCTGGGGGCAAAGGTTCTGATGACCGTTGATTGGCCCGGTTTCGGCGCGCAAAAAAACCGTGCGCTGGCCGCGGCAACGGGGGATTGGATCCTCTCGCTGGATGCCGATGAGTGGGTGGAGGCGCCGCTCGGCGCGGAAATAAGGGCCGCAATCGCCGACCCAAAAGCCAATGACGGCTTCGAAATACCGAGAAGATCGCGCTTTTGCGGGCACATTGTCCGCCATAGCGGCTGGTCGCCCGATCTGGTGCTCAGGCTCTTCCGTCGCCGCTCCGGGCGGTTCAGCGACGACACCGTGCACGAGAAGGTATTGGTGAACGGGAAGGTCAGCCGATTGTCCCAGCCGATCGAGCACGATTCCATTACCGACTTGGCAGATGCCCACGACAAGATCGGCCGGTACGCAGAAGCGTCCGCCGCGCAACTGCTTGCCGAGGGCAAAAAAAGCTCGATAGGCAAGGCGGTTTTGCGCTCGGTCTGGGCCTATGTGCGCAGCTATATTTTCCGGCTGGGATTTCTGGACGGTTCCATTGGTGCGATGGTGGCCGCGTATTCGGCCAGCTACACCTATCAGAAATGGGCCCGTGTCGCATTGGGAATGCGAGGCCCGGTCCACCCAAAAAAGCAACGCTGAGGCCAGGACAAATCTGTGAGAAACCGGCTTGGTTGACCGCAATTGTTGCCGAGCCATCGCCAACTAGTTAGTGTACGACCGTAAAAATCGAAAGCCAGGGTAGTGAATATGACTGATGCGTTTAGGGTATTTATCGGATGGGACAGCCGTGAGCCGATCGCGTACGACGTCGCGCGACACTCGCTGCTCAAACATGCGTCGGCGCCTGTCTCCGTCATTCCGATCAAACAGGACGAGATGCGTGCCCGCGGGCTATATTGGCGGGAAAAAGATCCGCTCGCCTCAACGGAGTTCACCTACACGCGCTTCCTCACGCCCTTTCTCGCCGACTACACGGGTTGGGCCCTGTTTTGCGATTGTGATTTCCTGTGGCTTGGTGACGTCGCAGGCCTGCTGAAATATACGGACTCGGACAAGGCGGTCTATTGCGTCCAGCATGACTATGCGCCGAAGGCCACAACCAAGATGGATGGTGTGGTCCAGACGTCCTATCCTCGGAAAAACTGGTCGTCGCTGATGCTGTTCAATTGCGCGCATCCTTCGGTCAGATCGCTCACGCCAGAGGTCGTGAATCGGGAAAGTGGCGCCTATCTTCACCGAATGCAGTGGGTTGCCGACAAAGATTTGGGCTCATTGCCGGTAGAGTGGAATTGGCTCGAAGGTTGGAATGAAAAGCCTGCGGTCGGCACACCTAAGGCGGTCCACTATACCAGCGGCGGCCCGTGGTTTGCCGAATGGCAGAATGTCGACTACGCCGATTTGTGGATAGCAGAACGCGACGAGTTCCTGGCTTCCGATCAAGCGGAATCTTCTCAGAGCGCCGTTCGATAAGAACATCGTGTTTGGCAGGTGATCTGGGTGCTTCCGAAAGTGGCATTGATTTTCGTGTCGCCAAGGGCGCAGCAACCAGCCGTCAGGCGCTGGGCGTCGATAACAATGCGTGTTGCCGTCTGGGGGCGGGACCGGGGCAGATTGCGCCTACGAATCTGGCGGCTCCGGCCGGGTAAACATGCCGCGCTGAGATAAGGATCAGCTCGCGGCAATATGATCGGTTTGGGGTCCGTCAGCTCTTTCATCGGCTTAGCCGGCACGCGAAAGTCGACCATGCCGTCACTGCGAAGACGCCTCGATCGTTTCCTGGAGAACCGCGGGCCTAAAATACCGCGGCTGCAGCTGAACTATGTCGAGCGCCTGGCGCTGGTCCGTCGCCATGGTGATTTTTCCCTTGCCTATTCGACCGCCGTGCAGAAGGGGCTTCACTACTTCGGCGATGCCCAGGGCTACATCGCTTACGGCAGCAAAACGCGACATCATTTCGCGCTCGGTGATCCAGTGGCTGCCCCGGCCGATCGGCGCGACTATATCAGACGTTTCATCGAGGTTGCCGGCAGCCCGTGGTTCGTGCAGATCGGCGACCAGACGGCGCGCGTGCTTGCCGGGTTTGGCTATCAGGTCAACCGCCTCGGCGTCGACACCAGGCTTGTCCTGCCCAGACACGACTTTTCCGGAAAGCGCAATGAGACAGTGCGCTATTCCGAACGCTGGCTCTTGAAGAAGGGTTTTTCCTTCGCAGAGGACAACGGGACTGTCTTCCTCGACGAGATTGCCAGACTCTCCCAGAATTGGCGGGCCGACCGCATCGTCAAGCGCTGGGAGATGAAATTTCTCAACAGGCCCTTTGCCGATCACCTTGGCGTCGATATGCGCCGTTTCGTCCTGCACGGTCCGGATGGGGGGCTCGTGGCCTTGCTGGATTTCGATCCGCTGTTCAGCGACGGCAAGGTCATCGGCTACACCACCTCGTTCAAGCGCAAGCACATCGATGCCTCGGCGCATGCCGAGATCGGCCTGACCAAGTTCGCGGTCGACCGCTTTCGCGATGAAGGTGTTTCCGTCGTCACCCTAGGCCTGTCGCCGCTTGTCGAAATCGGACCTAGCGGGTTTGCCGAAAGCGATTTCTGGCGGCACGCCTTCCAGCGTGCCTATGACTCCCCCTGGGTCAATCGCACCCGCTTCAATCTGCAGGGGCAGGCGGCCTTCAAGCGCCGGTTCCATGGTGTCGAAGAGCCGACCTATCTTGCCTTTCGCAAGGGGACCTTTTTCGAAGCGCTTTCTCTGCTCCGGCTGATCAGGGCCGTCTAGTGCCTAGTGGCTGAGCGCTCGTCGTCTCCTAGTATGGTCGACCTCACACCGGTCAGGCTCGGTTGTTTAGGTGGGAAAGGAATGCCGCGGCGAGAAGCAAAAGACCGGCTGCGAACCGCCGGCCCATTCTGCGGCGTCCCCCAGTCCCGCCGGGCACGTTTGGCAGCCTGAGAACGGCTTCGCGTCAGCGCCAAAGGGTCGGATTCACGGTTGCTGCAGCGTACCGCCGGGAATAACGAGGGTACCCTGGCCTGGCCTTGAGTATCTGAAGCCTATGAAGAACAAAGCAACGATGATCAAACAAATGACGATGACCGCGACGACGCTGCCAGGATGGTGTCCGGTATCTGGCGGTTGGACCATTGCCTTCCCGTATGGCTATCGCCGCTGACCTTCTTCATCTTCCAACCGAGCATGACGACTGTCAATGGATACGGGAGTTGCGCCCGCCATCCAATCAGCCGACTGCAGCGTCGATCACGTTGCGCGCTTGCTGACCGAAGCTGATGATGGACCTAACCGCAGCTTGTTCCCAAGCACGCTTCCATCGCTGCGAAGCGTTGAAGGGCGGCGATCCACCGCGGCTTGGTCAGGCCGGAAACAGGAATGCAGCAGCGGGATCGAAAAAGACCTGCCGGCTGCAGGGCCACACATCCTGCGATTGCATGGCGGCGGAGGTCGGCCTGATGTCAACCTCCTGTCCAGCGGCGATGCGCGCGACGATCCGCCGGCGCTCGCCGTAAAATGCGATGTCGACGATCTCGACATTCAGTTCCGCGCTCGCCGGGCTCCGCTCCATGCTAAAGGCTTCGGGCCGGATCATCAGCCTGGTCTTCTGGCCTTTGCCGAACGTGCCGTTGGCCCTGACTCCGGATATGACCGAACCGTCTGTCATGCGGATCGTTGTCGTGCCGTTGGTGGTGCCGAGATGTTCGGCGGCGAGGAAATTCGAATTGCCGATGAAGCCGGCGACGAAATCGGTCGCCGGCCTGAGATAGAGATCCTCGCCGGTGCCGGTCTGCTCGATGCGGCCATCCTTGAACAGGGCGATTCGGTCCGACAGATGCAGCGCCTCTTCCTGATCGTGGGTGACGTAGAGAATGGTGACGCCGGTCTGGCGATGGATGCGGCGGATTTCGCCCTGGATTTCCTCGCGCAGCTTCTTGTCGAGCGCCGACAATGGCTCGTCCATCAAAAGGATCGGAGGATCGTAGGCCAGCGCCCGGGCCAGCGCGACGCGCTGCTGCTGGCCGCCCGACAGCGCACCGGGTAAGCGTCCGGCAAAGCTTTCGAGCCGCACCAGGGCCAGCATGTCGGCGACCTTTTTCTTCACCTCGGCGTCCGGCCGGCGGCGAACCCGCAGCGGAAAAGCGACGTTTTCGGCCACCGTCAGATGCGGAAACAGCGTATAGCGCTGGAAGACCATGCCGATGTTGCGCTTGTGCGAAGGCACTGCAAGCAGTGATTTTCCTTCCAGCAAGACATCGCCGGAAGTCGGGTCCTGAAAGCCGGCGATCGCGTAGAGCGTCGTCGATTTTCCCGAACCGGAGGGCCCGAGGAAGGTCAGGAACTCGCCCCTGGGAATGTCCAGCGTGACGTCGTGCACGGCGACGATCGCGCCGAACGCCTTGCGCAGATTGCGGATGGAGAGGAAAGGGTGGGTCATGTCCGGAACTTTCGCTGCAGCAGCGCCGTCATCACCATCAGGGCGAGCGTCAGCCCGACCAGCAGGCTGGAGGCAGCGGCGATCACCGGACTGAGGTCCGACCGCAGACTGCCCCAGATCTTGACGGGCAAGGTTTGCAAGCTGGGGCTGGCCATGAAGATCGCCACCACGACTTCGTCCCACGAGGCGAGGAAGGAAAAGATCGCGGCGGAGAAGATGCCGATCCGGATCGACGGCAAGGTGATCCTGAGCCTGGCCTCGAGCGGGCTTGCCCCGCAGACGATTGCCGCGTCCTCGATCGACTTGTCGAATCCTTCGAGCGCGGTGGCGATCGGAATGATGGCGAAGGGCAGCGCCAGCACGGTGTGGGCGATGACGAAGCCGATGGTGGTGCCGCCGAGGCCAAGGCGAAGGAAGAAGGCGTAGATGGCGATGGCGAAGACAACGACGGGCAGCACCATCGGCGTCAGCAGCAGGCCGCGCAGGATCTCACGTCCGGCAAACCTTCCGCGAACCAGGGCAAAGGAGGCGAGTAGGCCGATCGCTACTGCCAGGATCGCCGTCATGGTGGCGATCCGGGCGCTGGTCAGCGCGGCGTCGAGCCAGGCCGGATCGGCAAAAAGCTCCTGGTACCATTTGAGCGTCCAGCCGGGCGGCGGAAAAGCCAGCCAGCGCGACGAGCCGAAGGAGAGCAGGACAATGAAGATCACCGGCAACAGAAGAAAGCCGGCGACCAGCGCGGTGAAGCCGAGCAGGGCAACCCGCAGTCCACCCATGCGGTCATAGTCGAGCAGCATCTCAGATGCCTCCGCTCATGCGCCTGGCACCGGCAAGGCGCAGCTGCAGCGCGTAGAGAGCCATGGTGACGACAAGCAGGATGAAGGCTGCGGCGCTGCCGAGCCCCCAGTTGAGCAGCGACTGAACCATCTGCGCGATCATTTCGGCAAGCATCATGTTCGACGTGCCGCCGAGCAGTGCCGGCGTTACGAAGTAGCCGAGCGACATGACGAAGACCATCAGGCCGCCGGCCGCGACGCCGGGCAGCGACAGCGGCACGAGGATGCGGCGGAACGCCTGGAAAGGGCTTGCGCCGCACAGCGACGCCGCACGCAGCGTCATCGGATCGATCGCCCGTAACGTGCCGACCAGCGGCAGGATCATGAAGGGCAGCATGATATAGACCATGCCGATAGTGACGCCGGTGAGATTGTTGATGAGCGGCAGCGGCTGGTCGATGACGCCGATGGTCATCAGCGTCCGGTTGATCACGCCGGTACGCTGCAGGAGCACCATCCAGGCATAGGTGCGGGTGAGTAGGTTCGTCCACATCGACAGAATGATGATGCCGAAGATGATCGAGGCCAGTCCCGAAGGCATGATCGCCAGCATCCAGGCGACCGGAAAGGCGACAAGGACCGTGACGATGGTGACCAACGCCGCGACCAGGAATGTGTTGAAGAACACCCGCGCATAGGTGCCGTCACCAAGCAGGGCAGCATAGTTCTGCAAGCCTGGCTCGGGCTCCGTGACACTGCGCAAAAGCAGCGCCAGCACGGGGACGACGAAGAACAGCATAATCAGAATCAGGGCCGGCAGCAGGCCATTGAGACCTGCCGGCACCCGCACCGTTCCAAAGTTCCGGCGTGTTTCGACCGACATGACAGCGACCCGGCTACGGGACGAGACGGCGCGAACCGTCTCGTCCATTGCGGTTCAAGAGCGGGCTTATTTCGCCTGCCAGGCATACCAGCGCGCGGCGATGGTGTCGCGATTGGCGGCCCAGTAGTTCATGTCGAGATTGATCTGTCCGTCGACATGAGCGTCCGGCAGCGATTTCACGGCATCGGTCGGCATCTCTGCCTTGGCCTTGGTGTTGATCGGCGCATAACCGCTGGCTTCGGCAAATTTGGCCTGACCGGCGGGGCTGCTCGCCGCGGCGAGGAATTTCATCGCCGTATCCTTGTTCTTGGCACCCTTCGGTACCACCAGAACGTCGGCTGCGGTCAGGTTCTGGTTCCAGGAGACGCCGACATCGGCGCCATCCTTGTCCAGTGCGAAGACGCGGCCGTTCCACAGCTGGCCGAACGTTGCTTCGCCGGATGCGATCAATTGCTGCGACTCCGCCCCGCCGCCCCACCAGACGATGTCCGACTTGATGGTGTCGAGTTTCTTGAAGGCGCGATCGAGATCCAGCGGATAGAGCTTGTCCGCCGGAACACCATCGGCCAGCAGCGCGATCTCGATGACACCGGGCGCCGACCATTTGTAGAAGGTCCGCTTGCCCGGGAACTTCGTCAGGTCGAACATGTCGGCCCAGCCGGCCGGTTCACCCGAAACGGCGCCCTTGTTCCAGGCGAGCACGAAGGAATAGTAGAAACTGCCGACGGCGTGATCGGTGGTGAAGCGCGGATCGAGGTCGGCCTTCGGCACGGTCTTGAAGTCGATCGGCTCGAGCAGACCGTCCTTGGCCGCCTTGATGGCGAAATCCATCTCGACGTCGACGACGTCCCAGTTGACACTGCCGCTGTCGATCATCGCCTTCAGCTTGCCGTAGTCGGTCGGGCCGTCCTGCATGACCTTGATGCCGGATGCAGCGGTGAACGGCTCGGCCCAGGATTTGGTCTGCGCTTCCTGGGTCGTCCCGCCCCAGCTGGTGAACACCATGTCCTCGGCCTTTGCGGCCGTCGTTGCCAGAACTGTCGTTGCAATAAATCCGGCAAGGAAGCCGGTGATGATCAGTTTCATGTCGTTCTCCTCTGTTGTTTTCGTTGTTGTCTGTTCGCGATCGGTCGTTTTCGCCTTGATCGCGCATCTCCGGCCAGCGGCGGCTACCGCATGACAAAAGGATCGGGAATCGGGTCGTCGGAGGTGCGTATCCACACCGATTTCGAACGCGTGTAGTCGCGGATCGCATCGAGGCCCCCTTCGCGGCCGAGCCCGGATTGGCCGTAGCCGCCAAACGGAACCAGCGGCGAGACCGCCCGATAGGTGTTGATCCAGACCACGCCGGCATGGATGCCGCGCGCCATGCGGTGGGCTTTTGCCAGATTGGTGGTGAACACGCCGGACGCCAGACCGAACTTCGTGTCGTTGGCGAGCGAAAGCGCTTCAGCTTCGCCGTCGAAGGCTAGCACACAGAGCACCGGGCCGAAGAGCTCTTCGCGCACGCAGGCAAGGGTCTGATCAGGCGCGTCGATAATCGTCGGCGCGTAATAGAAGCCGTCCGCCATGCCCGCGGGGCGAATGCCGCCGGTGACCAGTTGCCCGCCCGCGGCCAGGCTTTCAGCAATGATCTTCTCTATCCATTCGCGCTGGCGCGAGGTGGCGAGCGGTCCCATTTCGATCGCGGGATCCTGCGGATCGCCAATCCTGATCGCCTCGGCCTTGCGCTTGAGCGCGGCGAGGAATTCGTCCTTGACGGAGCGCTGGACCAGCAGCCGCGAGCCGGCGACGCAGCTCTGGCCGGTGGCAGCGAAGATGCCGGCAACGACCGCGTTGGCGGCGCTGTCCAGATCGGCATCGGCAAACACCACGACCGGGCTTTTGCCGCCGAGCTCGAGCGTCGTGAAGGCGAGGTTTTCCGCCGTATTCCTGACGATCTGCCGAGCGGTCGAGGGACCGCCGGTGAAGGCGACGCGGGCGACGAGCGGATGACTGGTCAGCCGGTGACCGCAATCGTGGCCGAAGCCGGTCAGGATGTTCACGGTCCCGGCGGGAAATCCCGCCTCATGGACGAGTTCGGCGAAGGCCAGCAACGGGGCAGGGCCGTCTTCCGATGCTTTCAGAACGATGGTGCAGCCGGCCGCCAGCGCCGGCCCGAGCTTGACGGCGGACAGGAAGAGCTGCGAGTTCCACGGCACAATGGCGGCGACGACGCCAATTGGCTCCGGCCGGATGGTCACTTCCATGTCGGCCTTATCGATGGGGACAAACGAGCCCTCGTGCTTGTCAGCCAGCCCGCCATAATAGCGGTAATAGTCGCCGACATAGGCGATTTGGGCGCGGGTCTCGCGGATGATCTTGCCGGTATCGCGTGTCTCGAGTTCCGCCAGCCGGTCGGCATTGGCGACCACCAGATCGCCGAGCCGCACCAGAAGCTTGCCGCGTGCCGTTGCCGTCATTGCCGGCCACGTGCCGGAGCCAAGCGCCCGGTGAGCAGCTTCGACGGCGCGGTCGACGTCATCAGACGATGCAGCGGGCATCTTCGCCCATGGCGCGCCCGTCGAGGGATCGATGCTGTCGAAGGTCGCCGCCACTTCGACGAAGCTGCCGTCAATATAGTTCCTGAATTGAGTGGTGCTCATCGCAATCCAGCTTTCGGCTCGGAAAAGGCCGGCATCACCCTGTCGATGAAGAGCTGCAGCGATTTCTTCTTGCGCCGATGGGAAAGGCCGCTGTCGATCCAGATCGAATACTGATCGTAGCCGAGCGCTTCGTAGGCCTTCAGCCTGGCGATCACCTCGTCGGCTTCGCCAATGACCAGGTTCTGCTTGATCTTGTCAGGCGCATATTGCGGCATGGCCGCGATCTCGTCTTCGGTCAGCGCCTCCATTATGCCCTGGTGCACCGGCTTCTTGTTCTGGAACCAGGCGCCGAACTGGCAGTAGAACTGCGATAGATCCTGCGCGAGCCGGTCAGCCTCCGCGGCATCCTCGGCGACGAAAGTATGCATCAGCAGCATGATCTCCGGCCTTGGTACGTCGGAGTGGGCATTACACGCTGCATTGAAACGCTCCATCAGGCTGGCCACTTCGCCATCGCCGGAGGCAAGCGGCGTCACCTGGACGTTGCATTCGCTGGAAACCGCAAAGTCGTGCGAGTTCGGATCGCGTGCGGCCACCCAGATCGGCGGATAAGGCTTTTGCAGCGGCTTGGGCGACGAGGTGGTTGAAGGAAACGACCAGAACTCGCCGGCGAGTTCGAAATCACCATCCCAAAGGCCCCGGATCGCCGGCACCATCTCGCGCATACGCTGGCCGGCACCCCAGGCCTCGAGGCCTGGGAAAAGTCGCTGGTATTCGTAAGCGTAGGCGCCGCGCGCAATGCCGATGTCGAGACGGCCGCCGGTGACGACGTCGGCCATCGCTGCTTCGCCGGCAAGCTTGATCGGGTGCCAGAACGGCGCGACGATGGTTCCTGTTCCGAGCCGGATGCGCCTGGTTTTGGCGGCGAGCCAGGCGATGTTGATGAACGGGTTCGGCGAGATGGTGAATTCCATCCCGTGATGCTCGCCGATCCAGGCAGTCTCGAATCCTGCCTCTTCCGCCTGCAGAACCAGCTCGTCCAGCTCGCCGACAAGCTCGGAATGCGGCTTTGTCAGATCCGATCGCTCCATGTGCACGAAAAGCGAAAACTTCATCGGTTTCACCCGCGGCCGGAAAGAGGAATTTGAGAAGGCGAGGGCTTGGCGAGCGGCCGGACTTCGCCTTCGACCTCGTTGCCGACATAGACGCCGAATGCATCTTCCGTACGTTCGCGCGCATAGCGGGCAAGCATCGAACGCATTGCGGGATCGGCGATCTTCAGATCTGCGATCTTCTCGATGTCGACAAGCCGCATCTGGCGATCGTCGGAATAGGATCCCTCGACCGTTCCGCGATAATAAACATGCGTGCGCCAGGGTTCGGCGGCGTCGTCCCACACCGCGAACAGGAAGCCGAGCTGAGCGTCTATGGCCCTGGCGGCAAGGCACCCCTTGAGGCTGCGCGCATCGTTGGGCGTGCCCAGTCCGCGTCCGGCAGGCAATTCATGAAACCCATCGGCCGTTGCGAAGAACAGCACACGGCCCTCGTTCTCGAGAATGGCGCCGACCTCCGTATCGGGGGGCGCCGCCGCCAGCGCCTCCTGGCTGAGGCCAGGCGTGACGTAGGTGCCTCTGCAATAACCGAGGGGCTGGGCTCCGTTGTGGCTGAAGTCGCGGACGCGGCCGATGAGGATCGAGTGATCGCCAGCATCGACCAGCTGCTCCATGCCGCAATCGAACATCGCAACGGAGCCGTCGATCAGCGGATTGCCGGTCCGGCCCGGTTGCCAGCTCACGGCCGCGAACTTGTCCGCTGCTTTGGAAGCGAAGATACCGGAATGGGCCTTCTGGTCCTCTGACAGGATGTTGATGGCGAAACCTCTCGACGTCGAAAAAGCACTGTGCCCCAGCGCCCTCTTGGCGATGCAGACAAGCACCAGCGGCGGCTCGAGCGAGACCGAGGTGAAGGAGTTGGCGGTGAAGCCGCGCGGTTCGCCTTCCGCGCTGATCGTGGTGACGATGGTGACGCCGGTCAGGAACGAGCCGAGCGCGCGCCGGAATTCGCCTCTATCAAAGACTGCATCCGTCTCCGGCTTCACGCCAGCGTCTCCTGCCGTGTCGAGAAATTCCATGATGTGTTTGGTCACTTTTTCAGGCGAAGCCATTGCCATCATGTGCCTTTCTCCATTGAGCACGAGGCATTGGCCGTGCGGCGCAAGCCTCGCCATCGCCGCCGACATGGCCGGGGTCGAATTGCTGTCCTGCGACCCGGTCATGAACAGGGCCGGTGCGGCAAGACCGGGGAGGGCATCGGCATGCTCGGCATCGGCATGGGCAAAGAGGCGATAGGTGCGCGCGTAGCCTTCGGGGTCGACCCTTTCAAGGGCGGCGCGCGCGGTAGAGGCCGCCCCGATAAGGTTCGCCGGCAGCGGGTCGCCGAACCAGCGGGCAAGCGTAGCCGCAATGGCGGAAGGGTTGCCATGGGTGCCGAGCGCGGCCGCGCGCTCGCGTACGGCCTGCGCCAAGGCCGCGGGCCGGCGGAATACCGCATTGAGACAGACGCTGGAGCGAACGCGCGAAGGGGTGCGAAGGGCGATCTCCAGAGCGACCAGCGCGCCCATCGAATGGCCAACGATCGACACCGACGCCACGCCAAGATGGTCGAGAAGGCGAACCGCCTGATCAGCGAAATCCGACAGGCTGGCTTCTTCCGGCGGCAGCGGTGAAACGCCGTGGCCGAGCATGTCGATGGCGATCAGGTCATGATGGTCTTTCATCGCCGCGATCTGATCGTGCCAGATCGCGGCGTTCATGCCGACACCGTGAATGAGCAGAACCGGCGCGCCGGAGCCGGCGCGGATGAAGCCGGTGCCGTCCGGAGCCGTGTCCCGGACCCATGCGGCGGCAGCGACGTCAGCCATGCAGGTCTCCGACCTCCTTGAGGTCCTGATAGCGGTCGCCGATACGATGGTGCGGGCGGCCACCAATCGAAGCGCCAAGCGCCACCACCAGCTCGTCGGGCGCGGGCGCGTCGCCGATTTGGAAATGTACGGTCAGATAGTGGGAGCGGCGGCCTTCGTCGTTCTTGTCCATCAGCGGGATCATGATCGGGGTGTTCGGCCCTCCGCGCAGATTGGTGAAGGCGAGATAGGTCTTGGCGCCGACCGCGCGACGGTAATGGTTGCCGAAATGCAGCGTATGGATCAGCGCCGATGCATGCTCGATCTCGCCCGCCGTGCCGCAGACCGCGGCTTTGCCATAACCTTCTATTGCCTCGCCGGAACCGGCAACGGCGATAATCTCGCGGGTCAGCAGTTCGCCGAGGACGGGAGCAATGACGCGGATCTCCGGCGACAGGTCGTCGGTGAAACCGCGGCCCGCCCAAGGGTTTGTCAGCACGGCGGCGACGCCGATCAGGCGCAACGGTTTTGGGGCTTCCTTGCCGCCCTCGATTAGCGTGTTCTCGATGTAGGTGACGATCTTTCGAATGGCTGGTTTCATGAAGTCCTCGGTCGCCATGGGGCTGTGCAACGCCGAAATCTTTACGTCATCTTATGGTATACCATACTATGGAGCACCAGAAGCCTTGTCAATCGGCTATGGAATCTGTTTTGTGGCCGGATCGGGGTAGGGAGAGAAAATGTCAGGCGATACGCTGCGGATCGACCGCTCTGCCAAGACGCTGAGGACGCTGGCGCTGGAGCGCATGCGTGAAGCGATCATGGGCTTCCATTTCCAGCCTGGTGAAAGGCTGGTCGAGCGGCCGCTATGCGATCAGCTCGGGGTGAGCCGTTCCGTCGTGCGCGAGGTCCTGCGGCAGCTGGAGGCGGAAGGCCTGGTGCAGATGATACCGGGCCACGGACCCGCCGTGGCCAAGCCGGATCTCGGCCGCACCGACGAAATCTATGAATTGCGGGCGCTGCTCGAGGGCATCGCGGCGCGGGCTTGCGCCCTAACGGCCACGGACGCGCAGATCGCTTTGCTCGATGCCGCCTTGACGAACCTGCTTGAGGCGTGGGCGTCCGGTGCGCCTGTCGAGGTGATGCGGGCAACGACCAAGTTCTACGAAACGCTGTTCGAGGCGGCGGACAAGCGCATTGCCTGGGAAATCGTGACGGGGCTGAATGTCCGCATCAACCAGCTCCGCTCAATGACGATCGCGTCGGAGAACCGCCGCGAGCCGGCGATCGCCGAAATGACCGAAATCATGGATGCAATCCGGTCGCGCAAGCCGGACGAGGCGGAGGAGGCGGCGCGGCGGCATGTCGAATCCGCGTGGCAGATCGCCCGCAACACGCTTCGCCTTGGCTGACTGGTATGCCGCCGGCGGTCCATCGTTCCACGGCAGGCATCTAACTGGTGCGTACAGTGACATGTGTGACATGCCAATTTGCTTTCAGTTGCGGCGGCAAAATCATATATCGGGTCAGTTAGGTGTGCATCTCTTGCCAAATTGCTCTGTCATTCGAACGGAGTATCGGACGGACTGAGACAGAAAAAATAGTAAAATGAATATGTTACGCCACAAAGTTGCCGTGGCGCCGATGATGGACTGGACGGACCGGCACTGCCGGTTCTTCCATCGCCAGCTGACGCGCGAGGCGCTGCTCTATACCGAGATGGTGGTGGCCGATGCGGTCATCCACGGCGCACGCGAGCGGCTGCTCGGCTTCGACGACAGCGAACATCCGGTGGCGCTGCAACTCGGCGGCGCCGATCCGGGAAAGCTGGCCGAGGCGGCGCGCATCGGCGAAGCCTTCGGCTATGATGAAATCAACCTCAATGTCGGCTGCCCGTCCGACCGCGTCCAGTCGGGCACCTTCGGCGCGTGCCTGATGAAGACGCCTGTGCTCGTCGCGGATTGCGTCGCGGCAATGAAGGCGGCGGTGAAAATACCGGTCACCGTCAAGTGCCGCATCGGCGTCGATGAGCAGGATCCGGAACCGGCACTCGATGCGTTGGCCGATGGTGTTTTCGCGGCCGGCGCCGACGCGCTGTGGGTGCACGCCCGCAAGGCCTGGCTGGAAGGACTGAGCCCAAAGGAAAATCGTGACATCCCACCGCTCGACTATGACCGCGGCTATCGGCTGAAAGCCAGAAAACAAAACAAATTCATCGGCATCAATGGCGGTATTCAATCTCTCGCAGAGGCGCTGACGCATCTCGACCATGTCGATGGCGCCATGCTCGGCCGCGCCGCCTATCACACGCCAGGGATACTGACCGGCATCGATGCCGCGTTTTACGGCAGCACAGCTGAGTCGTTCGATTTTGCCGCACTGATCGATGCCATGGCGGATTACGCGTCACGCCATATCGAGCAGGGCGGACGCCTCGGGCATGTCACCCGGCACATGGTCGGGCTGTTTCACGGCCTGCCCGGTGCACGCCGCTACCGGCAGATCCTCTCCACCGAGGCGACACGGCCGGGTGCCGGAGCGGAGGTGATCAAGACGGCTTTCGCAGAGGTCGATTTCGGCCGGACCGCAGAGGCGGCCTGAGGAAAAACTTAATCCCGCAAGATCATGCGATCGCCACGGACGTCGAAGCCCGACAGCGAGCCGATGAAATTCATGCCGAGTAGGCTCTGGCCGAGCGTGCCGGGTGCGGCGATCATGATGGGCATGTCCCTGCGCACGATGCCGCCGATCGACAGTTCGTCGGTTCGCACCGCCGCCGCGCGTGTCATGCCGTTGGCGGTAGAGATCGGTATGGTGAAGCGGAGAGCCGCCGAATTGAACCCGACCGCCAGAGCGTCCTCGGCGGTCAGAACGGTGCTGGTCGCGCCGGTATCGACAACCGTCAGGATCGGCGTGCCATTGATCGTGACGCGCGCTTCGAAATGGCCGCTGCCGGCCTTGTCCAAGGTGACGGTAGCATGGCCTTCTTCCACGCCCAGTGCCAGCGGACTGCCGGGAACAAGGCCGGCGGTGACGCGGCTGGCGAAATCCTGCAACTCATAGCGGTACTGATAGCCGGCGATCAGCGCCAGCACGATGGCACCCCAGGCGCCGAGGCTGCGGGCCATGGTGCCTAACGGCCTGCCCGATCTGAGCAGGCCGGCGCCGACGAGCGCCGCTAAAGCGCCAAGCCAGATCAGCTGGCTGAAATCGTAATTCTCAATGCCGAATGTACTGCCGGCGGAATCGTTGAGCATGAGCAGGAATACACCCGCCCCGATCGCGACGATCAGAATCCACAGCAGTCGGTTCATCTCTGCGGCCGGTTCACGAGAGGGCGTCGCGTTCGCGTGCCATGCGGCTGCGACGGGTTTCCCGGCGGGGGCGTCGCTCGACCGTTTCCAGCCTTGCCGGCAGCTCGGCCATGACGCTGCGGCGGGTTTGCGGGGTCATGTCGATCCAGGCAGCGATTTCCTCGCGCGTGCGCCCGCAACCGAAACAGAAGCCGGTTTTCATATCGATCGAGCAGACCAGGATGCACGGGGATTCAATGGCCGTCATAAGGATTTCCTTGGCTAGCCTCCACATGGTGCAACGACAAAGTCAATGCAAGCCCTCCGGGAAGCGCCGCCAACGAATGCTTTCGCGTCAATACCGCCAAGTTGTACCAGGCCTGGAGGTTGTGCCGGCTTGAGGTTGTGCCGGCTGGCCAAGGCGGCTATGCCGCTCACCAATTCACACGGACGATTGCCATCGACATGACCAGCGCGCTGCCTTTCGACGATTTTCGCGACCTCCTGGTGAGCCTGCCGCCGGCAGATATGGCGGCCAAGGCCCGCGTGCGCCAGTTGTTTGCCAAGGCAGACAAGCCCGAAGGCTCGCTTGGCCGCATCGAGGACATTGCCGCCTGGCTCGCCGGCTGGAGCGGCCGCGCGCCGCCGGTGGTGACGCGGCCATTGGTGGCGATCTTTGCCGGCAATCATGGCGTCACCCGCCACGGCATTTCGCCGCGCCCGGCCGCCGCCACGGCAAATGCAGTCGAGCTCTGCGCCGCCGGCGGTGCAGCAATCAACCAGATCTGCATCGCCAACGATCTCGGCTTGAAGGTGTTCGATCTGGCTCTGCACATTCCGACAGCCGACATTACCGAGGATGCGGCACTGGACGAGCGCGGTTGTGCCGCTACCATGGCCTTCGGCATGGAAGCGATTGCCGGCAGCACCGACCTGCTGTGCCTTGGCGACCTCGGCGTCGGCAATTCGACTGTCGCCGCGGCCCTTTGCACGGCACTGTTCGGCGGCACCGGCGCCGACTGGGTCGGCCCTGGATCAGGGGCGGGCGCGGCGATGCAGAGGCGCAAGGCGGAGGTGGTCGAAGCCGCGGTCGCGTTTCACGGCGCGAGCCTCAAGGACCCGCTGGAAGCGCTGCGCCGGGTCGGCGGGCGGGAATTCGCCGCGATCTGCGGCGCCATTCTGGCGGCGCGGATGCAGAAGATCCCGGTGCTGCTCGATGGGTTTGCGGTGACTGCCGCCGCTGGTGTCCTACATGCCGCCAACCCCGCCGCGCTCGATCATTGTCTCCTCGCAAGCCTGTCGCCGGAGCCTGGTCATGCCAAGGCCGCCGAGCGCCTCGGCCTTCGCCCGCTGCTCGATCTGGGCGTCAGTCAAGGCGAGGGGGTAGGGGCGGCTCTTGCCGCCGGCCTGGTCAAGGCGGCCGCGCTGACCAACTCCGGCATGGCAGCCGCGGTCCGCAGTTAAGCATTCAGCGCCGGCGCGAGGCAACCGCCTTGGTCGGCAGCGCCGGCAGTTCCTCCATCACCCGGCTCAGCGGGAAGATGGCGATCGCCTCGGTGCCTTCGCGCAGCCTGGAATGGAGCTGGAATTCGCCGCCATGCATGGCCAGCAAGCCTTGCACGATCGGCAGGCCAAGCCCGGTGCCCTGTTCGGCGCTCTTGATGGCGATCGAGCCCTGGCCGAAGGCCGAAAGCACGATCGGAATCTCGTCTTCCGGTATACCCGGCCCATTGTCCTTGACGGAGAGATATTGCCCGCCGCCCGCCGTCCAGCCGACGCGCACGCGGATTTCGCCGCCGGTGGCGGTGAACTTGATGGCATTGGACAACAGGTTGAGCGCAATCTGCCGCACCGCGCGTTCGTCGGCGAACAAGCGCGGCAAGGCGTTTTCGAAATCCTGGACGATGCGGATGTCCTTGTTGCGCGCCTTCAGCTCCATCATGTGGCAGCAATCCTCGACGACGGAGAGCAGCATCATCGGCTCCTCGTTGAGCTGGTAGCGGCCCGCTTCGATGCGCGACAAATCGAGAATTTCGTTGATCAGGTCGAGCAGATGCTGTCCGGAGTCGTGCACGTCACGGGCATAGTCGCGATAGGTCGGGTTGCTCATCGGGCCGAGCACCTCGTTGGCCATCACTTCGGAAAAGCCGAGAATGGCGTTGAGCGGTGTGCGCAGTTCGTGGCTCATCGAGGCCAGGAAACGCGATTTCGCCAGATTGGCGTCTTCCGCCCGCCGCCGTGCCTCGTCCGACATCGATTTCGCCGTCTCCAGTTCGGCGATCAGCGCATCCTTTTCGGAGCGGAACGACAGCAGCATCAGCGAGGAACGGTTGAGCTGGCGCGCTACATAGGCGAAGAAAGGCAACGAGGCGATCAGCAAGCCTGCCATGATCGCCTCGACCGGCATCCATAATTTCGCACTGGCATAGGCATAGATGGCGACCGGGAGGGCGAAGGTCGCCAACAGCGCACCGCGCAGGGACGAGGCCAGGATCGCGGTTGCCGACATGGCGAGCAGCAGCACCACCGCCTTGGCGACCTGGAACTGATCCGTTTGGCAAGTTTCGCAGCCGAGCCATGCGAACCAAGCCCAGCCAAGCCCGCACAGAAAATGGCCGATCAGGAAATCTCTATGCGTTTCCAGCGGGTTGAGTTCGGACGCTTGAGTGACGCGTCTGGCCATGAATGCAACGATGGTATAGCAGATGAATGTGAACAGCGCCCAGACGCCGATCTCCTTGCCGATGCCCGCGAGCAAGCCTGCCGCGGCCGTTGCCAGAACGAGCAGCGGAATGACGATCACGCCGCCGGTCATCGAAACCGCGTGGAGCTTCAACAGCTCGCGGTCGAAGTCGGGATTTCCGGCTTGCTGCGAAAGACGGTCGCGCGTCTTGCGCACCGCGCGCGCGACATCGCTGTTGCGATGGCGTTTCCTGCGGTCCACAATAAACTTGTCCGCCGAGGTCGAGCGTTGCAGGGGCATGAAGTCTTCAATTTACGCGGGCAGCAATTTCAAATCGTTAAGCTACGTTCGAATGATTAACCAACGGTTTGCCATATGAGCCGTTCGTGGTCGCGATGGCCGCGCCAGCGATACTATGCGCCACGTCCGCGAAGCCTGTGGCGCCGACTAATGGACTATGGGCTGACACTCATCGTGCTCGGCCTGGCGATCCTCCTGGCGGCGCGCCTCGACCGGATCGAGACGCGCAAGACGGAGGGCGCGGCCACCGTCAATGACGGCGATAGCATCACGCTCGGCGGCGAGCGTATCCGCATGCGCGGCATCGATGCGCCGGAATATTCGCAGATCTGCCGCAAGAACGGTGCCGACTATCCATGCGGCAAGCTCGCGCGGCAGTCCCTGGTGTGGTTGATCGCCGGCAAAGCCGTTTCCTGCAGCGGCTGGCAGCGCGACCGCTACGGCAGGCTGCTCGGCGACTGCAAGGCCGGCGGCAAGGATCTCAACCGCGCTCAGGTCGAGGCCGGCTGGGCGGTCGCCTTTGGCGATTTCGAGACCGAGGAAGCTGCTGCGCGCGCGGGCAAAGCCGGCATCTGGGGCGGAACTTTCGACGAGCCGAAGAACTGGCGCGAGAGCCACGGCCACGAGCTGGTCGAAAGAAAGCACGGCACCTTGGCGTCGATCGGCGATGCCTTGCGTGAAATTATTCGCTTCTGGTGAGTTGTGCCTATAGTTCGTCGGGACGGACGAGGAGGATAGAGATGAAGCTGTTCGACGGCGGGCGCGCGCCCAATCCACGCCGGGTTCGGATTTTTCTGGCCGAAAAGGGACTTCAGGTTCCGCTGGTGCCCGTCGACATGGGCGCGCTGGAGCACAAAGAGCAGCCGGTCAGCTCGCGCAATCCGCTGAAGCGTCTGCCGGTGCTCGAGCTCGATGACGGCACCATCATCACCGAATCCGTCGCAATCTGTCGTTACTTCGAGGAACTGCACCCCAAGCCGGCTTTGTTCGGGGATGGGGCGCTCGGCAAGGCAATCGTCGAGATGTGGCAAAGACGTGTGGAGTTCAATCTGTTCGGCTGCGTCGCCGCGGCGTTCCGGCATATCCACCCCGCAATGAGGGAATGGGAGATCCCGCAAATCCCCGAATGGGGCGAGGCCAACAAGCCGAAGGCGATCGAATTCCTGAGATTTCTGGACACTGAGCTCGCCGGCAGGGAATTCGTCGCCGGCGATGCGTATTCGATCGCCGACATCACCGGGCTGGTCGCCATCGACTTCATGAAGCCGACTCGCATCAAGGTACCCGAAGAGTGCACCAACGTGCTGCGCTGGCATCAGGCAATCTCGAGCCGGGCGAGTGCCGCCGCCTGACAACGAGTTCGGAATGAGCAAAGAGCTGGAAGCCTTGGCGGCGAGGGTACGCGCCTGCCGCATTTGCGTCGATAAGCCGGCCGGCAGGCCGTTGCCGCACCAGCCGCGTCCGGTGCTCAGGCCATCGTCGAGTGCGCGTATCCTGATCGCCAGCCAGGCGCCGGGTACCAAGGTTCACATCACAGGCATGCCGTTCACCGACGCCTCCGGCGACCGGCTGCGAAGCTGGCTGGGCGTCGGCAGCGAGGAATTCTATGACACGGACAAGTTTGCCATCGTGCCGATGGGCTTTTGCTTTCCCGGTCAGGACGCCAAGGGCGCCGACCTGCCGCCGCGCCGCGAATGTGCGCCGGCATGGCGCACATCGCTGATGGCGCTGATGCCGCAAGTCGATATGGTGCTGACGATCGGCATCTACGCGCAAAGCTGGCATATGGGCGCGGCGCGCCGTCCCTCGCTGACGGAAACGGTCATGGATTGGCGTGCCATCTGGGCGGCGGCGACCGACCCGAAAGTCCTGCCGCTGCCGCACCCGTCCTGGCGCAACACCGGCTGGCTGAAGCGCAATCCATGGTTTGAAATGGATTTGCTGCCCTTTCTGAGATCGGAAATCCGCTATCGCCTCGGCTAGGCATTCAGCAAGAAATCACTCGCTTTCGCGCTATCCAACAGAATTTCTTTCTTGTAAAAGGCCATGACAAGAGGGATTATGGTAATCCATTCCTCGAAGCGCGTCGCGCATGAGGGGACGCGCGTTAAATTCTTGTTTTTATGCATGTCGTTGTGCCAACGCCGCTGCGCACTTGGACGACTTGCATCAGGGGAGCACCCAATGGACCGCCTTGATAGAAAAATTCTCCGCCTCCTGCAGGAGGATGCGACGCTTGCAGTCGCCGACGTCGCCAAGAAGGTGGGCCTGTCGACGACGCCGTGCTGGCGGCGCATCCAGAAGCTCGAGGAAGAGGGCGTCATCAAGCGGCGCGTCGCCATCCTCGATCATGAAAAGGTCAATGTGCGGGTCACGGTGTTCGTCTCGATCCGCACCAATTCGCACAGCCATGAATGGCTGCGGCGCTTTTCGGAGGTCATCCAGGAATTCCCGGAAGTGGTCGAATTCTACCGCATGAGCGGTGACGTCGACTATCTCCTGCGCGTCGTGGTGCCCGATATCGCCGCCTATGATGCATTCTACAAGCGGCTGATCGCCAAGATCGAGATCCGCGACGTGTCGTCTTCCTTCGCCATGGAGCAGATCAAATACACGACCGAGATGCCGCTGGATTACATGATGCTCGACAAGGAGTCCGGCGCCAACGCCGCCTGAGATTCTTCGGCTTAGTTCTTCTTTTTGTTGAGGAAACTCCAGGGCGAGTTGACTGGCAGCGTGACCGTGTCCGGCACGGTGTCGACATTGACCACCTCGGCCTTGCGCACGGTGTAGCCCGACTGGATGACGCTGACGCCGTCAAGGATGAAAAGCTGGCTCTTCTCCATGCCCGGCCATAATGCGCCGGTCACCGAAACCGGCTGGTAGGCCTCGGACATCCTGTAAGGGTGTGCAGGCGTGACGAGGACGATCTGGTTGGGCGGCGGCGTCGGCATGTGGCTGCAGGCTCCCGTCCACGGCACCAGCAGGAACTGGTAGACGAGATCGCCGTCGCGATCGACCGGCAGCGCATAGCCTGCGAGTTGCACGGTCTTGTCCTGCAAGTTGAGTGAGAGCGTCTCGCCATGATCCGGCATTTTGGCCGCAATCATTGGCAGTCCGACGCTTTCGGCGGCTGCCTGGGTCGCCGGGCGCAGATCCTTCCAGAAAATATGCATCGTCCCGGCGCAAGCGCTGTCTGCCACAATGGACACGAACACCGCGGCCGCCAGGATCGCTCCTGATTTGAGACGGTTGCTCATTGCTGCACCATTGTTGAGCCTTGATCTGCGGCCTATGCCAGCAAGTAAAGCTGCCGCTGTCGCCAAGGTCAACGTTCAAGCCGCATCACATGCCGACGCGAGCCGGTCATGCCGATCTCGCGAAAGCCGCGGGCGGCGAACGTGTCCCGAAAACCCATAAAGCTGTAGCTCGGCGACGCCTGGTCGACCGGATAGGCTTCGATCGTCCTGGCGCCTTTGGCAAAGGCGTGATCGATGGCCGCGTCGAGTAATGCGCTTGCCAGCCCGCCGCCGCGCAGCGCTTTCGGTACATAGAAGCAGACGATCGACCAGATGCCCATCTCGCTATCGTTCTGCTGCCGTGACAGCTTGCGGTAGGTCTCGCGCGGCGCAATCGAGCACCAGCCGACGGTCCGGCCATCGATCTGGGCGACAATGCCGACCGGCGTGCCGGCGTCGATCAGCGTCATCATCGCGCGTTTCTTCTCGTCGTTCTCGACATGCTCGCGGCGATCGAGATTGCGCCAAGCCATACACCAGCAGTATTTCGGCCCGCCGGGTTGCTCGAACAGGTTTTCGAAATCGGCGCGCGTCGATTGCGTCACCTCCGTGAAGCGCACTTCGCTCAGGTCAAGCTTTTCTGGCGGCGAGCCGTTCGAGCGTCTTGGCATCGGAAAGTTCCTTCACGGCATCCTTGCCGATCCAGCGAGCAGTCCTGTCTGTCGAGGCCGCCAATTTTTGCGCCAGGGCAAGGGCAGGGCCGTGCAAATTCATCGATCGCTTGCCGATCGAACGAAGCGCCCAGTTCACGGCCTTCTTCACAAAATTGCGGCCGTCGGTCGCATGCGCCTCGATGATCGACAGGAATTCGAGGAAGGTCGTCTCGGGTTCCTTCTTCCGGTGGACTACCGACCAGGCCATCATCGCAAAAGCCGTGCGTCGAACGAATTCCCGTTCGTCGACCGCGAATTCGGCGATCAATTCCTTCCAGCAATCCGTATCGACAAAGAGATCGGAGACCCCGTCGACGATATCCCACGAGTCGAAAGTCGCCGCCCATCGTCTCGCATCCGCGGAGGAGAACCGCTCCGGATCGGCTGTCACGGAAGCGATGAACTGCGCCTCCATGATGCCTGTCTGCCAAAGCTCAAAGGCACGCTCATGGTTGCGCTTGATTTTCTTGGAAATCTGCCGCTGCACGCCATGCGAGATACCTAGCGCACGTTCGATCTTGATGCCGTAGCGCAGCATGCCAAGTCGATTTTCCTCCGAGGCGATCGAGCGCAGATGAGCGACGATTTCATCGGCGCTGGATTGAGGCGAAAGCTCGGCCACGGTGAAATCCTATTTCTCCAGCCTTGCCAGCAGCGAGGACGTGTCCCAGCGCTTGCCGCCCATCGCCTGCACGTCCTTGTAGAACTGGTCGACGAGTGCCGTCACCGGCAGTTTGGCGCCGTTGCGGTCGGCCTCGGCGAGGCAGATGCCAAGATCCTTGCGCATCCAGTCGACGGCGAAGCCGAAATCATATTTGCCGGCATTCATCGTCTTGTGCCGGTTCTCCATCTGCCAGGAACCGGCCGCACCCTTGGAAATCACCTCTATGACCTTTTCGATGTCGAGCCCAGCCTTCTTGCCGAAATGGATGCCCTCCGCCAGGCCCTGAACGAGGCCGGCGATGCAGATCTGGTTGATCATCTTGGTGAGTTGGCCAGCCCCGGCCGATCCCATCAATCCGACCATGCGGGCATAAGCATCTATGACTGGCTTGGCCCTGTCGAAGGCGTCGGGCTCGCCGCCGACCATCACGGTCAGCATGCCGTTCTCGGCGCCTGCCTGACCGCCGGAGACCGGGGCGTCGAGGAACGCAAACCCGAGCGCGTGCGACTGCTGCGCCAGTTCGCGCGCGACCTCCGCCGATGCCGTGGTGTTGTCGATGAAGATGGCGCCTTTCTTCATGGAATTGAAGGCGCCTTCGGCACCGGTCGTCACCGAGCGCAGATCGTCGTCATTGCCGACGCAGGAAAAGACGAAGTCCTTGCCCGCGGCCGCCTCTGCTGGTGTCGCGGCGAAGCTGCCGCCATGCTGGGCAACCCACTGCTCGGCCTTGGCCCTGGTGCGGTTGTAGACGGTGACGTCGTGACCGCCCTTGTTCTTGAGATGTCCGGCCATCGGATAGCCCATGATGCCAAGACCGAGAAATGCCACCGAAGCCATGTTTTCGAATCCCTTAGAAGCCTGCTTTGCGGTCCTCTCTACCGGATCAGGCAAGGCGATGGGAGTCAGCGGTGCAGATGGATGGTGATGCGGCGTTCGATCCACTCGACGCCGTGGCGCAATGTTTCCACGATGATCAGATAGATGATCGCCGCCCAGATATACGACTGAAAGTCGAAGGTGCGCGCATAGGTGAGCCGGGTGATGCCCATCAAATCGTAGACCGTGATGATGGCGACGATTGCCGAGCCCTTGATCATCAGGATGATCTCGTTGCCATACGGGCGCAACGCGACGATCAGCGCCTGCGGCAGGATGATCTTCCACATCGTCTGCAGTTTGTGCAGGCCGAGCGAGGCGGCACCTTCCCACTGGCCCCTCGGCACGCTCTCGATTGCGCCACGCAAAATCTCGGCCTGGTACGCGGCCGTATTCAGCGAAAAGGCGAAGATCGCGCAGTTGAACGCTTCGCGGAAGAAGCCCCACAGTCCGACCATCTCGAGCTCCGGCCGGAAGGAGCCGACCCCGTAGTAGACCAGGAAGGTCTGCGCCAACAGCGGCGTGCCGCGAAAGAAATAGACATAGGCATAAGCGAACCCCGAAAGGATCGGGTTCTTCGACATGCGTGCATAGGCGATCGGCACCGACAGGATCGCGCCAAGCACAATCGAGATGGCAACCAGCAGCAGCGTGACGCCGAGGCCGGATATGTAGCCGGGTGCATATTTCTGGAAGAACTCCGGGTTCCACGCAGCGACCAGGTAGACGACCATGCCAATGCCGAGAGCGATCCACAGGCCGACCAGGACATGGCCGAGGATGCGTTGACGCGACCAGCCGCGTGCGGGCGGCGGCGGCCGGTCGACCTTCAGCGTGTCGGTGGCCAGGCTCATCTCTTGACCTCGCTGCCGCCGACCGCTCGTTCGATCGCATTGATGCCGAAGGAGGAGACGATCGCCAGCAGGAGATAGATCAGGCCGGCAAAACCGTAAAACAGGAAGGCATGCTTGGTGACGCGCGCGGCAACCCCGCTCTGCCTGAGGATCTCGTTGAGACCAACGGCCGATACGAGCGCGGTGTCCTTGAGCAGGATAAGCCAGAGATTGGCAAGTCCGGGTAATGCGATGCGGATCAACTGCGGCAGCACGATCAGCCGCATCGTCTGGCCGCTGGACAGGCCAACCGAATAGCCTCCCTCATATTGCCCTTTTGGAATGGCGCGGAAGGCGGATAAAAACACCTCGCTGGAATAAGAGGAGAAAATGAAGCAGAGCGCGATCATGCCGGCGACGAAGCTGTTGACGTCGGCGGACGTTCCGGGGCTCACCAGCCGGACAATGTACTGCAGGATCAATGGGATGCCGAAGAAGATCAGAAACAGCGTGAGCAGCTCGGGTATTCCGCGAAAAATCGTGGTGTAGATGTTCCCGGCCAGTCTCAGCGACGGCTCTTCCGATTGTTTGGCCAGCGCCACGAAAAAGCCGAGCGTCAGCCCGAAGGGCAGAGTGGCCAGCGCAAGACATACCGTGACAAATACACCCGCGGCGATGTCGTCGAGCCAGCCTTCGGGTCCCCAACTGAGAAGCGTCAGTGCGCTCTGCATCCGCCTGCCTGTTCTCCTTGAGGCTCTTCGAGACCCGTGCCGCGTCACCCCTCGTGCGCGGCATCCTTATAAGCACGGCGGGAATCTCCCGCCGTTCAAGTCCTCGTATGTCGGTCGATCAGGACTCGCCGCCATAAACGTCATATTTGAAGTATTTGTCGTTGATTTCCTTGTACTTTCCGTTTGCTCGGATGGCGTCGATCGCCGCATTGAACTGGTTGACCAGATCGGTCTCGCCCTTGCGCACGGCAATGCCGGCGCCCGGACCGTGGATTTCGATGACCGGCTTGATTGTGCCGACCAGCTTGCAGCAGGCGCCGTCCGGCGAATCCAGCCATTGCTGCAGCACGACGATGTCGTCATTGGCGGCATCGAGCCGGCCATTGGCCAGATCGAGCTGGTATTCCTGTGCGGTCGGGTACGGCTTGACGGTGCTGTCGGTATAAGTCTTGGTCGAATAGTTGAAATGCGTGGTGGACGCCTGCACGCCGATCGTCTTGCCGGCCAAATCTTCCTTGGTTACACCCTTGATGTCAGTGTCCTTGGGGGCGGCGATCGCCGGCGGCGTATTGTAATATTTGTGGGTGAAGTCGACCTTCTCGGCGCGTTCCGGCGTGATCGACATCGACGCGACGATGGCGTCGAACTTGCCTGCCTGAAGGGCGGGAATGATGCCGTCCCAGTCCTGCGCGACAAAGGTGCACTTCACCTTCATCTCGTCGCAGAGCGCCTTGGCAATGTCGATATCGAAGCCTACGAGCTGGCCGTCGGCTGTCAGATTGTTGAATGGGGGATAGGCTCCCTCGGTGCCGATCCTCAAGGTCTTTTCCTGGGCCTGGGCAACGCCAAGCGTCAGCAGCGCAGCCGAAGCGGCAAGCGCGATACGCAGTGCAATACGCATAATGGTCCTCTCTGTTGGTCCCGGCCGTCGTTCCCGAACGGCTCTGTGGGCGGTGCTTTTGACCGCCCGCTGATGCGATACTCCCATTCTTTCCCAAGAAAAAGCAACTGCAAAACCGTCGCTTGAGGGAAGGTCATGTTCAGAAAGCGATGACGCCGGGTCAGACGCCTAAATTGGAAAGCAAGTGGGCGGAAACTGTCTTCTGCCGCATTTTCAGCGCGACAGGCTTGTGGCGCGCTCGATGAAGTCAGCTATCGAATTCGTGTCGTCGAGATCGAAGGCCGGCAGGTCTTCGCCGACAATGGGGAAGTCGGAGGCGATGGCGACAATGTGTGGATCGCCTGCCGAGAGCGGTGTCCGGTCCTTGGCCTCGAGCCGTCTCGTCTCGATTTTCTTGTGCGCTTCGCGCTTGTAACCCTCGACCAACACGATGTCGCACGGTGCCAGCCGTGACAGGATCGCGTCTAGCGTCGGCTCGTCCTCGCCTCGCAATTCGTGCATCAGCGCCCAGCGCCTGCCCGACACGACCGCGACCTCCATCGCTCCCGCCTGCCGGTGGCGAAAGCTGTCCGCTCCGGGTTTGTCGATGTCGAAATCATGATGGGCGTGTTTTACCGTCGACACTTTCCAGCCGCGCCGGACGAGTTCGGCTACCAGCTTTTCGGTCAATGTCGTCTTGCCGGAGTTCTTCCAGCCGGTGACGCCGAAAATACGTCTTTTCATGGCTCGATGCTCTGCAACAGATGCACGGCCTGGGCAAGGTCGTCGGGAGTGTTGATGTTGAAGAACGGATCGATCTCGGCCCCGCCGGATTTCAGGATGGGAAATTCCACCTCGACAAAACCGTGCCGGTCGATGAACGCCGCAACGCGCCGGTTGTCTTCCTCGACGAGAAATTGTCGCAAGACCTGATCTAACCCTAGCGGCCAGAGTGCAAAGGTCGGATGCCGTTTGCCGCCGGAACAGGCGACCGCAATCGAGCCGGGGCGTTCGTCGGCTGCCGCGAGCAGCCGCTCGACCATATCCCTGGGCAGGAAAGGCGTATCGCCGGCAGCCGTGACCAGCGCCTGGCAGGTCGTGTCGGAAGCCCATTCGAGGCCGGTCAGGATCCCGGCAAGCGGCCCGGCAAAACCCTTGACGGTGTCGGCAAACACGGGAAGCCCCGTGGCGGCAAACCGTGCCGGATCGCCGTTGGCGCTGAGCGCCAGCGGTCCAACTTGCGGGCCAAGGCGCGAAACGACACGGTCGAGCAGGGTGCCGTCGCCAAGCGCAAGCAGCGTCTTGTCGCCGCCGCCCATCCGACTCGACCTGCCGCCGGCCAGAATGATCCCTGCAATATGTCGGCCCATGGTTTGCTGCCTAGACCCAAAATCCAGTTTTCAAATCAGACAGTCGTCGACAGTCACTCTATATGCCGTCCGGCGCCATGTCCGGTCCAGTGCTTTCGGCGGCTGTTTTTCGCCGTCCGACGATCCGTTCGCGGTAGAGTGCATAGAGGCCTGACGCGATGATGATCGTGGCACCGAGGATCATCGGCAGATCGGGGACATCGCCGAAGATCGTGAAGCCAAGCAAGATCGACCAGAGCAGGGCGGTGTAGCGAAACGGCGCGATGAAGGAGATATCGCCCACCCGCATCGCCGTGATGATGAAGTGGTAGCCGATGAGCACGAGCACCGCCGCCAGCGCCAGGAACGCCGTGCTTTGTCCTGTCATCGGTGTCCAACCGCCCATCGGTGAAAGCAATGCCGCGCCCAGAACCGTCATGGCAAGCGCGGTGGCGCTCGACACCAGCAATGTCGGAATTGCCTGCGGTATCCGCTTGGTGGCGAGATCGCGCACCGCACAGCATGCGACGCTGGCCAGCGCCAGCAGAGAAAAGACGCTGAACCCTTCGAAGCCGGGCCGCACGATGATCAGCACGCCGGCAAAACCGACGGCAATAGCCAGCCAGCGCCGCCAGCCGACGCCCTCGTTGAACACAAGCGCGGCGCCCATCGTCACCGCCAGCGGCAGCGCCTGCAGCACGGCGGAGACATTGGCGATCGGAAGATGCGCCAGAGCAACCAGGAACGACACCGTGGCGCCGGCCTCGCCGGCGACGCGCAGCGCAACGGTCGGCTGCAGCATCGAACCTGGCCGGGCAAGCGCGCCCCGTTGCCACGCAAGCAGGCCAACGAAAAGCGAAGCGAAGGCGCCGCGGATCAGCATGACCTGCGCCATGTTCATCGATTCCGATGAGAATTTGGTGATCGCGTCGTTGAGAGTGAAACCAGCCATGGCCACCATCATGAACAACGCGCCGCGGAGGTTTGGCGAAAGAGGCAAGGCGATTACCGGGTGAGTCCTGCAGCAAGCGTCTAGCAGGCACCCACAAGACAGCAACGTCAAAGGGCTGGGCCACAGCCTTTCTGTGGCCCGTGACATCTGCCGCGCAAGAGCGGCAGGGCTTATTTGGGCGTCAGTACCTCGGTGCCGTTGCCTTCCTTGCCGGCAATCGTCCACAGGCCACGCAGCGAGCCGTCGTCCTGCACCTTGTAGACGACTAGACCGAACGCCTTGCCCATGACATAGCCGGCGGAGAAGGCATCGTCGTTGCGCATGCAGATACCGTCCGAGGACGAGCCGCCTGTCTCCCAATGGATCGTGCAGGTCGTCTCGCTGGTCAGCGTGATCGTGGCGTCGCCACCATAGGACGACCCATCGAAATTGGTGCCGGCCACGGCATAGGTGCCGCCGATCGACTGAGCCGCCGCGGGCAGGGCCGCGAGGCTGAGCAATGCAAGAGAAAGAATGAGTTTGCGCATATCGTATTCCCCCACTGGGCGAAGAACCGCTCCAGAGCAGAGGCTAGGCCCGAATGGGCTTGCGGTAAATCCGGTGACCGTTTGCGGACAAGACCTTTTCTGGGTGTGACCCCAAAAAAGGTGCCGTTCTAAAGGATAGGTTCGGAGGGCAAATTTGTCACACTGCGGCTCGAGGAAAATTTTTCGACGAGATCAAATTTGCTCGGCAAGATTCACCAAATTGGTCATTGTAAGCTTTTGATCGTGTTGGGGAGATGGTCCATGATGAATGCACGAGGCAATGCGGACTGGCTTGGCACAGGCAGCAGGCGGCATGTTTCGTCGGCTTTTCGGTTCTCTTCTACCCTGGCGGTTATCCTCATGGCGATAGCGCCTGCGTTCGCCGAGAACGGCGCTTCGGCGTCGGCAGTCGAACGGATGTCCACGCCGGGTCACGAAGCGGATGAGCTCGCTCGCCGCGTCGGGAAATGGTCCGTCGTCAACACGATCTGGCCAACGCCCGGCGCCCAGCCGATCGTGATGACGGGGCTGGTGGCCGAGCGCACGATGATCGGTCCCTTCATGCAGGAGGTAATGCGCCCGGCGCCCGGATCGAAAATGCCGGACTTCCAGCGGATAGCCTATTTGAGCTATGACCGGGTGGAGGGCCGCTGGAAGTATGTCTCCATGGACACCCGTTTCCCGGCAGGGATCATGCCCGCCTGGAGTTTTGGTGGTGAGGAGGACGGCAAGATTTCACTGCTGTTCCAGCCGCTTGGTTTCGTCGGCTTCGGCCCCGAGGTCGAAGGGCGGTTCACGGCCTCCGATTTCGTCATTTCCAGGGACGGCGACAATCACGAAGTGGCCGAGCAACATTTCCTCCAGGCCAATGGCAGCGGCAAAAAATGGCTTGCCGTACGATATGACTACACGCGCCAACAACCGTGACTCGCTAGCAAAAACAATAGGCTGCCAATAAGTTCTGACGTCGCCGGATGCTCACGGTCCCCTGAGGCTGCCGGCGATCGCATCGACGAGCGGGTCGTATTTCGATTTCAGGGCTGGCGGGTAGTCGATCCAGACCGTGCGGATGACACCGTCTTTTCCGAACAGGCGGCGTTGATAGAAGATGTTCCCGCCTTTGATGCCCGAGAGCACCGCCCAGTCCTTGCCGGTCTTGCTGTAGGTGATCCTGTAGCCAGGTTCCTTGCTGGCCCTCTCGGCGGAGACGAAGGCTGTCGGGGTGTCATCATCGATGTTGAGGATACCCGAACAGATCAGGCTGGCGCCATCGGCAGTGAGCCATTGTTGTCCATCGCCATTGTCCGGCTCAGGCTGGCGAAGAGTGAAGATTTCATCCGGAAAGGTGCAGATGGTACCGAAGCGCTCGTTCGTGTAGGTAAATGGCGCGGCAACTGCCGTGGTCCCCGCCATCACTCCGAAAAACGTCAGGACTGCAAAAAACCGCTGCACGCCTTGCCTCGCGCCGATACCAAGGCGATTATTCTTGCACGAAATCGGCGAAAAATCAGCCGCCGGTGACGCTCATATGCCGCGACACCGACGGACGGTTGGTGCGGCGATCGATGATGAAGTCGTGGCCTTTGGGCTTGCGGCCGATTGCTTCGTCGATGGCATCGGCGACCAGCTCGTTGCCTTCCGACGCACGCAGCGGCGCGCTCAGGTCGGCCGCATCTTCCTGGCCGAGGCACATGTAAAGGGTGCCGGTGCAGGTCAGCCGGACCCGGTTGCAGCTTTCGCAGAAATTATGCGTCATCGGCGTGATGAAGCCCAGCCGTCCGCCGGTCTCGGCGACTTGGACATAGCGGGCCGGGCCACCGGTCTTGTAGGGAATGTCGCTTAGCGTGAACTGGCGCTCGAGTGCCGCGCGCAGCAGCGACAGCGGCAAATACTGGTCGGTGCGGTCGGCGTCGATCTCGCCCATCGGCATGGTTTCGATGACCGTCAGATCCATACCGCGGCCATGCGCCCAGCGCAGCATTTCCGGCAATTCGGCGTCATTGAAGTCCTTCAACGCCACGGCGTTGAGCTTTACCTTTAGCCCGGCCGCCTGCGCGGCGTCGATGCCGTCCATGACCTTGTCCAGATTGCCCCAGCGGGTGATCTGGCGGAATTTGTCGGCATCGAGGGTATCGAGCGAGACGTTAATGCGCTTGACGCCGCAGTCGGCGAGCTCGGTGGCAAAGCGGGAAAGCTGCGATCCGTTGGTGGTCAGCGTCAGCTCTTCCAGTGCACCACTCTCGAGATGCCGCGAAAGCTGGCGTACCAAGTGCATGATGTTCTTGCGCACAAGCGGCTCACCGCCGGTGAGGCGGAGCTTGCGCACACCCTTTTCGATGAAGACCGTGCAGAGCCGGTCGAGCTCTTCCAGCGACAGCAGGTCCTTCTTGGGCAGGAACGTCATGTCCTCGGCCATGCAATAGGTGCAGCGGAAATCGCAGCGGTCGGTAACCGACACGCGCAGGTAGGTAATCGTGCGACCGAAAGGATCGATCATATCCATGCGTATGCGCTTTCCGTGGCCGTGAACGGCTTCGTTATATATGGCTATGTGATACGAGCCAACTTGCCATTCAAGATAGAAGCTCGGAATCTTCGGTAACATTCCGACGCCGACAGGTCATGTCGGAACTTTCTATGCGGCCTTTTCCCTCGACGCGAAGCGGCGTAGGAAGGGCGGTTCTCCGCAGGATCCACCACCATGACAGCGCCAAAGGAACTCAGGGTCTCGAAGGACCGCAAGCTGCTTTCCGTGACCTTTCCGGGCCATCAGCCGTTCGAGTTGCCGGCTGAGCTTCTGCGGGTCGCTTCGCCATCGGCCGAGGTGCAGGGCCATTCGCCCGAACAGCGCGTCACCGTTCCCGGCAAGCGCAATGTGGCGATCCTGAAGATCGAGCCGGTCGGCAATTATGCCGTGCGCATTACCTTCGACGATTTCCATGATACCGGCATCTTCACCTGGAATTACCTGCATACGCTGGGTCATGAGAAGGATGCACGCTGGGCCGCCTATCTCGCCGAACTGGAAGAGAAGGGGCTGAGCCGCGACCGTTGAATGGATCCCGCAGGACTCTCAGGTCAATGCAGGATCGCCAGTATCTCGCTGGTGTCGTAATAAAACGGCGTGCCTTCGATCAGCCGGTCATTCTTGAAGCGCAAGACTTCGGCAAACGGCTGTTTGATGGTTGCACCATTGGCCCGCGATGTCAGCGAAAGCGAGCAGCTCATGAACACCGTGTCATCGTTTTGGGCGACCTGAAGGTCCTCCACCGCCACGTCGCTCCAGATTTCCCGCATTTTGCGGAAAAGGGCGCCAACGCCGTCGAGGCCGTTCCAGTCACCGGCATAGGGCAGGGAGCGCGGCTCATGCACGACAATCTCGGCATGAAATGCGCCGGCAAGCACATCGAGGCTCTCCGACCCTGATTGGAGGAAACGCATTTCAACATTGAACATGTTTTCAATAAGTTCCATGGCGGTGCGTCGCCGGTCGAGCGGTTTATCCATTTTTGACCTCCGTATTCGTTGGCACGATCATGCAGGTAAAGCGGTTTGCCCTTGTTTGCGTTGCCTCGACACCCGTTTCCTGATGACCGGCAAACGGGCACTTGTCGTGAAAACGTCATCCATCTGGAGTAGCGCCGGCAAAGCTTTGGAGACGAAAACATGTCCATGATCACCAGCATCGAACAGCTTGAAGCGCTCTATGGCCTGCCCGGCGAGGCGTCGGTGGTCAAGGAACTCGACCAGCTGATTCGCGAATACGCAGCTATCATCGAGGCTTCGCCGTTTGCCGCGCTCGCAACCTGCGGGCCAGAAGGGCTGGACTGCTCGCCGCGCGGCGATCTCGCCGGCTTCGTCCGCATCCATGATCCGAAAACGCTGATGATGCCGGACCGGCGCGGCAACAACCGTGCCGATTCGCTAAGGAACATCCTTCGCGATCCGCGCGTCGCGCTCCTGTTCCTGGTGCCGGGTTCCGGCACGACGCTGCGCGTCAATGGCCGCGCCCACATCACCACCGATACCGGGCTCTGCGCCTCGTTCGCAGTCGAGGGCAAGCCGGCGCGCTCGGTGACGATCATCGAGATCGATGCGGTTTATTTCCAGTGCGCCCGCGCCATCCACCGATCGGAACTGTGGAATCCGGCAAGGCATGTCGACCCGAGATCGCTGCCGACTCCCGGCCAAATCCTGGAAATCACCAGCCGCAAGAACATTGACGGCGAGGTCTACGACAAGGAATGGCCCGAGCGCGCGAAAAAATCGATGTGGTGAAGCATTTGGTGGTGGAGCACCGGGCTGTCAGGCGGTCTTCAAAACCTCGGCAATCCTACGCATCTGTTCGCCGATCATGTCACATTGTTCCGGCGTCGACTGGCTCATCGCCTTCTCGATCAGCGCCATATGGACCTTCAGCGCTTGCATCAGCAGTGCCTCGCCGGCCTCTGTCAACGTCAGCCTCAGCACGCGCTTGTCCTTCTCGTCGCCCTCGCGGCGCAGCAGGCCACGGGTCTCCAGCTGAGGCAAAAGCATGGTGATGTTGGAGCGGCCGACCAGCAGCCGACGAGCAAGGTCGTGCTGCGACATGCCGGGATGACGGTAGAGGTTCATCAGCACGTCGAGCTGCGCCGGCTTCAGGTCGAGCGGCGCAAGCTTCACCGCCAGGGTGCGTTCCACCACATGGCAGGCGCGCGCCACCGCGACCCAGTTGCGAAAACGCGGGTTGTCCCAGGGCAGGTCTTGCTTAATGTTCATGTTTGAACTATTATGTTCATGCTTGAACCAATGAATGGATCGCCACTATGGCATCATTTGGACTGAAGGTCATCCGCGGCACGTTCGGCGTGGCTGAGCATGTGGCACCGCGACTCACCGGGCGTGCTGCATTCGAGCTGTTCTGCCGCACGCCGCACGAGAAGAGCTTGAGCAAAGGCGAGCGCCGCGCAATCGATCGCGCCGCCGATTTCATGACCCAGGCACGCCATCACCGGCTAAAGACCAGAACCGGCTGCGTCATGGTGCATGAATTCCGGCCCGAGCCGGGCAGGGCGACTGCCGGCACCGTGCTCGTCATCCATGGTTGGCGTTCGCGCACCGAATACATGCGCACGCTGATCGAAGCCTATCGCGATGCCGGCTACAAGGTGGTCTCGCTTGATCTGCCGGGCCACGGCCAGTCGCAGGGCCGCCGGCTTACCCTGGTCAGTGCGGTCGATGCGGCACGGGTTGCCGGCGAATGGTTCGGCCCGTTCGCGGCCATTGTCGGCCATTCCTTTGGTGGTGCCGTTGCCGCCAACGCCGTCGCCGGTTCGATCAGGAACATCCCGCGATTGGCGGCCGGGCGGCTGGTGCTTATCGCCGCGCCGAGCTCGCTGCCGGCGATCTTCGCTGATTTCAGCCGCATGCTGAATGTCGGCTCGCGCTCGCAGGCCGCCATGGCCGACCGGGTCGAGCGCATCGCCGGCCGGCCGTTGCACGAGTTCACCGGTGACCGCCAGCTCGCAAGCACGCCGCTGCCGACGCTGGTGATCCACGCGCCGGACGACCGCGAAGTGTCCGCCGAGCATGCAAGGCTCTACACGCGCGCCGGAGACCATGTGCGGCTTTACTGGGCCGACGGGCTCGGCCACCGCCGCATTCTCGCCGACAGGGGTGTGGTGGAGCGTGCCGTTGGCTTCGTTGCCGGCAGGCTGGAGCCGTCTCTGCAGTGACCTGAATCGTTCTTGTCAGCCGGGTTCGACCGTCACGCTGCCCCGGTGCTGGCCATCGCTATCCAAGCTGCCATTGCCCCGGCCACCGTCGCCAGAAGAGCCGAGCGCGACGCGCCGTCGCGCGCCTGGATCGACATGCCGTGTTGCACGGTCGCGTAGAAGGTCGCGGCCGTACCGCAGTCGAAATCGGCCGGCAACTCCCCCTCGGCCACGCCACGCTCGAGGCGTCTCAGCAAGGCTTCGCGGTTTTCGGCGCGGCGACGGCGCAGATCATCGCAGATGGCGCCGCGGCTTGAATCCTGGTGCAAAGCGCCGAGCGCGATCAGGCAGCCTTGCGGGCGACCGGTCTGTGAATAGGCCCTGGCCGTCTGCCGCAGGAACCGCTCGACCGCCTGGCGCGCGGTTGGCGCCTTTTCCAGCGCGGCCCAGATCTCGGTTCCCTCGACCCGCGTGTAAAGCTCGGTTGCCTCGAGAAACAGCGCTTCCTTGCTGCCGAAGGCGGCATAGAGGCTGGGTGAGTTGATGCACATTGCAGCGGTCAGGTCGCTTATCGACGCGCCCTCATAACCCTTGGCCCAAAACACTTCCATTGCGCGCCGCAAGGCGGCGGCTCGATCGAAGGTGCGGGGGCGGCCTCGTTCCGGCATGGCATCCTTTCTGTATTGATCGATACATAATTCAGTTGACGTGGTTCAGCAAGGCTGGCAGATATTTATGTATCAATCACTACAAAATGGAGAAGCAGATGTCATCCAGAAGCTTGAACGGCAAGGCCGCCCTCGTCACCGGCGGCAGCCGCGGCATTGGTGCGGCGATTGCAAGAAGGCTCGCGGCCGACGGCGCAGGCGTGGTGATCACCTATGTGAATGGCGAGGAAGGGGCGCGTGCGGTGGTCAGGGAAATCGAGGCGGCCGGCGGCCGGGCCTTTGCCATCAAGGCCGACAATCGCGATGCTGGGGCGATCGAGGCGGCAGTCGATGAGGCAGCAAAAGCCTTCGGACGGCTCGACATCCTCGTCAACAGCGCCGGCATCTGGCGCGCTGCGCCGATCGATGCCCTGTCGCTTGCCGACTTCGATGAGACGATGGAGGTCAACCTCAGAGCCCCGTTCGTCGCCGCCAAGGCGGCAGCAGCGCATATGGGCGAGGGTGGCCGGATCATCTCGATCGGCAGCAATCTGGCCGAGCGTGCCACCGACACCGGCCTGAGCGCCTATTCGGCCAGCAAGGCTGCCTTGGTTGGCCTGACCAAGGCCTTTGCACGCGATCTCGGTCCGCGCGGCATCACCGCCAATGTCGTCCATCCGGGGTCGACCGATACCGACATGAATCCGGCAGCCGGCCCCCACGCCGAGCATCAGCGTCAGAGGATGGCGATGCCTCGCTTCGGCACGGCCGACGAGATCGCCGGCATGGTCGCCTGGCTTGCCGGCCCCGAAGGGCGCTTCGTGACAGGCGCTGCATTGACCATCGACGGCGGCGCCAACGCTTGAGGCTTGGCTCACGGGCACTACCATTGGTCGGGAGCGACGGTGGATTCGCTCCCCCGTCACGACGTTGTGAAACTGTTCTGCAACAGACGTTCCGAAATTTATGGAAGCTTAACGAAATCAGTATGAATCAGTGTAGTCACGCCTTACATCCGCCATGGGGTGGGCGAGACCGTGAAAGCGGTGCGGAACGGGAGCCGGTTCAACCGGAGCGGGTGATCCATGAAACTCCTTGGAATCAAAGCAACCGTGCTGCCGTTTGCGGTGGCCGCGGCAATGCTGGCCTTCGGGGCGCCGAAGGCTGAAGCGCAAGGGTTCTTCGACATGCTTTTCGGCGGCGGCGTCAAACACGCACCGCCGAAAGGTAACTTTCCGCCGCCACCGTCAAAATACAAGCCGAAGCCCAGGGCGCCGGCCGCTTCCGGTGGTGGGGGCGGTGGTGGTGCGCAAATCAGCGGCCCGTCCTATTATACCTACAAGAGCGATCCGCTGGTGCGCGTCGATTTTTCGGCACTGTCGGCAGCGCCTGAACCGGCAACGCCTCAGGACGCTGCTTTCGAGCCGGCGGCCACTGGGGCTGCATTCCGCGAAGCCATTGCCGGCCTCGACGGCTATGACCTCTACGCCGAGAAGGACATCGCCAAGGCGCTGATCGCCTATTACTCGGCCAATCCGGAATTCATCTGGGTGACGGGAACCAGTCCCAGCAGCCGTGCCCAGGATGCCGTGCGGATGCTGGGCGAGGCCGCGAGTTACGGCCTGACGCCCGCCGACTACACCGTCGAAGTTCCGGCAGCAGGCACATCGGCGGGCAATGCCGATGAACGCCTGAAAGAGCTGGTCCGCTTCGAGATGGCGCTGTCGGCGCGTGTCCTGCGCTACGCCCGTGACGCACAAGGCGGCCGCGTCGATCCCAACCGCATGACCGGCTACTACGATTTTCCGCCGAAGCCGCTCGACATGGAAGGGGTGCTGAAGACGCTGGCCCATACCCAGCAAGTGCGCACTTATCTCGAGTCGCGGCATCCACAGAATTCCGAGTATCAGGCGCTGCGCGTCGAACTGGAAGCGCTCCAGGCCAGCGCCGAAGACGAAATCACCATCGATCCCAATCTGCTGTTGAAGCCGGGGCAGACCAGCCCCGAGCTGCCGAAGCTTTTGACAAAGATCGCGCGCAATCTCGATGACGAGATGGGCGGCGCCTATGGCGAGGTCCTGGCGAGGCTCGCTACCAGCGAGGTCTACGATCCGGAGCTGGTGCCGGTGATCAAGGCGGTGCAGAAACGGGCCGGCATGAAAGGCGACGGCGTCATCGGCCCGCGTACCGTTGCATCGTTGGCCGGAACGTCCAAGGCCGACAAAATTCAGAAGGTTCGGGTTGCGCTCGAAGAGTTGCGCTGGTTGCCTTCCGACCTTGGCAGCCCGCGCGTCTTCATCAACCAGCCGGCTTTCACCGCGAGCTATATCGATGATGGCGAGGAGAAACTGAAGACCCGCGCCGTGGTTGGCAGGCCCACCAACCAGACTGCTTTCTTCTATGACCAGATAGAGCAGGTCGACTTCCATCCCTATTGGGGCGTGCCGCAATCGATCCTGGTCAACGAGATGCTGCCGCGGCTGCGCCGGGATCCTGGCTATCTCGACCGCGCCGGCTACGAGGTGGTCAATGCCCGCGGCAAGCGCATTCCCTCGTCCTCGGTCAATTGGGGCGCCTACGGCGCAAAGATACCCTACGGCGTGCGCCAGCTGCCAAGCGAGGCCAATGCGCTGGGCGAGCTGAAGATACTGTTCCCCAACAAGCATGCAATCTACATGCACGACACGCCGCAAAAGTCGTTTTTCCAGCGCGACATGCGTGCGCTCAGCCATGGCTGCGTTCGCTTGCAGGATCCGCGCGGCATGGCCGCTGCCGTGCTCGGCACCTCGGTCGACTACATCGAGGACAAACTGAAACAGGGACATTCGACCGAGGACGTGACACGCAAGATCCCGGTCTACGTCGCCTATTTCACCGCATGGCCGGACCTGTCCGGCAAGGTCGAATACTTCAACGACGTCTACGGCCGCGATACAAGGCTGCAGCAGGCGCTCGACAGCACGGAAGCGGTGCGTTCGCCGGCAAGTTGACGAATGCGGTTCTAGCGCTGAAACAGCGGACGCCGGAAACCGGCATCGCGTCCGGCGATGAGCCAATAGACCAAGCCCGCGACAACGCCTGCGGCGGCAATGATGCCGATATCGGCCCAGCGCTCCGGGTTCGTGTCATCCGGTACACTGGGCCAGATCAAGGCGAAGCCGCCAACCGCGGCCGCCGCGCCGAAGACCATGTGCAGCCAAAAACTGCGCAGCGAGAAAAACTCGGCAATTAGTGCGAAGATCAGCGTCTGCAGGCCGGTCAGCACGATCGTCAGAAAATAGATGAACATGCCGAGCGGTGGCAACAGCAGCACCGCAACGGGGGTGACACCCATGACGTCGAAATAATTCGGCGCATTTGGCAGCGAACTCAGCCCGCCATAGATCGCCGCCGCCGCGATCAGCCCAACCAGTACCGCTATGAAATAACCCGCGAGCATCATCAGGAAGCGCTTCAATACGTGCTTTACCGTCGCCATGCCCACCCCCGCGCGCAATGATAGCACCGCAGTCAGCCATCAAAGTCATATCTGCGCAAGTGCATGCCCAATGCCGGGTGCCTCCGGGCGCGCCTTTTTCGAATGCTAACCTTTGCAGGCAGCGACTATTTCGGCGCGGCTGTCACCGGATCGTAGGTGATTTCGACTTTCGCCTTGTCGCTCGTGTAATAAATGACGGTGTAGCCATCGCTGTCCCAATCGATTTCCTTGATGTAGCGGAAGTCGTCGCGCTGCTCGACCTTGGCGATGATTTCCGACAGCTTCTTGGCATTCTGCGGCGGCACCGGATTTTCGTCCGCGGCAAAGGCCGATCCGCCGACAAGCAGCACGGCGGCCGCCAAAACAAGTCTGGACATGGCTTTCCCTCACATCTCGATGAGCAGAAACTCGTTTCTATGTAGGTTTGTTCCGGGATAGCGGACCGTTGCGCTACAAGGAGGCGCCGTCCGTACCTGATTTATGACTGCCGAAAGAACACGGCGACTGCTTAAAATCATGATGCGTCGCCTCAACATCGCGGCCATAAGTAGTGCCGGCGGTCATTCGGGGGTCTACATGCAAATGCGTCATGCCATCATATCTGTACTTTTCATACTTTCCATCTCGGCCGTTTTGACGCCTGTGCAGAAGGCCGAGGCGCTGGAACCTGAACGCTATACGGTCTATTGCGCCGACGACCGCATCGAGGTTTCGTTCTGGGATATCGAGCAGATGAAGGTGCGGGCCGGCTCCAACGTTTGCCAGTTCCAGAGCTATACGAGCTACGGCAGCGCCTTGAATTTCGCCCAAAAGAATTTTGGCGGCGAGGGGGCGACCTGCAGCTGCTAGTGGTAAAAATCTGACGCTTGGTGCCCGATGCGGATTATCTGTTCCGACCCTTTCCGGTCGTACAGACGTGGCAATGCTACGGCGTCAGTTGACCCGTTCCGATCATTGGCCATCTTGCAACCGTTTGAAATCTGGCGCTAGATGGGACATGGGACCATTACTGCGCGAGGTCTCTATGGCAAACACAGAAGAAGGAACGCGCGTAGCAGGAGTTTGGCTTGCGATCGCCTCTATCCTGCTGGCAGGCGCGCTGGTCGGCCATGGTCCGATCGATCCCGATATGGGTCGCCAGATGGGAGTCATCACCGACGACCCTGTCCGATGGGCGATCATCCATTGGGTTTCCGCGGTAGCGCTATCACTGTTCGTCCTGACAGGTCTGATCGTGCTGGCGGCCAGATCGCGCCTCACCGAGGCGTGGTGGACGTTGTCTGCCTGGGGTGTGCTGACTGTCGGCGCCCTCTGGACCATGACGACCGCGGTGGCCGAGGCCACCGTGGTCTCCGCCGCTGCTGCCGCCGGGGACACGGCAACTTTCGAGGCCTGGTGGGCATTTTCCGAAGGAAAGGCTAACGGCTTCATGTTTTTGGCGTTGGCCGTTGCCGTGATCGCTGGCAACGAGGCGCAGACCACTCACCGAGCCACGCCGGTCTGGGCATCGTACATCGCAGTCGTGGCCGGAATTGGAGCCTTCCTCGGTTGGCCCCTGGGCATGTGGCTCGGAGTCACCCTGGGCAGCTTCGTCTGGGTCGTGGCATCACTGGTGATGTCCCTGTGGACACTTTGGTTCGGGTTGGGTTTAGCGCGGACCGTGATCGGGCTGCGGCCTCACAATGGGTGACATCGAATCCGTAGCGGGAGCGTAGCGAGCGACCGCTTGATGACCGCGACGGGCGCTCCAGCCGCTCCGAGGCGGCGGGGATTGCTTCGCGCCGCTGAAAACGGCCTCGACGCGCGAGTTTGCCGAATGGGCAATATGCTTGCAGTAGGCGCGATAAAGCCGCTTCAGCAGCCGGAGCGAAAGGCAGGTTTACCCAGAGCGGGCCTACTGCTTCGGCACCAAGCGTCAGATTTTGACCACTAGCCGCTCTGACTTGGAATTGATTCAGGAAAGCAGATGGTGGGCGATGCAGGGATTGAACCTGCGACCCCACCCGTGTGAAGGGTGTGCTCTCCCGCTGAGCTAATCGCCCGCTCGTTGCCCGAAGGCCAAGCGCGCCGTGATATAAGGGAGGCCGGCCTGCGAAGTCAACCACTTGTCGGTCGGCATCTGCGGCCGCCTGAGGTCCGGCTTCAGCCTTCTGCCGCGGCCATCAGTCTTTGTATCAGATCGAGCGTCAACGAATCGAAATGCGAGATCACCGCCGACGGTTCGAACTCCCGCACATGACGGTCGGTGTAGCCGAAATCGACTGCCACCACCGGAATCCCGGCGGCTTTCGCCGTGTCGATGTCGGTCTGCGAATCACCGACCATCAGTGCACGGTGCGGGTCGCCGCCGGCGCGCGCGATGGTCTGCGTGAGATGGCGCGGGTCGGGCTTGCGGAACGGAAAACTATCCTGACCGCAGATCGCCGCGAAATGCCTGGTCATACCGAGCGCCTCGATCAGCGCCACCGAATTGGCCTCGTATTTATTGGTGCAGATGGCCAGCAGGTAACCGGCTGCCTCGAACCGTGCGATCGCCTCGGGGACGCCGGGGTAGGGGCGCGATTTGCCGGGGATGTTAACGGTGTAATGGTCCAGAAACAGCTTGAGCAGGCGGTCGTGCTCCTCCACTGCCAGCGACCTGTGCTGCGCTGCGTGGGCGCGCTCGATCATTACCCGGCCGCCATGGCCGACGAAGCGCCTGAAGCCGGCTTCGTCGACGGCCGCGAGCTGACTGGCGGCAAGGCTGTGGTTGAGACTGTCGAGCAGGTCCGGCGCCGTGTCGATCAGCGTCCCGTCGAGGTCGAACACGATGATCGGTCGGGTCATGGCCTGTCCTGTGACGATTTGATTGCCGGCAGGCGATAACCGCTGCGGCCCGTTCAGGCAAGCCGGCTTATCCACCGCGGGCAAGGTCCTTTGACCAGCCCGGCAAAAATGCTACGAGCGCCGAAACAAATCTCGGGACCCGGCATGGATGCGAGGCAATTGAAGGTTGAGGCCGCGCGGGCAGCGCTTGCCCATGTCACGGATGGCATGCGGCTCGGCATCGGCACCGGCACGACGGCGGACGAGTTCGTGCGGCTGCTCGCCGACAAGGTCGCCACCGGCCTGACTGTCATCGGCGTGCCGACCTCGGAGCGCACCGCCGTCCTTTGCACCGAGCTTGGTGTGCCGCTGTCGACCCTCGAGGAAACCCCCGAGCTCGATCTCACCATCGACGGCGCCGACGAGATCGATCCGGCGCTGACATTGGTCAAGGGCGGCGGCGGCGCGCTGCTGCGCGAAAAGATCGTCGCGGCGGCCTCCGCCCGCATGATCGTCATCGCCGACAGCTCCAAGATGGTCGAGATGATCGGCCGTTTTCCGCTGCCCATCGAAGTCAACCGGTTTGGCCTGCGCGCCACCGAAATTGCGGTCGGCGCGGCGGCTGCAAACCTTGGCCTTTCCGGCCCTGTTACATTGAGGATGACGGGGAGCCAGCCATTTGTTACAGACGGCGGCCATTTTATCCTCGATGCATCTTTTGGCCGCATTCCGGATACAAGAGCGCTTTCGAATGCTCTCCACGCCATTCCGGGCGTGGTCGAGCATGGTCTTTTCATCGGGCTGGCATCAACGGCCATCATAGCCGGCGGCGACGGCATCCAAACCGTCCATGCCGCCCGAAAATCAGGGAGTTTTACCGATCATGATGTTGCATAACCGGGTTGGCCGCTTTTTTGCCATTCTGGCGGCCTCGGCCGTTTTCGCGTTTTCGTCGCCTGCGTTTTCGCAGGACGTCACCGATGCGCATTTGAAGGCGGCGCGCGCCGCCGTCGCGGCGATCCATGCGACGGATACGTTCGACAGCATCCTGCCGCAAGCGGCCGCGGCACTGGAGCAGCAGCTGATTCAGAAGAACCCGGATATGCAGGAACTGATCGCCAAGACGATCAACGAGAAGGCGATGGCCTTGGCATCGCGCCGCGCCGACCTGGAAAAGGAAGCGGCGCTCGCCTATGCAAAGGTATTCTCGGAAAAGGAACTCAATGAAATCGCCGCCTTTTACAATTCCGATTCCGGCAAGAAGCTGCTCGACAACGGCCCGATCGTGACGCGCGAACTGGTGAAGGCTGCCGAGATCTGGCAGAACGGCCTGGCTCGCGATCTCGCCCAGCAGGTCGGCGAGACCCTGGGTGCAGCGGCGAATGCCAAGGCGCCGGCTGCACCTGCCGACGGTACCGCTCCGGCCGATGGCGCAGCTCCCGCGGACGCTACACCGAATTGATTGCGGACTTCCGAGCCGCCTGACCGCCACTGGACCAAAAGCCCGGCAAGTCCGGGCTTTTCTTTTGATAGTCGGCAGCCTACCTGTCTCGGGGTTTGAGGGGCAAGGAGTTCAGCCATGGCCGGTTACGACTACGATCTTTTCGTCATCGGCGGCGGCTCCGGCGGGGTGAGGGCGGCGCGCGTCGCGGCCGCACTCGGCAAGCGTGTCGGCATTGCCGAGGAATACCGCTATGGCGGCACATGCGTGATCCGTGGCTGCGTGCCGAAGAAGCTCTATGTCTACGCCTCGCAATTCCCCGAGCATTTCGCCGACGCCGCCGGTTATGGCTGGACGGTGCCTGAGGCGCGTTTCGACTGGCAGACGCTGGTCGCCAACAAGGACCGCGAAATCAGCCGGCTGGAGGCCATCTACAAGAAGAACGTGCAGGGCGCCGGCGGCGAGGTCTTTCATTCGCGCGCCACCCTGGTCGATCGGCATGTGGTGCATCTTCTCGGTGAGGATCGCACCGTTACCGCCGACCAGATCCTGATCGCTACCGGCGGGCGACCGGCGCCGCATCCGGCATTGCCCGGCCATGAGCACTGCATCTTTTCCAACGAGGCCTTCGACCTCAAGGAACTGCCGAAGGCAATCATGATCGAGGGCGGCGGCTATATCGCCGTCGAATTCGCCAACATCTTTCACGGCCTCGGCGTCGACACGACGCTGGTCTACCGCGGCAAGGAGATCCTCAGCCGTTTCGACATGGACCTCAGACGCATGCTGCACGACACGATGGAAAAGAAAGGGATAAAAATCCTCTGCCACGCCGTGTCCGAGTGGGTCAGGAAGCGGCCTGACGGCCGGCTCGACGCGCTTGTCACCGGCGGCACGGTGCTGACGGTCGACCAGGTCATGCTCGCCATCGGCCGCATTCCCAATACCGAGAACATGGGCCTGGAAGGCGTCGGCATCGAGATGACCAAAACCGGGGCAATCCACGTCGACGAATACTCCCGCACGAACATCGACAACATCTGGGCAATCGGTGACGTCACCCATCGCGTGCAATTGACGCCGGTGGCAATCCACGAGGCGATGTGCTTCGTCGAGACCGCCTTCAAGGACAAGCCGACGGCGCCCGACCATGACACGATCGCTACCGCAGTCTTTTCGCAGCCCGAGATCGGTACGGTCGGCCTGTCGGAGGATGAGGCGGCAAAGCGCTTTTCGAATGTTGAAATCTACCGCGCCACCTTCCGGCCGATGCGGCACACACTTTCCGGCCGCGACGAAAAGATGCTGATGAAGCTGGTCGTCGACGGCGCCTCGAAAAAGGTCCTCGGCGCCCACATTCTCGGGCCGGATGCCGGCGAAATGGCGCAGCTTCTCGGCATACCGCTGAAGGCCGGCCTGACCAAGGATGATTTCGATCGCACCATGGCGGTGCATCCGACTGCCGCGGAAGAACTCGTCACCATGTACAAGCCGACTTACCGGGTGAGAGATGGTGAGCGCGTCTGACGCGACGACAACCCATCGCGGCAACGAAATTGCCGCGATGGAAGTGCGTGAGTTTTCTTACAGCAACGTTCCGCGCAGGATCGCCAGCGCCACAGAAAAATAGATCACCAGCCCGGTGACGTCGACCAGCGTGGCGACGAACGGGGCCGATGCGCTGGCCGGGTCGAAGCCCATGCGCTTCAGGGCGAACGGCAGCATCGATCCAGACAACGAGCCGAAGGTGACGATGCCAACCAGCGTGGCGCCGATGGTCATTGCGATCAGCGGCCAGTGCGGGCCGTAGTCGTAGAAGCCGAGATACTGCCAGAGCGCGATGCGGCAGACGCCGACCACGCCAAGAATCGAGCCAAGCACCAGGCCGGTGGGCAGCTCGCGCAATGCCACCCGCCACCAGTCGCCAAGGCCGATCTCGCGCAGCGCCAGCGCCCGGATGACGAGCGAGGTCGCCTGCGAGCCGGAATTGCCGCCGGAGCTCATGATCAATGGAATAAATAACGTCAGCACGATCGCCTTTTCCAGCTCGCCCTCGTAGCTCTGCATCGCGTTTGCGGTCAGCATCTCGCTGATAAACAGCGCGCACAGCCAGCCGGCGCGTTTCTGGATCATCGCCAGAAAGCCCATCTTCATATAGGGCTCGTCGAGAGCCTCCATGCCGCCGAAACGATGCACATCCTCCGTCGTTTCGTCCATCATCGTGTCGATAATATCGTCGATGGTAACGATGCCGAGCAGTTTGCCGTTGTCCACGACCGGAACGGCGAGCAGATCATATTTCGAGATCAACTGAGCAACCTTTTCACTATCGGTCAGCGGTGAAACGGTGATAGGCGCACGATCCGGCGCGATTGCCATGATCAGCTCGTCGGGCCCGCCAGCGATAAGTCGACGCAGGCTGGTCGAGCGCAACAGGACATGCGTTTGCGGATCGACGATGTAGATCGCGTAGACGGTTTCGCGCGTCCGCTCCACCTTGCGGATATAATCCAGCGTGCGGGCCACGCTCCAGTCCGGCGGCACGCTGACATATTCGGTCGTCATGAGCGAGGCGGCGCTGCCTTCGGGATAGCCGAGAATGGCAAGCAGCGTCGCGCGCAGCGGTGGCGCCAGGCCACCAAGCAGTTCGGAACGAGCCGGCTCGTTCAGATCGCGCAGTATGTCGGCGGCGCGGTCGACCGACATGGCGGCAAGCAGTCTGCCTGCCTTGATGCGGGGCAGCGCCTCGACCAGTTCGGATGCGCCGTCGAGTTCAGGCTGGTCGAAGATCTCGACCAGCCGCTCGAACGGCACTTCGCAAAGCAGCTCCGATGCCGTCTCGCGGGGCTCCTGGTTCAAGGCCTCGACGATGTCGGCGACGTGTTCGTTGGCAAGTACGCGAGCGATGGCGATGGCATCGCCGCCCGCGACAGGGGAAAACTCGTTCATGGCTCACTCCTTGCCGTCCGGCAGGACGTGAGCCTGTCAGGCCACGTCAAGCGGACGGCGGTTGCGTTCGACTGTGACTGTCGCCAGGCATGGCGCGGTGACCTTTCTGCTCGCGGGTTCGAGTTGAGATTCTGCAAGCCGGCGCAACATAGGAGCGCGCCTTGCCGAGTCAATCGCGAGAGCGGGTTAAAACGGCGGCAAACCGGCGGATCGCGAGACTGTGATCGGGCGACGTGGCAGGCTGGCTGGACACTGGCAATGGTGCCCGCGGCTATCTCTGCTTCAGCCGGCGGGGAAAGCGCAGCCATTTGTCCTCGGCCGGCCGTGTCGGCTGCGTGAGGATGGTGGTGAGCTCGACCGGCAAGCTCGGAACCAGCGGCTTCTTGGTAGCGACGCCGTCGGCGATCGCAACCACGCTGTGGTAGAATTCGGTGCCCGCGAGCGATCTCGGCGGCGTCGCCTCATGCATGATCGAGATCACCGTTGCATCAGGGCAATTGTCCTTGATCGCCTGATGGAAGGCGATCCGTCCTTCGGGATCGAGCGCGCCGGTGGCTTCATCGAGGAACAGCAATCCCGGCTGCTGCAGCACGATGCGGGCGACAACCAGCTTCTGCTTCTGCCCACCCGAGAGAACCTGATCCCAGATCTTTCCTTCACGGCTCTCATCAGCCAGATGCTCGATGAAGTCGCCGAGACCGGCCTTGTGCAGGGCGGATGCGACCTGCACGTCGGCGTAATCATGCTCGGAACCGGGCAGGCAGACCAGTTGCTTCAGCGAAACCTGCTGCAGCTTCACCTCCTGAGCGGCGTAGAAACTCCTGACCCCTTCCGGGAAGACGATGGTGCCGCGGCCATAAGGCCACAGGCCGTTGATCGCCTTGATCAGCGAGGTCTTGCCGCAACCGGATTCGCCCTTGAGGAAAGTCCACTCGCCACGCCGGAAGCGCAAGTTCGCGGCACTCAGGAAGGGCGTTGCGTCCTCGCCCTGATGCGCCAGTTCGAGCTTCTGGATGGTCAGGCCGAACACCGGGTTCTGGTGGTCGTAGCGGAACTCGGATCGGCCGGTCTGCTGATAGAATTCCTGCGGGTGCTGGACGTTTTCGATTGCCTGCGCCAATTCGATGACGCGCTGGCTGTTGGCGCGCAAGGTGGCGATCTCCGGCATCACATGGATGAACCACGAACAGTTGCTGATCAGCTTATCGACCTGGCCGGAAGCTGTCAGATAACCCTTGAGGTCGAGGCCGTTGTGGATGAAAGGCACCAGCCCGGGCCCGAAAGCGACAATCTTGGCACCGATGAAATTATAGATCAGCTCGAACGAGGTGTAGCCGGTATTGACGATGTTCAGTCTGGCCCAGGTACGGTCAATGTCTGCATAACGCTGGCTGTGTACAGTCTTCTGCACATTCTCGCCCTGCGATGCGGCGACATGAAAACTGCGGCGCAGGAACGTGATCAACTCGCTGCGGTAATTGCCTTCGGCCTGCTGCATTCTGACGTTTAGCCACTCCAGCATTCGGCCGAGTTTCAACGCGATCCAGGTGTTGAACGGCACATAGACAGCGATTGCCAGGAGAGCAAGGACGGCGCTGCCGTAGCTGCCGAGAAACTCCAGCCCCTTCACCTCGACAGAGTTTTTCAGCAATTCGCCGCCGAGAAAGTAGAACGAAGCGAAGACGCCTAGCACACCCGAAGCAAGCCCGATGGCTCCACCGGTCATGGCCTTGATGGATTCCTGCACGCGCTGGTCGATATTGTCGGGAGCTGCATTCCCGGAAGAGCCATGCTGGGCATGGAAATGCGAATGATTGGAGTCGAGCAAGGCCTCGTTGAATCGGCTATCCAGCCAGCCACGCCATTTGCGATGCAATGTCTTGGAAACAAGGTTGCGAATGCCGGCAATAACCAAGTCCTTGAGCACGACCAGCAGCACCAGCCAACCGGCGTTGGTCAGTATTGTCTTAAGTGGCGTCGTGTTCGCGGCATCGTGGAAAAAAGCGATCGAAGCCGCCAGCTCGGCCCCAGCCACCGTAAACCAGACGTCGGCTTTGCTGGACAGCGCGATGATCAGCGCGATCACCAGCGTCAGCGTCCAGGCTTCCCTCCAGCGGTCCGAGAACCAGTAGACCCGCATCAGCCCCCAGAAGCTGCGCATCGAAGATACGGGCGTCAGGGGCGACTGCCTTGCGGCACCGCGGAGCCATTTTTCCGATATTGAATGTCGCGTTGGTCTATCGACCCGAATCACTATCCCGCCCAAACGATTTTTCTTTTGTTACGGACAGTAACACCAATTGATCATTTTCCATTAGCTTTTCACCAGTCGCAGGTGGCTTAGCTTGCCGGCCGTTGCAGTGGAGCAACAGAATGAATGATCACGGCGCTGTGCCGTCACGTTTCGAGGGGCGGAATACCAACGCAATTTCAAATAGTTACCTGCCTGCGCCCGAGCAAGTAGAGATCTTCCCCAAGGGAAGGTCTTCACACAGCTTTGTGAACATAGAAGCGCCTTCCAGCGGCCGATCTTCACAGCCTGAACCGCCTTCACGGCCAGTCCGGCCTCGTCGGCGGCCAGGACGTGACCGTAATGATTCGTGTTTGAAGCCGCCTTGTCAGGAACCCGTAATCGGCCAAGCAATGACTTTGCCGACACAGTCCAGGATGCGGATCAATATCAATTGGCCCGTGCTTTTTTAAAAGCGCGCCCAAACCTCGTTTGACAAAGATGCGCTTCGGATCGAACCTGCCGGACGCATCCAGGTTTGAACCGGGGGGAAGTTCTTCATGCTTGCACGGACATTGTTTGCGGCGATGCTCGCAACGTTCGCCTGGCTGCCGCAAACATATGCCGGCAGCCAGGCCGTTCCCGCAAACGCCGAGGGACAGATCGAGTTCAACACGCCGTCCGGCAATATTGGCTGCATCTACACACCGAAGGGCGGCACCAGCACCTACGAGCCGCAGGATGGCGGACCGGAACTGAGTTGTTCGCGCGTCGAGCCCAGCTACGTCACGATCATCCTCGGCCCGAAAGGCCCGGCGACGCTGATCAAGAATCCGGGCGAGCAAGGCTGCTGCGGCGGCGTCACCAGGCTGGCCTACGGCAACAGGTGGAGCAAGGGGCCATTTTCCTGCCAGTCATCCACCAAGGGATTGACCTGCACCGGCAAGCATGGCCATGGCTTTTTCGTCAGCAAGGCCAAGGTGACCGTGAAATAGTCCGACTCAGTTCGCTGTTTCCAGTTCGCCGCGTGCCTTGGCCGCGGCGACCTGGCGGAGTGCATCGGCGAGCGTATCGGCGTCCTGGGCACCCATCACCGCATATTTGCCTTCAAGCAGAAAGCACGGCACACCCGATATGCCCATGCGCGAAGCGGTGGCGATTTCGGTGCGCACGGCCTCTACATCGGCGTCGGTCGGCAGAAGCGTTTCGACCACGGACGCATCCATGCCGGCCTCGCGGGCGGCTTCGATCAGCACGGCATGATCGCCGAGATTGGCGCCTTCCTCGAAATTCAGCTGGAACAGCCGGCGCACCAGCCGGTTCTGAATGGCCTCGCCGGCCGTGCCGGCCCAGCGAATGAGACGGTGCGCATCCAGCGTATTGGGCGCGACCTTGATGGCGTCGAATGCGAAGGAGATGCCTTCAGCCTCGCCCAGCGGTTCGATCCGGGCATGGATTTCGCGGATGCGTTGCTCGCTGCCGAATTTCGCCACCATATAGTCGCGGCGGTTCTTGCCTTCGGGCGGGATTGTTGGGTCGAGTTGGAAGGGCCGCCAGCGTATGTGAACGTCGATATCGACGGCGGCAATCGCCTTGTCGAGCCGTTTCTGGCCGATAAAGCACCAGGGACACACGACGTCGGAGACCACATCGACGGTAATCGAGCTCTCGTCGTTCATCTTGATCTCCTGTTGTGAAGAGGTCACTTCGGTTTGCGCCACCAGGTCGGCAACTGATAACCGTATATGGGCGTCTTTTGCGGATGTTCCAGATAGTTCCAATAAGCGAGCCATTGCTGGTTGTTGTGCTGCGTCGGCACCATGTAATTGCCGGAGATCAGCAGCCGGTCGAGAACGCGGACGGCCGCTACATAGTCCTCCTTCGAACGAGCTCTCAGCATCGCCTCGATCGCCGCATCCACTGCGGGGTCGGCGACACCCGCCAGGTTGAACGAGCCTTCGGCCTTGGCGGCAGCGGATCCCCAGCGCCCGGTTTGCTCGATACCGGGCGACAGCGAGTTGTTGAAACCGGTCGAGCCGACCAGCACCTCGAAATCGAAACGCTGCTTGCGCGACTGGATCTGATCACCGTCGAGGCTGCGGATGCCGACATCGATGCCGAGCTTCTCAAGGGTGCGCTGATAGATAGCGGCAAGTCGCTCTTCGTCCTGCGAGGCGGTCAGGATCTCGAAACCGAACGGCTTTCCCTCGGGATCGAGCATCGCGCCGTCCTGCACCGTATAGCCCGCGCTCTTCAGCAGCTCGAATGCCGCCTTCAGCACCTTGCGGTCCTGGCCGGAGCCGTCGGTAGCGGGCGGCCTGTAGGTGCCGTCCATGACATCTGCGGGCACTCGGCCGGGGTAGGGGGCCAGCAGGGCGTTTTCCTTTTCGCTGGCCGGGTGGCCGAGCGCGGACAGCTCGGAATTCTGCCAAAAGCTCATCGTGCGCGTGTATTTGCCGCCGAACAGATTCTTGTTGGCCCATTCGAAATCGTAGAGCATGCCGAGCGCGCGCCGCACGACCGGATTGGAAAATTTCGGCAGCCGCGTGTTGAACAGGAAACCGTTGACCACCGGCGGAATGCCGGTATCGAAAGTTTCGGCGATGACCTCGCCCCTGTGGAAGGCCGGAAAATCGAGATCGCGCTCGCGTTTGACCGGGTCGCTGTCGTCGTCAATGGCGCAGATGCCTTTCTTGAACGCTTCCTGCTTGGCGTTGGCGTTGAGGAAATATTCGATGGTGATCTGGTCGTAATTGTCGAAGCCGCGCTTGGACGGCACGTCCTTGCCCCAATAGTCCGGATTGCGCTTGAACACGATGCGCTGACCGGGCACGACTTGCGCCACCGTGTAAGGCCCGCTGCCGATCACCGGCTTTAGCGTCGTCCTGTCGAAGGTGTCCTTGTTGAAGGCGTGTTTCGGGATGATCGGCGTCAGCGCAATGATCAAAGGAAATTCGCGGTCGGCCTTGTCGTTGAAGGTGAAGCGCACACTGCGGTCGCCGGTCTTTTCGAGCTTGGCAATCGCTTTCATTCGCTGGCTGTAAGGTGGGCGGCCCTTCTCGGTGAAGACGTCATAGGTAAACAACACGTCTTCCGGCGTCACCGGCTCGCCGTCCGACCATTTGGCGTTGGGATCGAGGTGGAATTCGATGCTCTTGCGCTCGGGATCCATGTCGGCGGTATCGGCGAGCAGGCCGTAGAGACTGAAGGCCTCGTCGTAGTTGCGCTGCATCAACGGCTCGAAGACAAGATTGCCAAAGGCTTGATCCATCATGCCGCGCGCGGTGGTGCGCAGGCTTCTCAGGATGAACGGATTGAGATTGTCGAAGCTGCCGACGACGCAATAGGTAATGCTGCCGCCTTTCGGCGCGTCGGGATTGACGTAGTTGAAATGCTTGTAGTCGGCCGGCAGCGCCGGCTCGCCCTGCATGGCAAGCGCGTGCACCGGTTCCGACAGGGCCGGCTGCAGGGAAAGGCCGACAAACAACATTGCGGCGATCAGCCAAACGACAACGCGGCCCATGACCGTCTCCTTCCCGATTCGATGCGCAGCATACATGAGCCGGTCGTGCACCGGCCAACCCTTGAGCCTATCCCTTGGCCAAGATTCGCGAGACCCGGGCTGGATTCGGCACCGCTTGCAGTGTAACACGCCGTCCGAAGTCATTCTGTTGCCTCATTTCGGCAACAGGTAGCTGGACCACACGGCATGAAAAAAGCCGGTTCCGGGATCATTTGAGAGGAATGCACGACATGACGAGCCTGAACAGCAACGCGTACCGCCTGTCGGTCATGGCCGCTGGCGTGGTCGGCATTCTGGGCGCCGGGATTCCCGCTGCTTCCGCGCAGCAGCAACAGCAGATTCCGCAAGGCTGGTTCAAGGCCTGCACCAAGCAGGAAGACGTCGACATCTGCAATGTCCAGAACATCACCACCGCCGGCAACGGCCAGCTCATCACTGGCGTCAGCCTGATCGAATTGAAGGGCAAGGTGAACCGCAAGGTGTTCCAGGTGACGGTTCCGACCGGCCGTCTCGTTCCTCCCGGCATCGGCCTCCAGATCGACGGCGGCAAGGCGCAGAAGCTCGACTATGTGATTTGTTTTCCGGATCGCTGCGTGGCGGAAGTGCCGCTGAGTGATCAGCTTGTCGCATCCTTCAAGAAGGGATCGGCGCTGACGCTCACCTCGGTCAATTTCCAGAACCAGCCGAACCCGATCAAGATTGCGCTGACCGGCTTCAGCGGCGCCTTCGACGGCCCGCCGCTGCAGCAGTCGGACATCGAGGACCGGCAGAAGAAGCTCCAGGAGTTCGTCGCCAAGAACAATCAGGACTTTGCCAAGAAGCTCAAGGAAGAGCAGGAAAAGGCGAAGGCCGCCAACTGATCGACGGGTTTTCGAACCAACAAAAAAGCGGGGGGCTCATACCCCGCTTTTTTCGTTTGGACCGGCCGTTTGTCGCGTTCAGCCAAGTCTCAAGCCAGTCCCAGCCCAGCCAGATCCCGGCTAAGTCAATGTCTCAATTGGTGCTTCGGCTCGTAGCGCCCGTCCGGCTTCTTGTCGAACATTTCACCAATCTGCGGATGCCGGACCGGTTCGCCCGACCGGTCCTCGAGTAAATTCTGCTCGGACACATAGGCGATGTATTCCGTTTCGGAATTCTCGGCGAGCAGATGATAGAAAGGCTGGTCCTTGCGCGGCCGCACGTCAGCGGGGATCGCCTCGTACCATTCGTCAGTATTGGCGAATTGGGGATCGACGTCGAAAATGACGCCGCGGAACGGAAACAGCCGGTGCCGAACCACCTGTCCGATCGAGAATTTGGCTGTCTTCATCGCACTCACCACTTGAACTTCTTGAACGCCACGCATCCTGGAACACGCAAGGAACGCTCCAGGACTTTAGATTCTTACGCACCGGTCCGGCAAAGACTGGCCCAGACCTTAAGGTCGACATCGTCATTATTTGGCGCAGACGCCGCGTCAATTCAATCCCGATCCCCTTGATGCCGGGTTGAGCATCGCGAGATGCGGATCAAGGGCGGTGGCCAAGATCGCTATCGCTCAGCCGGTTTTCGCAATCCGCCAAAAAACGCCGCAAAACCGCTGCCGGGTCGAAGACCCTCGCGCATGAAAAACGCCCGTAACGGCGCAAACCCCTCAAGCGCGCCCAGGCCAGCGCTGCGCACCAGCTGGGCCGGCAGCATATCGGAAAGCAACGACATGTTGAGCAGGTTGACCGCGCTGCTGCGCGCCAGAATGTCCGGCCGCCGCTTGAAATCATAGGCTGCAAGCGCCTTGGCGGCGCCCGGGTCCGAGCGGTTTCTGCTTGCGGCACCAATCAGGTCGTCGATGTCCCGGATGCCGAGATTGAGGCCTTGCGCGCCGATTGGGGGAAACACGTGGGCGGCTTCACCGACAAGTGCCACGCGGCGCTGCGCAAACCGCCACGGGCTCACCGCTGAAAGTGGGTAGATCTGCCGGCCGGGCTCAACCGACACGCGGCCCAACATCGATTGCATTCGCTGTTCGACCCGCGTCGAAAGCTCGGCGTCGTCGAGTGCTGCAAGGTCCTTGGCGATATCGGGTTCGAGCACCCAGACAAGGCTGGACCGGTTGCCGGGCAGGGGAACCTGTGTGAACGGACCGGTCTCGGTGTGGAATTCGGTCGAGGTGAAGGCATGGTCGCTGCGGTGACCGAAATTGAGCACCAACGCCGCCTGCGGATAGGATCGGATCGAGGTCCGGATGCCGGCTGCCTCGCGGGCCGGCGACTGACGGCCATCGGCGGCAACTGCCAACGATGCCTCAACCTCGCTGCCGTCGGCGAGAACGGCATGGGCATGGTCGGCATCGAGGCGCCATGCCTCCACCATCGACTTTCGCCATTCGATGCCCGAATGCGCGACAGCCTCGGCTAGCGTGCGGTTGAGAACGCTGTTGGGCAAGTTCAGCCCGAATTGCTCTTCGTTGATCTCGCTGGCGCGAAAGGTCACTGTCGGGCTGCGGATCAGCCGGTTGGTTGCGTCAACGATACGCATCACCTTGAGCGGCGCTGCGTGCGGCCTGATTCCGTCGAAGATCCCTAGCCGTTCGAACATCTTCAGGGCAGGGTTCATCAAGGCTGTCGTCCGGCCGTCGGGGCCGGCTGCATCGGGTCCGACGAGCGTCACGGGAAAGCCGGCCTCGGCAAAGCCAAGCGCCGCGATCAGCCCCGCAGGGCCGCTGCCGGCGACCAGTATCCGTGCTGTTTCCCGATGATTCAAATTCGGCTTCCGGATTGCGAGGTGAGGCCCGTCCGACCTGCTGGTCCATATAGGTCAGGTGATGCGGCTTGATCAACGCGGCGATTCGGCCCATTCGGTTGCCATGACCGGCCAACAAGACGATTTCAGCCACCTCGACGGCACCGGCCGCGCGATGGCGAGCGTTGCGCGCAGCCCTCGACTGACCGTGAGCGTTGTTGCCGGCATGGGCATCGCCCTTGCCTGGCTCCTTCTCGGCGCAATGGCAGTTCGGGGGGCGGTGAGCCGGCTCCCGGGCGCTGATGTACCCGGCGACGCCGTGCTGGAATACCTGCCGCAACTGCCGTTGCCGGATTTCCTTGCGCGTTTCTTCGCCCTTTGCCTTGCGCCGGCGCCGCTTCGCGCAAGCGTAGGCGCGCAAGGCGGGGCACTCACCGCGATGTGGCTGTTGATGGCCATCGCGACCATGCTGCCCTCCGCGGCGCCGATGATCCGCACCTATTGCGAGATCGCAGATACCGCCAGGATCAAGGGGGAACCCGTTGCCCATCCGCTGATCCTTGTCGCTGGATATTTGAGCGTCTGGCTTGCCGCCTCGGCAATATTCGCTGCCCTGACGCTCGCAGTCCATGCATTCGTGTCATCCGGGCAGATGCTCGATCCGCTGCTTGGAATTGCCGGAGCAGCCGCGCTGTCGATCGCTGGTCTCTATCAGTTCAGCTGGCTGAAGGAAGCCTGTCTGGAGAAGTGCAGAAATCCGTTCTCGGTCCTGTTCGCCAACTGGAGCGCCAGGCCCATTCGCATTTTCCGGCTCGGTATGGAGCAGGGCCTGTGGTGCCTTGGATGCTGCTGGGCGCTGATGCTGGTAATGTTTGCCGTCGGTGTGATCAACGTGTTCTGGATGGCGCTGATCGGCTTGTTCAGCCTGGTCGAAAAACAGACGGCAGGCAATCTGCCGACGCGGTTGGGCGGTGCGATACTGCTTGTCTGGGCAGCCGCGCTACTAGTAGTCTCGGCATGAGGGGGAGAATTCGATGACAGATCAAAACTGGGCAATGAAGGGAGAGCTCATCCTTTCCTGCAATTGCACGGTTTTTTGCCCTTGCGTTCTGTCGCTCGGCAATCATCCGCCTACGGAAGGCTATTGCCAAACCTGGGCGGGGTTCCGGATCGATGCCGGCCATTTCGGCGAGGTCGACCTGTCCGGTCTCAATCTTGGGCTGGTCATGGAAATCCCCGGTTATATGAGCCGCGGCAACTGGACGGCGGGCCTGTTCATCGACAAGCGCGCCTCGGTTTACGCTGTGAAGGGACTGACGAAGATATTCACCGGCAAGGCCGGTGGAACCACATCGCTGCTCTCCATCCTGGTCGGACAGTTCCTCGGCGCCGAGCAGGTGCCGATCACCTACGAGACGCGTGAAAAAACACGCATCTTTCAGATACCGAAGATCATCGATGGTGCGGTGACGCCAATCACCGGCAAGGATCGCGATAAGGATACGGTCATCAGCAATTCGGAATACTGGATTGCGCCGGAAATCATCGTCGCCAAATCCGACAAGAGCAAAATGCGGGCCTTTGGCCGCAACTGGAACTTTGCTGGCCGTTCGGCCGAAATCTGCAAGCTGGACTGGCGGGGCCCGTGAGCAAGAAGACGACGGCCAGGAAAATCGCCGACCGGATTCCGCGGCCGAAGAAGAAAGTCACATGGCCTCAGGCGCGGGCGTTCTCGGTCCATCTCTTGACCGCGTCGGGCTCATTCCTGGCGTTTCTGTCGCTAGTGGCAGCAAGCGAGCAGCGCTGGACGGCGATGTTCTGGTGGCTGGGGCTGGCGCTTTTCGTCGACGGCATCGACGGGCCGATCGCCAGGAAGCTCGATGTCAAGGAAATCCTGCCGACTTGGTCGGGCGAACTGCTCGACAACATCATCGACTACGTGACCTACGTGTTGATTCCGGCCTTCGCGCTCTATCAGCGCGGTTTCATGGGCGAGCGCCTGTCGTTCCTGTCGGCGGCGATCATCGTGGTGTCGAGCGCAATCTACTATGCCGATACCGGCATGAAGACGAAGGAGAATTTCTTCAAGGGCTTTCCGGTCGTCTGGAACATGGTGGTGTTCACGCTGTTCGTCATCGAGCCCGGACAATGGGTTTCTTTCGCCGTGGTCGTGGTGGCCGGCATTCTCACCTTCGTGCCGATCAATTTCATCCATCCGGTGCGGGTGAAGCGGCTGCGGCCAATCAATCTCGGCATGACGCTGCTTTGGTGCGCTTTCGGCGCGCTGGCGCTGGCGCAGGCCGCACTTGCCTCCTTCTACGACCAGATCGGCGTGCTGGGCGAGCAGGTCAGCGATTTCATCAAGTTCGGGATTACGTTCACCGGGCTTTACCTCGCCTGCATCGGCGCTATCATGCAGTTCTTCCCAAATCTCGGCGCCAAGCCGGATAAGAAAGCCTGATCCCAAGAGAGCCAGAAAATGTCCAAAGCGATCCGCATCCATGCCCATGGGGGCCCGGAGGTCCTGACCTATGAGGATGCCGATCCCGGGCAGCCGGGCTCGGGACAGATCCTGGTCAAGCATACCGCGATCGGTCTCAATTTCATCGACGTCTATTATCGCTCTGGCCTTTATCCGCCGCAGGGCGGATTTCCGCTGATCCCTGGCGGCGAGGCGGCCGGCGTGGTCTTGGATGTCGGCTCGGATGTCGACTGGCTCAAACCCGGCGATCGCATCGCCTACGCCGTGACGACCGGCGCCTATGCCGGGCAGCGCGTGATCCCCGCCGACCGCGTGGTGAAGGTGCCGGACGGCATCAGCGACGAACAGGCCGCAGCCATGATGCTAAAGGGCATGACCGCCGAATATCTGTTGCGCCGTACATTCAAGGTGAAAGCCGGCGACACGATCCTGTTTCATGCGGCGGCCGGCGGTGTCGGGCTGATCCTCGGCCAATGGGCCAAGCATCTCGGCGCGACAGTGATCGGCACGGCGAGTTCCACCGACAAGATCGAGCTCGCCAAGACGCATGGCTTCGACCACGTGATCAACTATCGCGAACAGGATTTCGTGGCCGGCGTTGCCGCTATCACCGGTGGCAAGAAATGCGACGTTGTCTACGATTCAGTCGGCAACGACACATTTCCAGCCTCGCTCGATTGCCTGCGGCCGCTCGGCACTTTCGTCAGCTTCGGTCAATCGTCTGGGCCGATCCCGCCCTTCAGCATCTCGTTGCTGGCGCAGAAGGGCTCGCTGTTCGCAACGCGGCCGACGCTGTTCGTCTATAATGCCAGGCGCGAAGACCTCGAGGTTTCCGCCGCCGCCTTGTTCGACGTGGTGCTCAGCGGCGCCGTCAAGATCAAGATAAACCAGCGTTACGCGCTCAGCGAGGCCGGCAAGGCGCATTCCGATCTCGAAGGGCGCCGGACCACCGGGACAACAATACTTATCCCTTAGGCGCCCGCCGTTTCGGGCCGCCGACCCCGCCGTTCTTGCGAACTGCTCTTTACCGCTTGAGTTTCCGCTGAAATTCTTGAAGCTCTTTCAAGTCGTGAGGCGCTTACCGTAGAGAGCAGCCCGCGCATACGATGCTTGCGGGAACACAGAACATGTCTGGCAAACCAGATGGAGGCACCGTGAGTGCAGATCAGGACGGCGCAAACTTGCTTGAGGTTCGCGGCCTCACAAAGATATTCGGCACGTTGACGGCGTGCGACCATGTCGATCTCAACATTGCCAAGGGTGAGATCCACGCGTTGCTTGGCGAGAACGGCGCCGGCAAGTCGACCCTGGTGAAAATGCTGTTTGGATCGCTGGAACCGAATTCCGGCGAGATTTTCTGGAATGGCCAGGCGGTCAGGATCACCAGCCCCGGTACCGCAAAAAAGCTCGGCATCGGCATGGTTTTCCAGCATTTTTCGCTGTTCGAAGCGCTGACGGCGGCGGAGAACATCGCGCTGTCGCTGGATGATGGCTCGCCGATCAGCACGATCGCGGCCAAGGCGAGGGCGCTCTCCTACAGTTACGGCCTGCCTCTCGATCCGCTGTCGCTGGTCGGTGATCTGTCGGTCGGCGAGCGTCAGCGTATCGAAATCATCCGCTGCCTGCTGCAGACGCCGCAACTCATCATACTCGACGAACCAACTTCGGTGCTGACGCCGCAGGAGGCCGATAAGTTGTTCGAGACGCTCGAACGGCTGCGTTCGGAAGGAAAGTCCATCCTCTACATTTCGCACCGGCTGGAAGAGGTCAAACGGATCTGCGACCGCGCCACCGTGCTGCGTCACGGCAAGGTGGTCGGCCATTGCAATCCGCGCCAGGAAACCGCGTCTTCGTTGGCGCGGATGATGGTCGGCAACGAAGTGCTGGCCGTGGTGCGGGCGCCGGCCGAGGGTATCGAGACCGCGCCGGTGCTGCTTCAAATCCGCGAACTCACCCGCAAGCCAGCGACCCCGTTCTCGATCCCGCTCAGGAACATCAATCTCGAGGTCCGCGCCGGCGAGGTGATCGGCATTGCCGGTGTGGCCGGCAACGGCCAGGGCGAATTCTTCGAATCCGTTTCCGGCGAGGTGCTGCAGCAGGATGCCGGCTCGGTCCGCATCCGCGGCAAGGATGCCGGCGGCCTCACCATCACCGGCAGGCGTCTGATGGGCGCTGCCTTCGTCCCGGAAGAGCGGCTCGGCCATGGCGCAGCACCGCGCATGAAGCTTTCGGAGAACCTGCTTCTGTCGCGCCACGCCACCGATGGCAAGATGTTTGTCGGCGCCGGTGGAATGGTCAAGGGCGATGCGATCCATACCGCTGCCCAGCGCATCATAAAGGCAATGGACGTGCGCAAGAGCGCGCCGGATCCGGAGGCTGCGGCTCTTTCGGGCGGCAATCTGCAGAAATTCATCGTTGGCCGCGAACTCGACCGCCGGCCGAGCGTCTTGGTGGTCAATCAGCCGACCTGGGGGGTCGACGCGGGTGCGGCGGCCCACATCCGCCAGGCGCTGATCGAACTGGCGCGCAGCGGCTCGGCGGTGCTGGTGATCAGCCAGGACCTCGACGAGCTGTTCGAGATTTCCGATGCGATCACGGTCATGCACAATGGCGAACTGTCGAAGCCGCTGCCGATAGCTGAAGCGACGTTCGAGAAAATCGGGCTGCTGATGGGCGGCGCCGAACCCGGTCATGCCGAACATACGCTGGAGACGGCCTGATGCGCCTCGAACTTGTAAAACGCCCGCAGCGCTCGATGCTGTTTTCGGCACTCTCGCCTTTCATCGCTTTCGTTTTGACGATCATTGCCGGTGCCATCATGTTCGCGCTGCTCGGCGTCAACCCGTTGACCGCGTTCCGCATCTACTTCATCGAACCGATCAGCCAGGTCTGGCAGTTGCATGAGCTGGCGATCAAGGCCGCCCCCCTGATCCTGATCGCGGTCGGACTGTCGGTCTGCTACAAGGCCAACATCTGGAACATCGGCGCCGAAGGCCAGTTCATCCTGGGCGGCATTGTCGGCTCGATCATCCCCGTGCTGTTTCCGCAGTTCGAAGGCCCATTGGTGCTGCCGCTGATGCTTCTGCTCGGCATGGTCGGTGGGGCCGCCTATGCTGCAATCCCGGCACTGCTGAAGACGCGCTTCAACACCAACGAGATCCTGACCAGCCTAATGCTGGTCTATGTCGCCCAGCTCTTCCTCGATTGGCTCGTACGCGGGCCGTGGCGCGATCCGCAGGGCCACGGTTTCCCGCAGACCATCCAGTTCAACGACTCGGCCATACTGCCGGAACTCCTCCCGGAATCCGGCCGGGCAAACTGGGGATTTGTCTTCGCGCTGATCGCGGCGATACTGATCTGGATCCTGATGAGCCGTATGCTGAAAGGCTTCGAGGTCCGCGTGCTCGGCTCAAGCCCAAGGGCAGGGCGCTTCGCCGGGTTTGGCCTTAACCGCATGGTCTTCTTTGCCTTCCTGCTGTCGGGCGCACTGGCCGGACTTGCAGGGATTTCGGAGGTCTCGGGAGCCATCGGACAATTGCAGCCGGTGATCTCGCCCGGCTACGGATTTACCGCTATCATCGTGGCATTTCTCGGCCGGCTCAATCCGCTCGGCATCGTCGCCGCAGGCCTTGTGCTGGCGCTGACCTATCTGGGCGGCGAGGCAGTGCAAAGCGCGCTCGGCATCTCCGACAAGGTGGCGCGCGTGTTCCAGGGCATGCTTTTGTTCTTCGTGCTCGGCTGCGACACGCTCATCCATTACCGCATTCGCCTGACCGGCTTTTCCGCGCCGAAGCTCGAGGCAGCGCCGAAGCTGGAGGAAGCCCGCTGATGGACATCACCGTCAACATCCTCTTGACCATCGCGACGGCGGCGACGCCGCTGCTGATCGCGGCGATCGGCGAACTGGTGGTCGAACGTTCGGGTGTACTCAATCTCGGCGTCGAAGGAATGATGATCATGGGTGCCGTCGGCGGTTTCGGCGCCGGCTATCTCACCGGCTCGCCTTGGATAGGGCTGTTGGCGGCAATCACCCTGGGGGCAGTGTTCTCGCTTCTGTTCGCCGTCATGACGCTGTCGCTGGCCACCAATCAGGTGGCCACCGGCCTGTCGCTGACACTGCTCGGCCTCGGCCTTTCCGGCATGATGGGAACGAATTTTGTCGGCCAGCCCGGCGAAAGGCTGCCAAACCTCGATATTCCCGGCCTGACCGCAATCCCGGTCGTTGGCAGGCTGCTGTTCGGCCAGGATCCAATCTTCTACATCTCGATCGCGCTGACCGCCGCCGTCATGTGGTTCCTGTTCAAGACCCGCACCGGGCTCACGCTGCGCTCGATCGGCGACAGCCATGCATCCGCCCATGCGCTTGGCATCCACGTCATCCGCTACCGCTATCTCTCAGTGATTTTCGGCGGCGCTTGTGCCGGCCTCGCCGGCGGTCACCTATCGCTGGTCTACACACCGCAATGGGTGGAGAACATGACCGCCGGCCGCGGCTGGATCGCGCTGGCTCTGGTCGTCTTCGCCTCCTGGCGGCCATGGCGGGTGCTGGCCGGCGCCTATATTTTCGGCGCGATCTGGGTTGGCCAGCTTCACGTCCAAGCCATTAATCTGCAGGACTTCGTCGACGCGCCCTGGTTGCTCTACAAGTTAATTGCGTTCTTAAAATCGTTTCCCTCGCAACTGCTTTCTTCGCTGCCCTATCTGGCAACCGTCGTGGTTCTCGTTCTAATCTCGCGCAACAAGCGTTTGACGATGATGAACACGCCGGCCTCCTTGGGCCAGCCATTCGTTCCGGATCGTTGACAACAAAAAGACGGAAGCTCCAAGGCTTAACTCAGAGAGGTAACACAATGAAAAAACTGCTTATTGCCCTGATGGCGACGACGGCCGCATTGTCGCTGGCGGCATCCGCCCAGGCGGCGGACAAGCTGAAGGCGTGCTGGGTCTACACCGGCCCGATCGGCGATTTCGGCTACTCCTACCAGCACGACCAAGGCCGCCTCGAGGTGGAAAAGGCACTCGGCGACAAGGTCGAGACCGCCTATCTCGAAAACGTCTCCGAAGGCCCCGATGCCGACCGCGCCTTCGAGCGCCTGGCGCGCGAGGGATGCAAGATCATTTTCGGCACGTCCTTCGGCTTCATGGACCCGGAAGTAAAGATCGCCAAGAAATTCCCCAAGGTGATGTTCGAGCACGCCACCGGCTACAAGACGGCCGAAAATCTCGGCATCTACAATGCGCGTTTCTACGAAGGCCGCTACGTGCTTGGCCAGATCGCCGCCAAGCAATCGAAGTCGGGCGTCGCCGGCTACATCGTTTCCTTCCCGATCCCGGAAGTGGTGATGGGCATAAATTCCTTTATGCTCGGCGCACAGTCGATCAACCCGAACTTCAAGGCGAAGATCGTGTGGGTGAACTCCTGGTTCGATCCGGGCAAGGAGGCCGATGCTGCCAAGGCATTGTTCGACCAGGGCGCCGATATCATCGTCCAGCACACCGACTCGACCGCTGCCTTGCAGGTGGCGGAGGAGCGCAAGCTGCACGGCTTCGGGCAGTCCTCCGACATGATCAAGTTCGCGCCGCACGCGCAGCTGACCGCGCTGACCGACGAGTGGGGTCCCTACTACATCAGCCGCGTCAAGGCGGCGCTCGACGGCACCTGGAAGCCCGATAATGTCTGGCTCGGCATTAAGGACGGCGCCGTCAAGCTGGCGCCGTTCACCAACATGCCCGACGACGTCAAGGCGATGGCCGAAGCCACCACCAAGAAGATCGCCGACGGCTGGAACCCCTTCACCGGGCCGATCGCCAAGCAGGACGGCACACCTTGGCTGAAGGAGGGCGAGGTCGCCGACGACGCCACGTTGCTCGGCATGAATTTCTACGTGAAGGGCGTCGACGACAAGCTGCCGCAGTAGGCGGTCGGAAACATATCGAACGAAAGGGCGCCACGCGGCGCCCTTTTCATTTTGGACGGAATATCAGACTGCTGAGCCGTAAAGGTCGTAAGCGTCGGCGCGCTCGATCTTGACCGTGACGATGTCGCCGGCGCGCAGTGGCCGCCGCGACTGGATATGGACCGAACCGTCGATTTCGGGCGCGTCGTATTTGGTCCGGCCCTTGGCCGAATTGCCATGCGCCTCGTCGATCAGGACCGGCAGGCGCTTGCCAATTTTCTTGGTTAGCTGCGTTGCCGAAATCTTCTGCTGGCGCTGCATGAAGCGGTGCCAGCGCGCTTCCTTGATCTCCTGCGGCACTTGCTCGAGGCCGAGCTCGTTGGAGCGGGCGCCTCTGACCGGCTCGTATTTGAAACAGCCAGCGCGGTCGATCTTGGCCTCGTCCAGCCAGTCGAGCAGCATGTCGAAATCGTCATCCGTCTCGCCGGGGAAGCCGACGATGAAGGTGGAGCGGATGGCAAGGTCCGGGCAGACGTCGCGCCAGCCGCGAATGCGCTCGAGCGTCTTTTCGCCATGAGCGGGCCGGCGCATGTTCTTCAGCACCTGCGGCGAGGCGTGCTGGAATGGGATATCGAGATAGGGAACGATCTTGCCTTCGGCCATCAGTGGGATGACGTCTGCGACATGCGGGTAGGGATAGACATAGTGCATGCGCACCCAGACACCGAGCTTGCCCAGTTCTTGCGATAGATCGAGGAATTTCGCCCGCACTTCGCGATCGCCGAACATGCTGGTCTGGTATTTGATATCGATGCCGTAGGCGCTGGTATCCTGTGAGATGACGAGGATCTCCTTGACCCCGGCCTTGGCCAGCTTCTCGGCTTCGCGCAACACGTCGGCCGCCGGCCGCGATACGAGGTCGCCACGCAGCGCCGGGATGATGCAGAAGGTGCAGCGGTTGTTGCAGCCTTCCGAAATCTTGAGATACGCATAGTGGCGCGGCGTGAGCTTGACCCCTTGCGGCGGCAAAAGGTCGATGTGGGGATCATGGCTCGGGGGGGCAGCCTCATGCACCGCCGCCATCACGCTTTCATAAGCTTGTGGTCCGGTGATGGCGAGGACGTTCGGATGTCTTTCACGGATGACGTCCGGCTCGGCGCCGAGGCAGCCGGTGACGATAACTTTGCCATTCTCCGAAAGTGCGGAGCCGATGGCGTTGAGCGATTCGTCGCGAGCCGAATCGAGGAAGCCACAGGTGTTGACGACGACCAGGTCGGCGCCGTCGTGCTTGCGGGCGATCTCGTAGCCTTCGGCGCGCAGGCGGGTGATAATGCGCTCCGAATCCACAAGGGCTTTCGGGCATCCAAGGCTGACGAAACTGACGCGAGGGGCGGACATCTAAGCTTTCCGGATTTTCAGGATTGGCGGCGCAGTATCACACTTGTCGCGGCATTGGTATGGGCAGCGGCTGCGGCGAAACGCAACCGCCAGCGTCGCCGAAGGCTCGCCGAAGCTGAAAGGCCGGCCGATGAGAATTCGAGTCGGCGTGTCAGCTCACCGCACTGCTGACATGCGGCAAGACTTCCACCGCGCCCCGGTAGATCATATCGAGTGCGACATAAAAGATGATCAAAAGGCCGATATAGGCGATCCAGCGATGGCGGTGCAGCAGCTTGGCGATGAAGCTCGCGGCAAGGCCCATCAGCGCGATCGACAGGACGAGGCCTATCACCAGCACCTGGAAGTGATCGCGCGCCGCGCCGGCGACCGCCAGTACGTTGTCGAGCGACATCGACACGTCGGCGATGACGATCTGCAATGCCGCCTGACCCAAGGTCTTCTTGCGCGCCTTGCCGGCCACCATATCATCGCCGTTGATATCGGAATTGGACAGCGCTTCGGTCGCCTCCACCTCGTCGGCATACGACGTGCGCAGCTCGCGATACATCTTCCAGCACACCCACAGCAGCAAGATGCCGCCGGCCAGCAGCAGGCCGACAATCTGTAACAGGGTGACGGTGATCGCAGCAAAACCGATACGCAGCACCGTCGCCGCCACCACGCCGATGAGAATCGCTCTCTTGCGCTGCTCGACCGGCAAGCCCGCCGCGGCCAAACCGATGACGATGGCGTTATCGCCTGCAAGCACGAGGTCGATGGCGATGACCTGGAGCAGGGCCGAGAAGCCCGCGGCAGTGAAAATTTCCATCGACTGGAAGTCCCTTGCTGGTTGGCCGACCGTTCGCGTCGAATGCCTGGAGGGCCTAACGTGTATGGTTCCTGCGCGTCAAGGGACTGGTTGGAACAAGGTCGGCAAACCGCCCGTTATTGCGGCAATATACAGAGTTTGCGACGATCGGCCCGAACACCGGCAAAATGCGGCCACAGGTCGCGAATGCCTAGTTATAGAGATTGTATTTGGGCCAGTCGCTTTCCGGAATTTCATCACCGATCCGATAGCGGAGCTGCAGGACTTCCATATGGTCCGGCGCTGTTTCGCATTTGAATTTCAGCCGGTACCACTGTCCCTTGCTGCGAAACGCAGCACCCGGGCTCTTGATCGCATCGGCGCCCATTTCGGGCGTCGCAAAAGCGTAGGCGACGACACGATCGGCTTTGTATTTGTGGTCGTCGCGGGTAATCCGGTCGAGAATTTCGGCGTCGCATCGCTGCTCCAGCCGGGTTTGCGGATCGAGTTTCAGCAGGCCGGCGCGCAATGCGCTGTCCATTGCGCTGGCCGGCCAAGCCACTATCGTCCATGCGAGGACCGCAGAAAATAGTTTATTCATGGGCGGGAGAAGCACCATATTCGGGCGGAGAAATCAACCCGACGAAGCGCGGCTGCGCGGCGGGTGACAGTCTTCGCTTTGTGGCAGGTTGTTGATTACGCAATAGTATCACCGGTACTTTGGTATCGTTGCCATGATCAGCACCTGTCGCATTTCAGCGACGCGAGAGGTGGCGCGCGGCATGGGGCAGAGCGGCGGTTCTCCCCTAACCGGACCGGCCTGTTAAACCCAGGCAGTCGAGAATCCGACGAGCGGAAAACTCGACGTCATGCCTGCAGGATTGAAGAAATTGGACGGATATGGCGGAGGGAGTGGGATTCGAACCCACGGTGGGCTTGCACCCACGCCGGTTTTCAAGACCGGTGCCTTAAACCGCTCGGCCATCCCTCCAAGGTGATTTTTCAATCACTTAGGATATCGCGAGAGGAGCGGGTTCGAGCTGTCGGTACCGGATTGGCACCAGGACGTTCCCCGACCGGTTCGCGCTCCATTCCTGTAAAGCCGCATTCAACGCCAAGTCAACCGTGGCGGCCGCACCTTTCGGCGCGATCCAGGACGGTGAGCAGCGTCATGGCGAGCTGTGTTTGTGCTGAGTGTGGAAAATCGTTTTTAAAACCCGCACGGACTATTAATCGTTGAGCGCTGATATGTGGAGCGCATTAGGCACATGTAAGTAAATCGTATTCTGGAGTTGATTTTGGCCGTACTTGGCGCTCTCCCGCCCGGTCTTCGCTGTAGACCAATCCGCGAAACCGACTGGGAGGGAGTGGTTGATTGCCTGTGCAGGGGCTTTCCGGCGCGTAACCGGAGTTACTGGATACACGCTCTGACCCGCTTGTCGCAGCGGCCTGTGGTTGCCGAGTTCCCACAATATGGCTTTGCTTTGGAGCATGCCGGTCGGATCGTCGGCGTTGTGCTCACCCTTTATGCTCGCTATCAGGGGTCGGAGAGCGAGGAAATTCGCTGCAATCTTTCAAGCTGGTCAGTCGATGCAGAATTCCGTCCTTATGGCGCCATGTTGGTTGCGGCGGTTCTCAAGCGGAAGGACGTGACCTACACGAACATTTCGCCTGCACAAGCGACATTGAAAGCCAACCGGGCGCTCGGCTTTCGGCTCTTCTCCAGCGGACAATTTACCTTCTTGCCGGCTTTGAGTTCGGCGCAGCGGTCATGTCGCGTGGTCGAAGTGCGTCCCGATCTTCCGGAATTGGCTATGCTGCCCGAGAGTGAGAGATACATACTCTCGGAACACGCCGCGCTGGGCTGCCTGTCGTTGATCTGCATTTGCGACGGAGCAGCGTTCCCCCTGGTATTGATGCCGCGCCGAATGTTGCACGGTGTTATCCAGTGCCATCAGGTCATCTATTGCCGCTCGCTTGCGGATTTGAGCCGCTGCGCCGGTGCGATGGGGCGCTTTCTCTTGCGAAGCGGAATCCTGGTTTGCTTTGTCGACGCCAAGGAGCCGATTCCAGGTTTGGTGGGATGGTACCGGCCCAACAAGGGGCTGAAATACTTCAAGGGTCCCAGACCACCCGCACCTGGAGATCTGACGTTCACCGAGCTTGTGATCTTCGGTCCCTGAATCTGCGCTCGCAGCCAGGCCAGCCAAGGGCAACGCGCCACGAACCGCATTGCTGATCGATCAGCGATGATTTTCATGCCGATCAGCGAGGCGGTCCGTGCCACAATCTCGCCCGGTTCCGACCACAATCGGTTAATACGGTGATAAACAATTCCTGCGCACAAAAAGGATTGGGGTAGGGCGTCGCCGGCGTTTCTGGAGTGGGTGCTTTGGCATCGCTGACGTTCATGCTGCGGTGCCTTCGTCGATGCTATAGGGGACAATCAAAATATGCAGACCACGGCGCGCCCGCGTCTTCGTCGCGCTTCCGCTTTCGCGCTGTTTGCCTTGTCGGCAGCCTTTCTTGCAGCATGTGCCGGGCCGCAGCAAAAGGCGATGGTCAACAAGAAACCTCGCTCCAAGGAATATTTTTCCGAAGCCGAATACGGCGTGAAAGCCAGCCCGCGCGTCATGTTCAAGACGTCTCGCGGACGCGACCAGCTCGGCAAGCCCTATCAGGTGCGCGGCAAATGGTATTATCCGAAGGAAGACAAACGTTACGCCAAGGTTGGCCTCGCATCCTGGTACGGTGAGGCCTTCCACGGCCGGTTGACCGCCAACGGCGAAGTCTACGACATGGCAGATCTGACGGCGGCGCATCCGACCATGCCGCTGCCGAGCTATGCGCGGGTCACCAACATGAAGACCGGCAGCTCGGTGATCGTGCGCGTCAACGACCGCGGACCCTATCATGATGGACGCATCATCGATGTGTCGAAGCGCGCTGCTGAAATGCTCGATTATGCCAACATCGGTACGGCCGAGGTGAAGGTCGAATATGTCGGCCGTGCGCCGCTCGAAGGCAATGACGGGCAGTATCTTATGGCTTCGTATCGTCCAGGCAACAGGGCGCCGGATCCGTCGGACGGCCTGCCCAGCGGTGTCATGGTCGCGATGAATGGGCCGTCGCCAAGCCTGCCGGTGAGCGCTGCTGCCGTGCCGTTCCCCGGTCAGCTGACGAATTCCGGGCAGGGATCCGATGCAGGACCTGTCATGGCAGTGCAAGCATCTGCTTTGGGAGACATTGTACTGCCCGATTTCGGCCCGATCGTGCCGGAGCGCCCGGAGATCAACCTGCCGGCGCAATCGCCGTTCACCGTGGCGTCGCTGTCTTACGCGGACGAGCGCGTGCAACGCGCCTCCAACGCGTTTGCCGAGCTGGATGGCGCCGGCATGTCGCCCGCCAAAATTCTTCAATCGTGGAAGCGGCAAGCCCCTCCAGCCGGGTCGCCCACCGCCTATGTCGCGGCGGGTTCATTCGAGAATGCCGCCGAAGCGGAGCGTGTGGCGGCCCAGCTTTCCAGCTTCGGCAAGACCGAAATCCAGCGCTCGGAACTTGAAGGCAAGGACTGGTACTCGGTCAACCTCTTTGCCGACGGTCGTGGCAGCCTGGACGAGATGCTGCAGGCAGCGTGGTCGCATGGTGCGCCGGATGCGCTTGCTGTACGCAACTGAGCTCGGGGCTGCCTGGTTTTTTCGCGCGCGATTGATCCGCCAGGCAAAAGCCTGATAGCTTCTGCCAACTTGCAAAAGCGCCGGCTCACTGGTCGAACCTGATGAAATCTTTTCACCCTTTCACCGGGCTTATGGCGCTCGGCCTGCTGCTGCTCTCGCTTGCGCCGGCCTCAGCTCAGCTTTTCGAGACCAAGGCCGCGCAGGCCTTCATGATCGATGCCGAAACCGGAACCGTGCTGTTTTCCAAGGACGCCGACAGGTTGATCCCGCCGGCCTCGCTGGCCAAGCTGATGACGATGGAAGTGGTTTTCGACGCCATCAAATCAGGGCGCATGACGCTCGATGACACCTTCGTGGTGAGCGAGAACGCCTGGCGCAAAGGCGGCGCTCCTTCGGGGACATCGACCATGTTCGCCAAGCTCAAGTCGACGATCCGGCTGGAAGACCTGATCCAGGGCGTGACCGTGCAGGCGGCCAATGACGGCTGTATCGTCATCGCTGAAGGGATGGCCGGGTCCGAAGCAAACTTCGCGGCGCAGATGACCGAGCGTGCCCGCCAGATCGGCTTGCAGAAATCGACTTTCGTCAATTCCACCGGTCTGCCGGCCGATGGGCAGCAAACGAGCGTTCGCGAACTCGCGCTTCTGGCGCTGCATATCTGGCGCAACTACCCGGATCTCTACCGCTATTACGGCCAGAAGGATTTTACTTGGAACAAGATTTCCCAGAGGAACCGCAATCCGCTACTGGCCATGGACATAGGCGCCGACGGGCTCGCGGTCGGTGCCAGCGAGCGATCCGGGTTCGGCATTGTCGGCTCGGTCAGCCACAACGGCACAAGGGTGATCGCGGCGATGAGCGGCCTGGCAAACGACCGTGAGCGTTCTGAGGAAGCGCGAAAGCTGCTCGACTGGGGCGTTCGCTCCTTCGAGAAGACTGAAGTATTCGCCAAGGACGAAGTGGTTGGCGAAGCCCAGGTCTTTGGCGGCGCCAAGTCCGGTGTCGCGTTAAAGGCAAAAGGACCGGTGCAGATCTTCCTGCCGATCACCAACCGCGACAAGCTCACCGCCAGGATCGTCTATGACGGACCGGTGGCAGCGCCGGTGGAGGAGGGGCAGCCGGTGGGTACGCTGCGCGTCTGGATCGGCGATACGCTGAGCCAGGAGACGCCGCTGTTTGCCGCCGAGTCGATCGGTGTCGGTTCGCTGCCGCAGCGCGCGCTCGACGCCGCCAAGGAACTGGCCGTCGGCTGGCTGCGTTAGCACCGTCGCGGTGGACCTTTTTTCCCGCCGGGACTATACGGTCCCCGAAGTATGGACAAAGGCTTTGGCGCGCGGATTTTTCATCACTTTTGAAGGCGGCGAAGGAGCAGGCAAGTCGACGCAGATCGAGCGGCTGGCAAAGAAGATGCGCGCCAAGAAATACGATGTGCTGGTGACACGTGAGCCGGGTGGCTCGCCGGGCGCGGAGGCGGTCAGGCATGTCCTGCTTTCAGGCGCAGCCGAGCCGTTCGGCCCCAAGATGGAAGCGCTGCTTTTCGCCGCTGCGCGTTCCGACCATGTCGAACAGGTCATCCGGCCGGCAGTCGAGCGCGGTTCGGTCGTGCTTTGCGATCGTTTCATGGATTCCTCGCGCGTCTACCAGGGCGTCACCGGCGGCCTCGACCCGGCATTCATGGACGCATTGGAGAAGGTCGCCATCAACGGCATGGTGCCGGACATGACACTGATCTTCGACATCGACCCCGCCGAGGGCCTGAGGCGCGCTACCGCCCGGCGGGGCAGCAGTGACGGACCGGACCGCTTCGAGAAAGAAACATTGGCCATCCACCAACGCCGGCGCGAGGCGTTTCTCGCGATCGCCTCAGCTGAACCCGAACGCTGCGTTGTCGTCGATGCCTCAGCCGACCTAGATGCGGTGGAGGATGTCGTTACCGCCGCGGTCTTCGCGGCTCTCGAGAGGATGATGCCGGCGCAAAGAAGGCAGGCGGCGCCAGCATGATTTTCGAACGCATCGCGCCCGAACAGCACGATACGCTGGACGGGGTGCCCGAGCCATCCGAGACGCCGCGTCTTGTCGGTCACCTGCAGGCGGCCAACATGCTCGCCACCGCTTACCGCTCGGGAAAGCTGCCGCACGCACTGATCTTTGCCGGACCGGTTGGCATCGGCAAGGCGACGCTGGCCTTTCACCTGGCGCATCATCTGTTGAAGCACCCGGCCTTCGAGCAGGCGCCGGAAAGCCTTGCCGTTCCAGATCCGGCTTCGTCGCTGTTTCGACAGATCGCCACCGGCGCGCATCCTTCGGTGCTGCATCTTACACGCCCGGCGAACGACAAGACCAAGAGCTTCAAGACAGTGGTCACGGTCGACGAAATCCGCAAGGTCAGCCGTTTTCTGTCGCTGACCTCGCACGACGGCAGCTACCGGGTGGTTATCGTCGATCCCGCCGACGACATGAACACCAATGCTGCCAATGCCTTGCTGAAGAATCTTGAAGAGCCACCCGCGCGCACCTTGTTCATCCTCATCGTCCATGCGCCGGGCAGTCTGCTGCCGACGATCCGGTCGCGCTGCCAGATGGTGCGGTTGGCGCCGCTCGATGCCGAGAGCTTGATGACGGTTCTGGAAAGCATCGAGCCGCCGCCACCGGAGGATCCTGGGGCGCGCGCGGCGCTGGCGGAGCGGGCAGGGGGCAGCGCGCGCAATGCGATCCTGTTGACGCAGTATGGAGGGCTCGAAATCGCCGCCACCCTCGACGCCCTGGTGATGTCCAAGAAGATAGATGTCGCAGGCGCCTACCGTCTTGCCGAGGCGGTCGCCGGCCGGGACCAGGCAATCCCGTTCGAGATATTCAATCGCCGCGCGCTTGATCTGCTGTCGGCCGGCGCCAGCCAGGCCGCGCTCGCCGGCGATCTCGCGCGGGCCAAAACGCTGTCGGATACTTGGCACGAGGCTTTGAACGCTATATCTGAAACCGAGACCTACAATCTCGACAAAAAGCAGCACGCCCTGACCATGATCTACCGCCTGAATTCTGCAATGCGAATGTGACGGCCGCTGGCGTGGCTTTGAAGCCCCCGAGTATTGATCCCAATCAATCGCAGGAACTTCGAAGCCACCACATTGGCGTCGGATGGCAATTGCCGTTTCGATGCGATATCTCACCGCGACATCTTTCATTCAGACATTCATGACGGCTCATCCATGGCACGCGAAAAATACTACGTCACAACGGCTATTTCCTATCCGAACGGCAAACCGCATATCGGCCATGCCTACGAGTTGATTGCCACCGACGCGCTGGCCCGCTTCCAGCGGCTCGACGGTAAGGACGTGCTCTTTCTCACCGGCACCGACGAGCACGGCATCAAGATGCTGCAGACGGCGAAGAGAGAAGGTATTTCAGCGCGCGAGCTGGCAGACCGCAACTCGGCCGATTTCGAGCGCATGGCCGTCGCGCTCGATGCCTCCAATGACGATTTCATCCGCACCACGGAAAAGCGGCACTACAAGGCCTCGCAGGCGATCTGGAAGGCGATGGCCGCCAACGGCGACGTCTATAAAGGCGGCTATGCCGGCTGGTACTCGGTGCGTGACGAAGCCTATTACGGCGAAGAAGAGACCGAGGTGCGTGCCGACAATGTCCGCTATGGGCCGCAGGGGACGCCGGTCGAATGGGTCGAGGAAGAGAGCTACTTCTTCCGGCTGTCGGCTTATCAGGACAGGCTCCTTGCACTTTACGAAAACCAGCCCGATTTCGTCGGTCCTGCCGAGAGGCGCAATGAGGTGATGAGCTTCGTCAGGTCCGGCCTGAAGGACCTATCGATCTCGCGCACCACGTTCGACTGGGGCATCCCGGTGCCGGGCGACGAGAAGCATGTGATGTATGTCTGGGTCGACGCCTTGACCAACTACATCACCGCCGCCGGCTATCCGGATCCGGCCAATGAGAGATGGTCGTTCTGGCCGGCAAACGCGCACGTCATCGGCAAGGACATCGTCCGCTTCCACGCGGTCTACTGGCCGGCTTTCCTGATGTCGGCTGGCATCGAATTGCCGAAGCGCGTGTTCGCGCATGGTTTTTTGTTCAACCGCGGCGAGAAAATGTCCAAGTCGGTCGGCAACGTCATCGACCCGTTCGCGATGATCGAGCACTACGGCCTTGACCAGGTGCGCTATTTCTTGCTGCGCGAAGTGCCGTTCGGCCAGGACGGCAGCTACAGCCATGATGCGATCGTCAACCGCACCAATGCCGACCTTGCCAATGGCCTCGGCAATCTGGCGCAGCGCTCGCTGAAGATGATCGCCAAGAACTGCAGCGGCGCGGTGCCAAAGCGCGGCGAACTGACCGAAGCCGACAGCGCCATCCTCGACCAAGCGGTGGGGGCACTCGCCGTCGCGCGAAAGGCGATGGCGGATCAGGGCATCCATTTGGCGCTGGCGGCGATCTTCGGAGTGGTGGCCGAAGCTGACCGCTATTTCGCCTCTCAGCAACCCTGGGCGCTAAGCAAAAGCGATCCAGAGCGTATGAAGACAGTTCTGTGGACGACGATCGAAGTCGTCCGGCGCGTGACGCTGCTCTGCCAGCCCTTTGTTCCGGCGTCGGCTGCTAAGCTGCTCGACCTGCTGGCGGTGCCGGCAGACAACCGTGACTTTGCGCATGTCCACGCCGACTATGCGCTGGTGCCCGGCACGGCATTGCCCGCGCCGGAGGCGGTCTTTCCGCGTTACGAAAAGCAGGACGCGAACGCCTGATGCTGGTCGACAGTCACTGCCACCTCGACTTTCCGGATTTCGCCGAAGAGCGGGCGGCCATTGTCGCCCGCGCCCTAGCGGCCGGCATCGGCCGAATGGTGACGATCTCGACGAGGGTGAAGCGATTTAACCAAGTGCTTGAGATTGCAGAGACTTTCGATGAGGTCTATTGCTCGGTCGGCACCCATCCGCATAATGCGGCCGAAGAGCTTGATGTCACTGTCGATGATCTGGTGCGGCTCTCTGCTCATCGCAAAGTGGTGGCGATCGGCGAGGCCGGACTCGACTATTTCTACGATCATGCGCCGCGCGACGCACAGGCGCAGGGCTTTCGCACCCACATCGCCGCGGCGCGCGTGACCGGTCTGCCGCTGGTCATCCATTCGCGCGACGCCGACGACGACATGGCTGATATCCTCGAAGAAGAAACGGGGAAGGGCGCCTTCCCCTTCATCCTGCACTGTTTTTCGTCGGGGCGCCGGCTGGCCGAGATCGGCGTGGCGCTCGGCGGCTACGTCTCGTTTTCCGGCATCCTGACCTTCAAGAACTCCGCCGAGCTGCGCGCCGTCGCCGCCGATGTGCCGCGCGACCGTCTGCTGGTCGAAACCGACGCGCCATACCTTGCGCCGATCCCGTTTCGCGGCAAGCGTAATGAGCCCGCCTATGTCGCGCATACAGCCAAGGTGCTGGCCGAGACGATCGGCTTCAGCGAGGCCGAGATTGCTAATATCACCACGGATAATTTCTTCCGGCTGTTCAGGAAAATGCCGCGCCCGAGCGCGCCGGGCGCCTGACGCATGAGCGACCGGTTACGTCTTACCGTCCTCGGCTGCGGCTCATCGCCGGGCACGCCACGCATCACCGGCGACTGGGGCAATTGCGATCCCGCGAACCCCCGGAACCGGCGCACGCGCACCGCAGCGCTCGTCGAGCGGATCGCAGCGAGTGGCGCTCGGACCACGGTCGTCATCGACACCGGCCCGGATTTCCGCGAGCAGATGCTGCTGGCATCGGTCAAGCGCATCGATGCGGTGGTCTATACACATCCGCATGCCGACCATATCCACGGCATCGACGATTTGCGCGGCTTCGTGCTCGAGCAGCGCCACCGGATCGACATCCATGCGGATCAGGCTACCATGCTGCGCCTACGCGAGGCGTTCCGCTACTGTTTCGAAACACCGCAAGGCAGTTCGTATCCGCCGATCGTCAACGCCCATATCATCGACCACCACAGGCCGGTGGTGATCGCAGGCGAGGGCGGCGCCCTCACCCTCGAACCGCTGCTGCAGCTCCATGGCGACATCACCTCGCTGGGTTTCCGCATCGGCGGGCTGGCCTATTGCCCTGACGTCAGCGACTTTCCGGAGGCGACCGCCAAGCGTTTGCGCGGGCTGGACATGCTGGTCATCGACGCGCTGCAATACACCGTCCATCCGAGCCATCTGTCGCTTGGCCAGGCGCTTGGCTGGATCGAAAGACTGGCGCCGGAGAACGCGGTGCTGACGCACATGCATGTGCCACTCGACTACGCTACGGTAATGGCCGAGACGCCGGCCAACGTCGAGCCTGCTTATGACGGCATGACGATCGAAATCCCTTACGAATCAGAGTGAAAGACTAAGTTTTTACGGCCTGGGTTCCCGAGTTGGATCTCGCGAGGTGCTATCTTCACGTCACATCCAATCGGCCAAGCTAGTTCCATAACCTATCTTATGCGACTACGCCTATAGCATCCGTTGGCGGCGAGATCAGGCCGGTCACTCTTAGACATTCGCAACAGCGCTGTGGGGCAACGGGCATGCTAGGGTTGCGAATCATGAAGGCGCTTCCGCTGCTTGCAAGTCTTGCCCTCACCCTCGCCTGCGCGCTCACTGGCGCGCGAGCGCAGGACCTTGATCGTGAGCCAGGCGAGACCGACCTGGCTTTCGCCAAACGTGTTGTTGGGTTCGCCGACAATGCTGATCCGCACACCACAGCCGTGAGCTGGAACGGCCTCCAGACACTCTTCGTCGATTACCAGACCGCTGAGGACTATCCGGAACGCCCGCTCGTCGCGCTGCAACGGCTAGCCGACAACAGATATCGCGCAATCCAGGTCACGATCGGTGAACAAGAGGGCGACACACCGGACATAGCGCTCGGCCTCGCCAACGCCGACCACGACCCGGCGAAGGAACTGATCGTGATACTTTCCTGGGCTCAGATGCACTACGATGTCGAAGGGACGCTCTACGAAGTTCGCATCTTCGATGGCCCCAAGCCAGGCCAGAAGGCGCTGACTCAATTGAAAGCGAGCCGGAAGTTCGACGCCACATGCGACTGCCATTGGCGCGACGGCACAACGAAGCACTTCCGCTTCAAGACGATCGCAGCGGTCAAGGCTGAACTGAAGCGCCTGGGTTATTAGCCGCCGGCGAGGGCTCGCTTCCCGGATGTTGCCCTCGCCATCTCGCCTATGCTTACCCGCTCGTCAGAACTCCATATCACCGAAGTCACCGCCATTGTCGGAGCTGGCATCGCCTGCCTGATCGGCTTCGTCCGGCTGCGGCGTCGGCTGTTCAGCTGCCTTCGCTTCGCTGCCGCCAAACACGCCGGCGATCGCGTTGCCGAGCAGCACGCCGCCCGCCACGCCCATCGCGGTCTGCGCGGCGCCGGCAAGAAAACCGCCGCCTGCCCGCTGTGGCGTGTCCTGCGGCCCTTCAGTTGCAACGGAGGCGGTGCGCCCTACCCGCGGAACCGAGCCTGAGCGCCTGCCGCCGCTGCGGCCGAAGAAGCCGCTGAGCGGTCCACCGCCGGCCGGCTGCCGCGCCTGCTCCTCCAGTTCTTCTATGCGCGCCTGAGCTGCGTTCAGGGCCTGCTCCTGCACCACGATCGTCTGGGCCATGTAATATGGCGCCCCAGGCTGCTGGGTGATCTGGTCCTGGATGAAGCGCTCTGCTTCGGCATCGCGCGGCGGCGCCTGGCGCTCGGCGCTTGCCAACTTCTCGAAGAGCTGTCCGATCGCTTGCTGATCGTTTCTGTCCATGATGTCCAACTCCGGTCTTGGTTCAACGCCGGCTATTCGCGCTCGCCGGTGAAGTTCAACAGCAGTTGGAAGATGTTGATGAAGTTCAGATAGAGCGAGAATGCACCGAAGACAGCGAGTTTCTGCTGTGATTCCGCGCCGAAGTTTTCCGCATACTGCTCCTTGATCGTCTGGGTATCCCAGGCGGTGAGGCCGATGAAGACGGCGATGCCGATCACAGAGATCGCGAATTGGAGCGCGGTCGAGCCCAGGAAGATATTGACGATGCTGGCGATCACCACGCCGATCAGGCCCATGATCAGGAACGACGAAAACTGCGTCAGGTCGCGTTTGGTCGTGTACCCGTAAAGGCTGGTCGCGCCGAACATGGTGGCGGCGATGAAGAAGGTGCGTGCGATGCTGGTGCCGGTAAAGACCAGGAACACGGAAGCCAGCGACAGGCCCATGACCGCGCAGAATGCCCAGAACATCGCCTGGGCGCCGGCTGCCGACATTGCCTGCATCCGAAACGAGAACAAGAGCACAGAGGCCAGCGGGGCCAGCATCACCACCCATTTCAGCGGTGTGGAGAAGATCGGCACGTAAAGGGCGGGCGTGGAAGCCACCACGAACGCGATCACGCCCGTAACGACGAGGCCAAGGCCCATATAGTTATAGACGCGCAGCATGTGCCGGCGCAGGCCTTCATCGTAGACGGCTCCGGCTCGGGCTCCGGCCCCGATATATCCGAGATTGTTCATGTGGTTCTCCTTCTTGCAGGTCGATCAGTAAAGCGTTTTGGCGAGCGCTTCGGCCGTGCGATCGAGACCGCCGACATCGCTGTGTCCGACGACCGCGTAGGCGACCTCGCCGATCTGGAAATAAGCCGAGGAAACTTCGCCTGAGGGAACGACGGTCGGCTTGACGACGTCGAATGTTCCGGGCCTGATCGCGAACAACGAGACCAGCCCCATCTCTTTCGTCTCGACAGCCATCTCGACGCTCGGTCCGAATTGCGATGGATAGATCTGCACGTCACGGACCGTCCAGTCCGCTGGCAGCGATGGCATCACGATCGCCGTCGCGGCGCGGATTTCGTCGGCATTGTAGCCGGGTGCTTCGGGTTGCGACGACATCGCCTCGCGCACGAGCGTCGTGCGGTGCGCCCGGACCGCGTCCTCCACATAGGCCGGCGGATGGGTCGAAGCGACGACTTCCGTCACCGATATCGGTCCGATGAGCCCGTTCGCAAGCCAGCCGGCAGCGACGAAGACAGCGACTGCCGCAACTCGCTGCAAAGCACCAAGGACGCGGCCGCGCGCCAATCCCCGCTCCAGCCGCCGTGCAGCATCGGCCGTCGCGGGCCGCGCCATGCCTTTCGATCCGGCAAGCGCCACGCGCAATTCGTCACGCATCCGTAAGTCGGACATCACCCGCGCGGCCGCGTCCGGGCGGGCCGAAAGGAACGCCTCGACCTCGATGCGACGAGCCACGTCCAGCTGATCGTCGACATAGGCGTCGAGATCGGCGCCGGTTACGGGATCGCGCTGTTGGTTCATGATCCACCTCCGACGATCTTCAGATGGCCTTTCGCGCGTGCCGGCACCGCGTCCTCCATCTCGCGCAGGGCCGCACGCGCCCTGCCGATGCGCGACATCAGCGTGCCAAGCGGCACGCCACTCACCTCAGCGGCCTGGCTGTAGCTAAGCCCCTCGATGGCGACGAGATGCAACGCCGAACGCTGCTCCTCCGGCAATTCGAAAAACGCTTCGCGCACCTGCGCCAGACGGACCGAATGTTCCTGCGGAGCCTGGACATTCGCCTCGGCGAGATAGCCGGCCTGTTCGATGCGCATTGCTTCGGATTTGCGGGACCGCAGACCGTCGATGAATGCATTATGGACGATCGACAGCAGCCATACGCGAAGATTTCCGCCGGAGTGGAAGCTGCCGCGTCGCTCATAGGCACGCACCAGCGCATCATGCAGCAGATCCTCTGCATCGGCGCTGTCGCGCGTCAGCGAGCGTGCATAGCGGCGCAGCGAACCGAGCTGTCCCAGAATATCGAAGCGTGGCATCGGCCGTTTCATGTCCTGTTTACGGAGCAGGTCGGGATGTTAATCCCGCTCTCCCCGAAATTTTCTTACGGCTCGCCGCGTTCTCGTCCTGGGAGATATCGGGCCCGCTCTCGCCCGCCAGATAGTATCGGCCGCCCTCGAGGCAAACCGGCGCCGAGTTGGCGCATATGAAACTGCTGGCAAAGTACGGCCGGTTTGCGTATCACTCCGCCGCCAACGGAACCTTATCGATGTTCGAAAATCTCCAGCCCGCGCCTGCCGACAAGATCCTGGCCTTGATCGGTCTCTATCGCGCCGACCCGCGTCCCGACAAGGTCGATCTTGGGGTCGGCGTTTATAGGGATCGCGACGGCAAGACGCCGGTGATGCGCGCGGTGCGCGAAGCCGAAAAGCGGCTGCTGCAGGGCCAGGATACCAAGACCTATCTCGGCCTTGCCGGCGATACCGCCTTCAACGCGGCGATGGCCAGGTTGGTGTTCGGCCCAGCCGCCGACATGACGCGCATTCGTGCGGCGCAGGCGCCAGGCGGCTCCGGCGCGCTGCGGCTGGTTGCAGAGCTGCTGAAAAGGACCCGCACCGACGCGATGGTCTGGCTGTCGGATCCGACATGGCCGAACCACATGCCGGTGATGCGCGGCGCTGGCCTGCAGACACGCGAATATCCCTATTTCGACGCTGCTTCTGGTGCGGTTCGCTTCGACGACATGCTGAATGCATTGAGAACCGCGAATCCCGGCGACGTCGTATTGTTGCATGGCTGTTGCCATAACCCGACAGGCGCCAATCTAGACATCTCGCAATGGGCTGCCATTGCCGATCTTGTCGTTGAGCGCGGCCTGCTGCCCTTTGTCGACATCGCCTATCAGGGCTTTGGCGAGGGACTTGATGCGGATGCCGCCGGCTTGCGCCTTCTGGCGGCAAAAGTTCCGGAAATGGTCGTTGCCTCCAGCTGCTCGAAGAACTTTGCCGTCTATCGCGACCGAGTCGGTGCAGCGCTGATCATGGCGAAAGACGGCGCGCAGGCGGATTTGGCGATGGGCCAGATGCTGTCGGCGGCGCGCGCCATGTATTCGATGCCGCCGGACCACGGCGCGGCGGCGGTGCGCATCGTGCTTGAAGACCCCGCATTACGTTCCGACTGGGAGGCAGAGCTTGAAGAGATGCGGCTGCGCATGCTGCGGCTGCGCGTCCAGTTCGCCGAGGCGCTGCGGCGGCAGTCCAACTCCGACCGTTTCGATTTCGTCGCCAGCCATCGCGGCATGTTTTCCCGGCTTGGCCTGTCGGAAGCGCAAGTCGAGCGGCTGCGCGCCGAGCATGCCATCTACATGGTCGGCGACAGCCGCATCAACGTTGCCGGCCTGCCCGAGGACGGCATGGATGCGCTCGCCAAGGCGATAGTCTCCGTGCTCGACTGATGCTTTTGCTAACTAGGATCTTCCGGAAACCGGCTTCCACTTTCGTATCATGGTCTGGCGGCCCATCTGTGGACAAGGCGCCCTCACCGGCTGAAGCCGTTGGCCGCACAGCCGTGTACAGGATAGCGTTTCCCAGATGAAACCCTCGAAAGACATTTCCCGACTGATCGAGATCATGGCCGCGCTGCGGGCGCCGGAAACCGGTTGCCCGTGGGATATCGAGCAGGACTTTTCGACAATCGCGCCATACACGATCGAGGAAGCCTACGAAGTGGCGGACGCCATTGCGCGCGGCGACCTCGACGATCTGCGGGATGAACTTGGCGATCTCCTGCTGCAAGTGGTCTACCACGCGCAAATGGCCGAGGAGGCCGGCGAATTTTCATTCGGCGATGTAGTCCAGGCCATCACCACAAAAATGATCCGCCGCCACCCCCATGTCTTCGGCGACAACAAGGCGCGCAGCGCCGGCATGGCCAAGGGCATGTGGGAAAAGATCAAGGCAGAGGAAAAGGCGGAGAAGCGCAGTGCTCGCCTCACCCGTGGGCTCGACCCGGAAGACCATGGCAAGGGCTTTCTCGACAGCGTGCCGGTCGCCCTGCCCGCACTGACCCGAGCGCTCAAACTGCAGGAAAAGGCCGCCCGCGTCGGCTTCGACTGGAGCGAGGCGGCACCGATCCTCGAAAAGATTGAGGAGGAGATCGGCGAATTGCGAGAAGCGCTGGCCAAAGGCGACAGCGCGCCGATCAAGGATGAGTTCGGCGACATGCTGTTTGCGGTCGTCAATCTCGGCCGGCACCTCAAAATTGATTCCGAAGCGGCACTCAGCGGCACCAACGAAAAATTCCGATCGCGCTTCCACTATGTCGAGCGGACGCTGCAAGCGTCGGGAAACAGCCTCGAAGAGGCGACGCTGGACGGGATGGAAGCGCTCTGGCAGCAGGCAAAAAGCGCGAAGTAAACGCCTCTACCCGTTGTTTTGACGGCGCAATCGGCTTTCGATCTCCTGCCGAGCGCTGTGTGTAGCCTTGAGCGCGACGGTTACGCTGCCATCCTCATTGTCGTCGCGCGAGATGATGTCGCCGTTGCGGTAAAGCCAGTCGACGACGCCGAGTTGGTCGGGCTTGAGTGTGACGGTGAACGTCTCCAGTTCGCCCGACATCATCGTCTCGATGATCGCCTTCAGCGCATCGATGCCCTCGCCGGTTACCGCCGATATGGCGATCGGCGGTGCCTTCTTGCCGTCAGCACCATCGGCAAGCAGCCGCGCCCGGTTGCCCTCGTCGAGCCGGTCGATCTTGTTCCATACTTCGATGACGCGCTTGCTATCGCGGGCATCGACGCCGAGATCGGCAAGGATGCGCTCGACATCTTCGGCCTGCGCGGCCGTATCGAGATCGGAGATGTCGCGCAGATGAATGACGAGGTCTGCCTCGACCACTTCCTCCAGCGTCGCCCTGAAGGCCGCGACCAGATGCGTTGGCAGGTCGGAAATGAAGCCGACCGTATCGGAAAGGATGATCGGCGTGCCGTGCGGCAGACGCACGCGGCGCAGCGTCGGGTCGAGCGTGGCAAACAGCATGTCTTCGGCCAGCACCCCTGCTCCGGTCAGCCGGTTGAACAGAGTCGACTTGCCGGCATTGGTGTAGCCGACGATCGCCACCACCGGAAATGGCACCTTCTTGCGCTTGGCGCGGTGCAGGTCGCGGGTGCGGCGCACAGTTTCGAGCTCGTGCTTCAGCTTGGTGATCTTGTCCTGCAGCACACGCCGATCCGACTCGATCTGGGTCTCGCCAGGGCCGCCGAGAAAGCCGGCGCCGCCACGCTGGCGCTCGAGGTGGGTCCAGCTCCGCACAAGGCGGCCTTTCTGGTAGTTGAGATGGGCAAGATCGACCTGCAGCGTGCCTTCCTTGGTGCGGGCGCGCTCGCCGAAAATCTCCAGGATCAGCCCGGTGCGGTCGAGCACCTTGGCGTTCAACTCTTTTTCGAGGTTGCGCTGCTGTACCGGGGTCAGCGGATGATCGACAATGACCACTTCCGCGTGGCCCTCTTTGACGATCTCAGCGAACTCCGCCACCTTGCCGCTGCCGAGCAAGGTCGCCGGGCGTGGATCGTTGACGGTCACCACCGCCGTGTGGACCAGGTCGAGGTCGATTGCGCTGGCGAGGCCGACGGCCTCGTCGCGACGAGCCTCCGCGGAACGGGTCAGGCGGGGGCGGTTGGTGTCGTCGTCGCCACGCGGCTGCCGGGTAAGCACCGGCACGATAACCACCGCCCGGGTCGGGCCGTTGGCCTCTGTCCCGGTCTGATGTGCAGGTTTTCCGCGAACGCTGCGGTCCGCGTCTTTCTCACGTGCCAATCAGGCGCCCTGGCTTTCCTCACCATCGAACATCTGAACCGGCTGGCTCGGCATGATCGTGGAAATAGCGTGCTTGTAGACAAGCTGGGAATGGCCGTCGCGACGCAGCAGAACGCAGAAATTGTCGAACGAAGTGACCACGCCGGTCAGCTTCACGCCGTTGATGAGAAAGATGGTGAGTGGATTTTTGCTCTTGCGAACTGAATTCAGGAACAGGTCCTGAAGATTTTGCGATCGTTCCGCCATTGTTCTTGTCTTTCGCCGATCCCCTTCGGTTTGCAGGCCAATGCGCCAAATTAGCCGGCACATGTCAAGCACGCAAACACCATCTTGCCGTCAGTAACGACAAGCAGAACGAGATATATTGATGTTCATTCCATCTGTGCGGTTATCAGGCTGGACTTTTTTCCGCAACGTCAAAAAAGGCCTGCCGTAATGAAACTGTTATCGAGCCCGGGTGGCCGTTGGCGACGGGAGCGCCATCGATCGCCACCACCGGCATGGCAATCGTGGTCGCGGAGCTGATGAAAACCTCGCGCGCGGCCTTGGCTTCAGCCACCGAAAAACCGCGCTCCTCGATCTTCAGGCCGAGCTTGGCGGCCACGTCGAACAGCGTCGTACGGGTGATGCCGCGCAGGATGCCGTGGTCGGCCGGCCGCGTCACCAGCACGCCATCCCCGGTGATGATCCAGGCGTTCGACGATCCACCTTCCTTGACGGTGCCGTCGACATCGACGAACCAGGCCTCCTGAGCGCCGGCTTCCTTGGCTTTCTGCTTGGCCAGCACGTTCGGCAGCAGGCCGACCGACTTGATATCGACCCGATCCCACCGGTTCTCCGGCACCGTGATAACCCGGATCCCGCTCTCGGCCCGCTTCGCGGCAGCTGCAGGATCGGCTTTTTTGGCAGTCACCACCAGCGACGGCTTCGTGTCCGCCGGCGGGAAGAAAAACTCGCGGCTGGCGACGCCGCGTGTCACCTGGACATAGACCAGGCCGTCGACGACATGGTTGCGGCGCACCACCTCGCGCATGACGAGCGGCAGCACGCCGCGCGTGATCGGCCAATCGATCGAGAGTTCGGCAAGTGAGCGGTTCAATCGGGCGAGATGGCGCGGCATGTCGACGATGAAGCCTCGTGCCACCTCGCAGACCTCGTAGACGCCGTCGGCGAATTGATAGCCACGGTCCTCGATATGCACGGAAGCTTCGGCGTGAGCGACGTAGCGCCCGTTCACATACGCAATGCGCGGCATGGCTAATCCCTGAAAAAAGTCCAGCTTTCTTATGCGATTCCAAGACCGCCGTAACCGATAATTGGGTGGGCCACGACTGGTTTGGCTGTCAGACGCCCAGCGACTTCAGCTTGCGGTGCAATGCAGAGCGTTCCATGCCGATAAACTCTGCCGTCTTCGAGATATTGCCGCCAAAACGGTTGATCTGGGCGATCAGATAGTCCTTCTCGAATTGTTCGCGCGCTTCCCGCAGCGGCAGCGCCATTATGTGCTGATCGGATTTGTTTGGAGTGCGCGGCATGACGTCGCCGATCTCGGCAGGCAGGAGATCGGCGGTGATCGGCGCATCGACATCGTCGCCGCGCGCCAGGATCATCAGCCGCTCGACATTGTTGCGCAACTGGCGAACGTTGCCCGGCCAGTTATGCGCCTGCAGCACCGCCAGCGCGTCGTCGCCGATGCGGCGCGGCTTGATGCCGGCCTGGCGAGCGATCTGCTTCATGAAATTGTCGACCAGATAAGGAATGTCCTCGCGACGCTCGGCCAGTCCCGGCACCATGACCGGAACCACGGCCAGGCGATGATAAAGGTCCTCACGGAAACGGCCGTCGGCGATCATGGCTTCCAGGTTCTGCGAGGTCGACGAGACGATGCGCACGTCGACCTTGACCCGCTTGGTGCCCCCTACCCGCTCGAACTGCTGTTCGACCAGCACGCGCAGGATCTTGTTTTGCGTCTCGCGCGGCATGTCGGCCACTTCATCGATGTAGAGAATGCCGCGATGGGCTTCCTCCAGCGCGCCGACCTTGCGTTCGACGCCGTTCGATTCGGTGCCGAACAACTCGATCTCCATACGCTCAGGCGTGATGTTGGCGGCGCTCAGCGTCACAAACGGTGCACTCTTGCGCGCTGAGAGCGCGTGGATGGCGCGCGCCGCCAGTTCCTTGCCCGAGCCGGAGGGGCCGATAATCATGACGCGGCTGTTGGTCGGCGCGACGCGCTCGATGGTCTGGCGCAATTGGCTCATTGCCGATGACATGCCGATGAGGTCGAAAGTCTCGCCGCTGCGCAGCTTGAGATCCGAAACCTCGCGTCTCAATTTGGAGGTTTCGAGCGCCCGTTCGGCAATGAGGATCAGCCTGTCGGCCTTGAATGGCTTTTCGATGAAATCATAGGCGCCGCGGCGGATGGCCGAGACTGCCGTTTCGATATTGCCGTGGCCCGAGATCATCACCACCGGCAAGTTCGGGTGCATCGTCTTGATCTCGTCAAGCAAGGCAAGGCCATCGAGCCGCGAGCCCTGCAGCCAGATGTCGAGGAAAACCAGCCTGGGTGCCCGGTCGGCAACCGCCGCAAGCGCGCTGTCGGCGTCAAACGCCGTGCGTGTTTCGTGACCTTCGTCGCTCAGGATACCGGCGACGAGTTCGCGGATGTCTTCCTCGTCATCGACGATGAGAATATCAGACGCCATTACCGACCTTTTCAGTTTCTTTTTCGTGTTCCGTCTTGCCCTCGCCGCGTACCGGAACGGTGGCGGCAACCGGCAGGATGATGCTGATCATTGCGCCCCGCCCATCGTGGAAGTCCGCTGGTGCATCGTGCAATTCGAGTCGCCCGCCATGGTCCTCCACGATCTTCTTGACGATAGCGAGGCCAAGCCCGGTGCCTTTCTCGCGTGTCGTCATGTAAGGCTCGAGCAAGCGCTGCCGGTTTTCGCGCGGCAAGCCCCTGCCGTTGTCGATGACGTCGATTCGAATCGCGCCATTCTGACGCCCGGCTTGAATCCGGATTATGCCGTGCGGACGATCCTCTGCATCAAGTCCGTCGATGGCTTCGGCAGCGTTCTTGATGACGTTGCCGAACGCCTGCGCCATCAGGCGGCTGTCGAACGTGCCTTTGAGCGGCTCATTGCCGAAGACGCGCTCGAAGGTGATGTCGGCGCGGCTCACTTCGACCAGGAACGAGGCCTCGCGCAACGAATCGCGCAGATCGATTGCCTTCATTTCCGGTTTCGGCATGCGGGCGAACGCCGAGAACTCGTCGACCATGCGGCCGATGTCCTCTACTTGCCGGATGATGGTGTCGGTGCATTGATCGAAAACCTCACGGTCCTCGGTGATGACCTTGCCGTAACGGCGCTTGATGCGCTCGGCCGAAAGCTGGATCGGCGTCAACGGGTTCTTGATCTCGTGGGCGATGCGCCGCGCCACGTCGGCCCATGCAGAGGAACGCTGGGCCTGGACCAGATCGGTAATGTCGTCGACTGTCACGACGTAGGATTTATCCTCCGAACCGTCGTCGCCGGCTTCAATCGTGATCTGCACGTTGAAGGTCCGTTCGGTGCCGGCACGATAGAAGGTGACTTGTTCGCGATAGACCGGCTTGCCCGATTTGCGGCCGATCTCGAAGACGCGGCCGACATGCGGCAGCACGGCGGAAAGGTTCTGCCCAAGCGCTGCCGTGGCGGATATGGCCAGCATCGTTTCGGCCGAACGGTTGACGATGGTGACGATGCCATATGGATCGACGCCGATGACCCCGGCGGTGACGCCGGCAAGCACCGCCTCCGAAAAGCGCCGCCGCTCGTCGATCAAATCCTTGGCCGACAGGATCTCGTTGCGCTGCGATTTCAGCTCCATCAGCATCTTGTTGAAGGTGTCGCCGAGCGAGGCGACGTCACCGTCGGAGGGGCGGACAGGCACGGCTACGTCGAGATTGCCGGTAGCGACCTCATCGGCCGCGCCGATGAGCTGACGAATCGGCCGCACCAGGCGGTCGGCCACCGCAATGCCGGTCCAGATGGCGGACAGAATGATGATCAGCGTCAGCGACAGATAGGGAAGCGCGAAAGCCACTTGCGAGGTGCGGCGATTGTCTTCGAGACCGCGATATTCGGCGGTGTTGGATTTGACGATCTGCCGCGCCTTGATCACCTCGGGATCGACGAGGCGGATGGTGTAGAGATAGAGGCCGTCGATCTCGCGCAGCTTGACGATGGCACCCATGATGTTGCGGGTGCGCGGTTCTATCAGCACCGGCTTGCCGTCGGCAGCGCTTGCCACGGCGCCCTCAGGCGGCTCCGGCATGGCAAAGTCCGCGTCGGTCTTGGCGCTCATAACGAAGGAACCATCGGGCTTGATGAGTGCTGCGTGCGCCAGCGAACGTCCCACCGCCTCCTTGTTCATGAGGTCGAGAAAACCGGTACGATCGAGGCCGTAAAGCGTGCGCGAAGCGTCGAGGTCGTAAGCCATCGACAACGTCGTGCCCTGAAGATTTCGCGCGTTTTCCTGCACATAGGCGTCAGCGATCGACAATGACGAATTGACGATCGTCTTGGTGCGGATCTCGAACCAGCGGTCGAGGCCGATGTCGAGCGTGATCGACGCGATGATCGCCACCATGATCGCGGGGATGGCGGCGACTAGCGCAAACATCGCCACTATGCGCACATGCAGGCGCGACGCAGCCTTGCCATGCCGTCGTGCCATTAGGATGCGATGCACCTCGCGGCCGACCAGCAAGATCAGAAACAGGACGAACGCCGCATTAAGCGCAATCAGCGCCAGCGTCGTCCTCGCGTCGGGCGTGATCGGCGTCGCGCCGACCAGAATGGCGAAGGAGATCGCCGCCGTCACCAGCGCACCGGCAACGGCGATCACGCCCGGCAGCGCAAGCAGCCGGCGACCGTCTCGCGCGCCCGTATTGCTGAAAAGCGATTTGCTCAGTGTCGGTGCGTGCAGGGCCATGTCGCCGTCTAGAGCCAGTGATTGCGTCGGATGTATGCAACGCATTGTGGCGATTATGCAACAAGTGTGGCCGAGACGGAAATCTTTCGGCAATCGATCCCCTGGAAAGCGCTCGTAAAGGGGTTCGTCTAGACCTGCCTGGAGGACTTGTAGACGTTGACGCCGAGTTCGCGAATCTTCTTGCGCAGCGTGTTGCGGTTGAGTCCGAGCAAGTCGGCGGCCTTGATCTGGTTACCGCGCGTTGCGGTCATCGAGGCGAGGACCAGGGGATACTCGACCTCGGAGAGGATTCGCTGATAGAGCCCGGCCGGGGGCAAGTCGCCGGCAAACGAGGCAAAATAGCGTTGCAGGAAATGCTCCACCGCCTGGCCGATGGAAAGGTCATCGGGAATGAGGTTGCCGCCACCTGGAACGACAGGCCTTTCGCCGGTCTTCAACTCCGCCTCGATGATCTCGGCCGAAATCTCGTCCTGCGAATACAGTGCGGCCAGCCTGCGGATGAGGTTTTCGAGTTCGCGCACGTTGCCGGGCCATGGGTAGCGCTTCATCAGCTCGATGCCGCCGGTGGAAATGCGCTTGGTCTGCAAGCCTTCACTGGCGCCGAGCTTGAAGAAGTGGCGGACGAGGTCCGGAATGTCCTCCGACCGCTCGCGCAGCGCCGGCAGCCTGAGCGGCACAACGTTCAAGCGGTAGAACAGGTCCTCGCGGAAAAGCCCCTGATTGATCAGTGTGCGCAGGTCCTTGTTGGTGGCAGCGACGATGCGCACGTCGGTCTTGATCGGCGTGCGGCCGCCGACCGTGGTGTATTCGCCCTGCTGCAACACACGCAGCAGCCGCGTCTGCGCTTCCATCGGCATATCACCGATCTCGTCGAGGAAGAGCGTGCCGCCTTCGGCCTGCTCGAAACGGCCGGTGGATCGGTTCTGCGCGCCGGTAAAGGCGCCCTTCTCGTGCCCGAACAACTCCGATTCGATCAGGTCGCGCGGGATCGCCGCCATGTTGATGGCGACGAAGGGACCGCCTCGGCGGCGGCCGTATTCATGCAGCGCGCGCGCCACCAGCTCCTTGCCGGTACCCGATTCGCCCGAGATCATCACCGTCAGGTCGGTCTGCATCATGCGCGCCAGCATGCGGTAGATGTCCTGCATGGCCGCCGAGCGGCCGACCAGCGGCATCGTTTCAGGCGGCTCGTCGGCACGCGTATCGATCTTGGGCCGCCGCGGCTCGGAAAGCGCGCGGTTGACGATGTTGAGCAGCTCCGTCAGGTCGAACGGTTTCGGCAGATATTCATAGGCTCCGGTTTCGGAGGCCCGGATCGCAGTCATGAACGTGTTCTGCGCACTCATGACGATGACCGGCAGTTCCGGTCGCGCCTTCTTGATGCGCGGTAGCATGTCGAAGGCGTTCTCGTCGGGCATGACAACGTCGGTGATGACCAGATCGCCCTCGCCCGCCGCCACCCAGCGCCACAGCGTCGAGGCATTGGAGGTGACGCGCACGTCGTGACCGACGCGCGAAAGCGCCTGGTTGAGAACTGTGCGGATGGCCGCATCGTCGTCAGCGACGAGAATATTGCCGCGAACGGTCATTTGCGGTCTCCTTCACCGTCGTCGTCGGTGCCAAACTGGGTTTCTTTCCACGCCGGCATCAGGATGCGGAAAGTGGTGCCGCGCGGCGTCGATTCGCATTCAATGATGCCGCCATGCTCGCCGACGATCTTTGCGACCAGCGCCAGACCGAGACCGGAGCCGTTCGGCTTGGTGGTGATGAAAGGATCGAACAGGATCGGCAGGATATCTTCGGAGACACCCGAACCGTTGTCGCGCACGCAGAATTCCAATGGCAGCGACACGCGGTCCTGTGTTCCCGGCACAGAAACGCGAATGCCCGGGCGGAAGGCGGTCGATAGCATGATCTCGCCCTGTGGATCGCTGCCGATCGCCTCGGCGGCATTTTTTACCAGATTGAGGAAGACCTGGATGAGCTGGTCGCGATTGGCAAAAACCGGAGGCAATGATGGATCATAGTCCTCCAATATCTTGATCCGCTTGGCAAAACCGTTCTTGGCGATTGCCTTGACATGGTCGAGCACGACATGGATGTTGACGGGGTAGCGGTCGATCGGCCGCTCGTCCGAAAACACCTCCATGCGGTCGACCAGCGAGACAATGCGGTCGGTCTCGTCGGTGATCAGCCTGGTCAGTGCGCGATCCTCGTCGGACGCCGACAGCTCAAGCAGCTGCGCGGCTCCACGAATGCCGGACAGCGGGTTCTTGATCTCATGGGCAAGCATCGCGGCGAGGCCGGTAACCGAGCGTGCCGCGCCGCGATGCGTCATCTGCCGGTCGATTTTGTCGGCCATTGAGCGTTCCTGGAACATCACCACGACCGAGCCTGGAAATTCCGTCACTGGTGCGACGTAGAGGTCGACCACCTTCTCGATGCCGAGACGTGGCGACGACACGTCGACCCGGTATTCGTTGACCGGCGCCCGGCGCTCGCGCACCTGGTCGACAAGCGTCAGCAGCGGACTGCCGAAAGGAATGAGCTTGTGCAGCGTGTTGCGCGCGAGCATCGTGGCGCTCGAACGGAAAAAGTCCTCGGCATCGGCATTGGCGAAGGTGATGAAGCCTTGCGGATCGACCATGATCACCGGCCGACGAATGGTGTTGAGCACAATATGCGCGGCGTCCGCCATATCCGTGCTCTGTGTGACGACGGTGGCGTTCATGCCGCACTCCGCAGGTTCGCCGCTTCGGGAGCGGTTGAAAACATGTCGCGCAGCAACGCAATGACACGCCCAGGCTCCAAAGACGTGAGTATGGCCTTGCGCCGGTCGTCGCTTGTGCCGCCGGCGTCGCGGTCGAGATACCAGCCGAGATGCTTGCGCGCCTGGCGCACTCCGCTTTCCACGCCATAGAGCGCCAGCATATCTTCGTAATGGGCAATGACGTATTCGGACAGCGCTTGCGGGCTTTCCGGCATGCCAGATACCGGCTCGGCCAGCGCGGTCGCTACAATGCTGCCGGCAGTCCACGGCGCGCCATAGTGCGCGCGGCCGACCATCACCGCGTCGGCGCCAGACTGCTCAAGGATCGACACGGCCTCTGCCGGCGAGCCGACATCGCCATTGGCAACGACCGGGATCGAGACGGCCTGCTTGACGCGTGCGATGGCACGCCAGTCGGCCGTGCCCTGATAGAACTGGCAACGCGTGCGGCCGTGCACCGTCACCATCATCACCCCGGCCTGCTCAGCGCGTCGCGCCAGCATCGGCGCGTTGAGCGCGCCTTCGTCCCAGCCGAGCCGCATCTTGACCGTGACCGGCACGTCGACCGCGCCGACTACCGCTTCGATCAGCGACAGCGCGTGGTCGAGGTCTCGCATCAGTGCCGAACCGGCATAGCCGCCCGTCACCTTCTTGGCCGGACAGCCCATGTTGATGTCGATGATGTCGGCGCCTTCGCCGACCGCGATTCGCGCGCCCTCGGCCATGTGCATCGCCTCGCGGCCGGCAAGCTGGACCATGTGGACAGGCAGCCCGGAATGACGGATGCGCAGGCCCGAGCCAGCCCTGCCCTTTGCAAGCTCACCGCTCGCCACCATTTCCGAAACGACCAGCCCGGCGCCATGCGCATGGGCGCGCTGCCGGAACGGTTCGTCGGTGATGCCCGACATCGGCGCGAGAAACACGCGGTTGCGGATTCTCACGCCTCCCACATCCAGCGGCGAAGCCAATTTGGTCACATCAGGCATGCACAAAAACCAAGCACCTTCGGTTGCTGCACATTCTCTAGCCAGAACGACGGCAATGTGCAACGCGCAATGTCGTGACATTAAGGCGCATTTGGGAAAAAAAGGATCGCCGCACCGCATCAATCCTGGGTCTTCTGAAAGCGATACCACTTTTCTGGATCATGCGCTAAGCGTCTCGGCATGAGAGACGTGAGCGAAAAGCATGCTGCCGACGACAAGGTCGCCGTGGTCATCGTTGCTGCCGGTCGCGGCGCGCGCGCCGGACAGGCCAATGGACCGAAGCAATATCAGCAGATTGGCGGCGGCGCCGTTATTGCACGCACACTCGACGCCTTTCTGACGCATCCGAAAATTGGAGCTGTCGTCGTTGCTATACATGCCGAAGACGACGCGCTTTTCCGCCGCGCCGCCGGCGCGAACGCCGACCGTGTCGTCGCTGTGATCGGCGGTACGTCACGCCAGGAGTCCGTCCGGCTTGGACTGCTGGCGTTGAGAAGCCATGCGCCGGGCCGGGTCCTGATCCATGATGCGGCTCGGCCGTTTGTCGATGCGGAACTGATAGACCGTACGATCGCCGCCATTGAAGAGCGCCAGGGAGCGCTGCCTGCTTTGCCCGTTGCCGATACGCTGAAGCGCGAAACGGCCGAAGGCATGATCGGCGAAACAGTGTCCAGGGCCGGGCTCCATGCCGCACAAACACCACAAGGCTTTCCCTTCTGGCCGATCCTGGCTGCGCACGAAAAGGCTCATCATCTGGGCAAGGCGGATTTCACCGACGATGCGGCTATCGCCGAATGGGCGCATATTCCGGTGAAGATCGTTCCCGGCTCGCCGGACAATGTCAAACTGACCTGGGCACGGGATATTGCAATGGCGGATCAGCGGCTTTCCAGCGCCCCACGTTTTCCCGACATCCGAACCGGCAATGGCTATGACGTGCATGCGTTCGAGCCCGGCGACCATGTCACCCTGTGCGGCGTCGCCATTCCACACGACAGGAAGTTATCCGGCCATTCGGATGCCGATGTCGGTCTCCATGCCTTGACCGACGCCCTGCTGGCCACCTGCGGCGCCGGTGACATCGGCACGCATTTCCCGCCCTCCGACCCACAGTGGAAAGGGGCCGCTTCACGCATCTTCGTCGAACACGCGGCCAAGCTGGTGCGCGCGCGCGGCGGGCGCATCGCCAACGCCGACATCACCCTGATCTGCGAGGCGCCGCGCGTCGGCCCACATCGCGAGGCAATGACCGAAGCGCTTTCGGCAATGCTGCGAATTTCGCGCAATCGCATCTCGATCAAGGCGACAACCAATGAGAAGCTCGGCTTCGTCGGCCGTGAGGAAGGCATAGCGGCCATCGCGACCGCCAGCGTTGTGTTTCCAGGGGATGTCCCCGAGTGAGCAATAGCGATCTCGCAGATGCCCTGCTTCAGGCCTGCCAGCAGCGCGGTATCATGCTGGCGACGGCGGAGAGCTGCACCGGCGGCATGATCATCGCCGCGCTGACCGACATTGCCGGCTCTTCCACGGTGGTCGATCGCGGCTTCATCACCTATTCCAACCAGGCCAAGACCGAAATGCTCGGCGTCTCGGCCGCTACGCTCGAAGCGCACGGCGCGGTCTCGCGCGAGACTGCGGTGGAGATGGCGGCCGGGGCCTTGGCCCATTCGCCGGCCGGGCTCGCGCTCGCGGTGACCGGCATCGCCGGTCCGGGCGGCGGCTCGGCGGAGAAACCTGTCGGCCTGGTCTGGTTCGGCGTTGCCGTGGCTGGCCGGCCGGTGGTCAGCGAATGCCAGCTGTTCGCCGACAAGGGCCGTGATTTCATTCGCCGGGAGACGGTCCAACATGCGCTTGAACTGGGTCTGCGCGCGCTCGCCGCGGATCAGGCTGCCGATGGCGCGCCGTAGATGATTTCGGCACGTTTCTCGAACGCCTCGGAGAACATGCGGAAGGCGCGGTCGAACATGGTTCCCATGAGCGCACCCAGAATGCGGCTCTTGAACTCATAGTCGATAAAGAAACAGACGTTGCAACCGCCGCCGTCCGCCGGGTCGAAGCGCCAGACATTGCTGAGATATTTGAACGGGCCGTCGATATATTTGACGTCGATGGCGTTCTCGTCAGGCTTCAGCAGCACCTGCGTGGTGAAAGTCTCGCGGATCGCCTTGTAGCCGATGCTCATGTCCGCGATGAGCAGGGTGCGTCCGTTGCGTTCCTTGCGCGAACGAACCGTAAGTGCCTCGCAAAGCGGCAGGAATTGCGGATAGGATTCGATATCGGCAACCAGAGCGAACATCTGCTCCGGCGTATGCGCGACGCGGCGATGGGCTTCGAATTGTGGCATGAAACCAGTTTGTTAGGCGGACTTCCTGAGAAACGCTTCGCGCGCCGCGCGTAGTCTGGCGAAATCGTCCCCGGCATGGTGCGACGAGCGCGTCAGCGGGCTCGACGCCACCAGCAGGAAGCCCTTGGTCTTGCCGATCGTCTCGAAGGACTTGAATTCCTCCGGCGTGACGAAGCGTATAACCCGATGGTGCTTCTTCGACGGCTGCAGATATTGGCCGATGGTCATGAAATCGACATTGGCCGAACGCAGATCGTCCATCAGTTGCAGGATTTCGTTCCGCTCCTCGCCAAGGCCGACCATGATGCCGGACTTGGTGAAGATCGAGGGGTCGAGTTCCTTGACCCGCTGCAAGAGCCTGATCGAGTGGAAATAGCGCGCACCCGGCCGAACAGTCAGATAGTTCGACGGAACGGTCTCGAGATTATGGTTGAAAACATCCGGCTTGGCCGCCACGACGATCTCCAGCGCACCGTCCTTGCGCAGGAAATCGGGCGTCAGGATTTCGATCGTCGTCGACGGGGTTGCTGCCCTGATCGCACGGATGACATCGGCAAAATGCTGGGCCCCGCCATCGGCGAGATCGTCGCGATCGACGGAGGTGATGACGACATGGCTCAAGCCCATTTGCTTGACCGCATGCGCGACACGCGCCGGCTCGTCGGGATCGAGTGCGGTCGGGATGCCGGTGGCGACATTGCAAAAGGCGCAGGCCCGCGTGCAGATCTCGCCCATGATCATGAAGGTGGCGTGCTTCTTCTCCCAGCACTCGCCGATATTGGGGCAGCCCGCCTCTTCGCAAACCGTCACCAGTTTGTGAGACTTCACGATTTCGCGCGTCTCGGCATAGCCTTTCGACATCGGCGCTTTGACGCGGATCCAGTCAGGCTTGCGCAGTACGTCCTGATCCGGCTTGTGCGCCTTTTCGGGATGCCGCAGGCGCGGCGCATTGGCAATCGTGTCGAGGACGGTGACCATGTGAAACCCGGCTCATTGGCAAGCGCTTGTCCAGCGCTCGCTCTACCCACGTCATCTAGGACTTTTCGGCGAAAAGAAAAAGGCCGCGATCACGCATGCCGCGGTGGCCTTTTTCGCATAGCAAGTGCCGACAGAGGTTAGCGGCGCACCAGTCGTCCGACCGCAATCAGAATGCAGGCACCGATGAAGCCGGTGATCAGATAGGCGATCCAGCCGACGCCGAAGATGCCGATGTTCAGGGCCTGCAGGATGGCGTTCAACACGATTGCGCCGACAATGCCGAGAACGATGTTCATGAGGATGCCGGTGTTGCTCTTCATGAACATTTCGGCGAGCCATCCCGCCAGGCCGCCGATGATGATGGCTGCAACCCAGCCCACGCCGTTCATTTCCATATGCCCTCTCCTTGTATGATGGATGATGCCTGCGAAACGAATTGCTCTGCCGTCGAGTTCCTTTGTGTCTTCCGTGTGAGACTCGCCCAACTAATTTATCATGCATTCAGTGCGCGGCCATAGGCGTCGAGTACACTCTCCTTCATCATCTCCGACAGCGTCGGGTGCGGGAAGATCGTGTGCATCAGCTCTTCCTCGGTGGTCTCCAGATTCATCGCCACGACGAAGCCCTGGATCAGTTCGGTTACTTCTGCGCCGACCATATGGGCACCCAGCAACTGGCCGGTCTTCTTGTCGAAAATGGTCTTGACGAAGCCTTGGTCCTCGCCGAGCGCAATCGCCTTGCCGTTTGCCGCGAACTGAAAGCGGCCGACGCGGATGTCCTTTCCGTCGGCTTTCGCTTTGGCTTCCGTCAGTCCGACCGAGGCGACTTGCGGATTGCAATAGGTGCAGCCCGGGATCTTCAGCTTGTCGATGGCATGCACGCCGGGGAAATTGGCGATCTTTTCCACACAGACCACGCCCTCATGCTCGGCCTTGTGGGCGAGCATCGGCGGTCCGGCAACGTCGCCGATGGCGTAAACGCCCGGCACATTGGTCTTGCCGTAGCCGTCGACGACGACGCAACCGCGGTCCGTCTTCACGCCGAGCGTCTCGAGGCCGAGGTTCTCGATATTGCCTTGTACGCCGACGGCCGAGATCATGCGATCGGCGGTGATCTTCTCGACCTTGCCGTCCTTCATCTCGACATGCGCGGTGACCGAGTTAGTGCCCTTCTCGACCTTGGTCACCTTGGCTTCTAGGATGATCTTCATGCCCTGCTTCTCGAACTGCTTCTGCGCGAATTTCGAGACCTCGGCGTCCTCGACCGGCATCACAGCCGGCAGCAGTTCGACCACCGTCACCTCGGCGCCCATGGTGCGGTAGAACGAGGCGAACTCGATGCCGATGGCGCCCGAGCCCATCACCAGCAGCGATTTCGGCATCTCTTTCGGCACCATCGCCTCGAAATAGGTCCAGATCAACTTGCCGTCAGGCTCGATGCCGGGCAGCGCGCGCGGCCTGGCGCCGGTCGCCAGGATGATGTGCTTGGCGCTATAGGTGCCCTCGCCCTTGACGCCCTTGGGCGCCGGCGGCTGCGGCTCCATCGGCTTCTTCGACGATTTCGACACGACGATCTCGCCGGGTTTCGTCAGCTTGGCTTCGCCCCAGATGACGTCGACCTTGTTCTTCTTCATCAGGAAGCCGACGCCGCCGTTGAGCCGCAGCGAGACCTTTCGCGAGCGATCGACGACGGCGGCTGTGTCGACGCCGACCTTGCCATCGATCTTCAGGCCGTAGTCCTTCAGATGATCCGAATAGTGCATGATCTCGGCGGAGCGCAGCAGCGCTTTGGTCGGAATGCAGCCCCAGTTGAGGCAGATGCCGCCCAAGTGCTCGCGCTCGACGATCGCCGTCTTGAAGCCAAGCTGGGCCGAACGCACTGCAGTGACATAGCCGCCGGGGCCGGAGCCGATGATGATGACGTCGTAGTTCTCAGCCACGGCTTTCTCCTTCACAATTCCAACATGAGGCGCACGAGCGGCGCCAGCGCTTGCCCGACGTTCCGCGTGTTTTCCGCGTCCAGGTGGACGCCGTCGAGCGGCGTGGTTTTGGCCACCGTGCCGGCATCGAAGAAGCCGCAGCCGGCCTCGCCGGCAAGGGCGGAATATTGCGGCGCCAGCCGCTTTGACGCGTCATCGCCGCCGGCGAACATTTCCTTGAACTCGGCGTTTTCCGTGCGGCTGACTACGGGCGGCGCGACGATCAGGATCTGCGGAGCCGGCCAATCGAATGGGTAATCGTGACCGCGCACGATATCGATCAGGCGTTGCATGCCTTGCTTGGCCGCGACCGGATTACCATGAATCCACGGCTTCATATCGTTGGCGCCGAGCATGATGACGATCAAGTCGATCGGTGCGTGCGTCGTCAGGATTGTTGGCAACAGCCTTGCGCCATTGCGGTCCGCCCCGGCCAAGTGATCGTCGAAGGCGGTGGTTCGGCCATTCAGGCCTTCGGCGATGACCTCGACGCCGCTGCCCAACGCTGCCTGCAGCACGCTCGGCCAGCGATCTTCCAGCGGATGCCGGCCGAGGTTTGCCGCGTCATAGCCCCAGGTAAGCGAATCGCCGTAGCAGAGGACCGTCTTCATGTGCCTGCCCCGCCGAAACCCGGTTGCGAGCGCGCCAATCGCCAGCGCACGAAAAGCCACTGGACCAGCACCGTAGCGATGCCTGGCAGGACGAGACCTGCGACTACGGGAAGATCGCCCGACCACTGGCTCTTGCCTGGGGGCTGGGAGAAAGTCCAGCCGATCAGGGCAACTCCAACGAGCACAAAAAACGCTACCCCTATGGTCGCCGTCAGCTTTGTTGCCCGTCGTGGGTCCGACATGAATTGTGCGATGAAGAACGCGACCGTCACGAGGACGGTGACGAGAGCCGAGATCATGAAGACAAGGATGTACTCTACGTCGGCATTGGTGGCGACGGCGAGCCACTGCGCCACCAATCCGCCCGCCAAACCGGAAAGAAAAAAGGCGAAAAGGCTGGTGAAGAATTTCCGCACCGCCCTGTTCCCCTCTCTTAAACCAGCATGCCCATCGGGTTTTCGACCATGCGTTTGAAGGCGACGAGCAGCTCGGCGCCGAGCGCACCGTCGACGGCGCGGTGATCGGTCGACAACGTCACCGACATGATCGTGGCGATCTTGATCTCGCCGTTCTTGACCACCGCGCGTTGCTCGCCGGCGCCGACCGCCAGGATCGTCGCATGCGGCGGGTTGATGACGGCAGAAAAATCCTTGATGCCGAACATGCCGAGATTGGACACCGCCGTGGTGCCGCCCTGATATTCTTCCGGCTTCAGCTTGCGGCTGCGGGCGCGGCCGGCAAGATCCTTCATCTCGTTGGAGATGACGGACATCGTCTTTTCGTCAGCACGCCGGATGATCGGGGTGATCAGGCCGCCGGGGATCGATACGGCAACGCCGACATCGGCGTGCTTGTGCTTGATCATGGCGTTTTCTGTCCATGACGCATTGGCATCCGGAACCGCCATCAGCGCCATGGCAAGAGCCTTGATGACCATGTCGTTGACCGACAGCTTGTAGGCCGGCGTTTCGCCCTTCTCGGTCTTCTTCACCGGCGCGGCCGCATTGATCTGCGTGCGCAGGGCCAGAAGTGCGTCGAGCTCGCAGTCGAGCGTCAGATAGAAATGCGGGATGGTGGTCTTGGCTTCGACCAGCCGCCTCGCAATGGTCTTGCGCATATTGTCGTGCGGGATCAACTCGTAGGAGCCTTCGGCAAACAGTTTGAGCACCTGCTCGTCCGACATCGCCTTGGGTGCTGCGGCCGCAGGTGCCGGAGCGCCGGCGGGCGCCGCTTTTGCTGCTGGTGCCGCCTTGGCGCCGCCACTGGAAATTGCGGCATTGACATCGGCCTTTACTACGCGGCCGCGGGGGCCGGAGCCTGTCAGCGCCGCGACATCGACGCCGGCTTCCCTGGCAATGCGCCGGGCCAGCGGCGAGGCGAAGATGCGCTCACCGCTTGCGTGGCCGTTGGCGACCGGCACCGCTTCCGCCTTAGGCGCAGGTGCGGCAGGCTCCTGCTTCGACGCTTCGGGCTTTGATGTTTCAGCTTTGGGGGCTTCCGCTTTCGGAGCCTCAGCCTTGGCCGGCGCAGCGCCATCACCGCTTTTGGCGGCAGAAGCAGCATCCTCGCCCTCGGCAGCCAGCACCGCGATCAGCGCATTGACCTTGACGCCTTCTGTGCCGGCCGGAACCACCAGCTTGGCGACCGTGCCCTCGTCGACGGCTTCGACTTCCATCGTCGCCTTGTCGGTCTCGATCTCGGCAATCACGTCGCCCGGCGAGACCTTATCGCCTTCCTTGACCAGCCACTTGGAAAGATTGCCCTCTTCCATTGTGGGCGACAGCGCCGGCATGGTGATGTTGATCGGCATTTTGTCCTCCCGCCCTGCTCAGCGATACGTGACGGCTTTGACCGCCTCGACGACCTCGCCGACATTGGGCAGCGCCAGCTTTTCGAGGTTCGCCGCATAGGGCATCGGCACGTCCTTGCCGGCAATTGTAATGACCGGTGCATCGAGGAAATCGAAGGCGCGCTGCGAGACCTGATTGGCGATATGGTCGCCGACCGAGTTCTGCGGAAAGCCTTCCTCGACCACCACGAGGCGATTGGTCTTTTTGACCGAGGCGATGATCGTGTCGAAGTCGAGCGGGCGGATGGTGCGCAAGTCGATGATCTCGGCATCGATGCCCATGCCGCGCAACTCCGCCTCCGCCTTGAGCGCGTAGGTCATGCCGATGCCGAACGAGACGATGGTCACGTCCTTGCCGGATTTGTGAATGCGCGCCTTGCCGATCGGCAACACGAAATCGTCCATCTTCGGCACGTCGAAGGAGTGGCCGTAAAGGATTTCGTTTTCGAGGAAGATGACCGGGTTCGGATCGCGGATCGCCGCCTTGAGCAGACCCTTGGCGTCGGCGGCGGTATAAGGCATCACCACCTTCAATCCAGGAATATGGCTGTACCAGGCGGCATAGCACTGCGAATGCTGCGCGGCGACGCGGGCAGCAGCGCCGTTCGGACCGCGAAAGACGATCGGGGCGCCCATCTGGCCGCCGGACATGTAGAGCGTCTTGGCGGCTGAATTGATGATCTGGTCGATCGCCTGCATGGCGAAGTTGAAGGTCATGAATTCGACGATCGGCTTCAGGCCGGCCATCGCCGCGCCAACACCAACGCCGGCAAAGCCGTGCTCGGTGATCGGCGTGTCGACCACGCGTCTCGGACCGAATTCCTGCAACAGGCCCTGTGTGATCTTGTAGGCGCCCTGGTACTCGGCGACTTCCTCGCCCATGACGAAGACGTCGCCGTCGCGGCGCATTTCCTCCGCCATTGCGTCGCGCAAGGCTTCACGCACTGTGGTCGAGATCATTTCGGTGCCGGCCGGGATGTCCGGATCGGCGGCAATTTCCAACCTGGGCGCAGCGGCAACAGGTGCTGCCGCTTCGCTCTTGGCCGCAGCAGCCGCGGGGGCCGGAGCAGCCGCGGGCGCTTCCGCTTGCGCCTCAACAGCCTCCTCGCCGATGCCTTCGCCTGCCTCATCGATGTCTTCGCCATTGACGGCCAGCACAGCGATCAGTGTGTTGACCTTGACACCCTCAGTGCCGGCAGGAACCACGATCTTGGCAAGCGTGCCGTCGTCCACGGCTTCGACTTCCATCGTTGCCTTGTCGGTCTCGATCTCGGCAATGGCGTCACCGGCCGCAACCTTGTCGCCCTCTTTCTTCAACCACTTGGAAACGTTACCCTCTTCCATGGTCGGCGAGAGGGCGGGCATGAGAATTTCGATCGGCATGTCCTTGCCCTCTCGTTAAAGTACGATGTCGGTCCAGAGCTCGGACGGATCCGGCTCCGCGTCGTTCTGGGCAAATTCTGCGGCGTCGGCGACAACGTCGCGGACTTCCTTGTCGATGGCCTTGAGTTCGTCCTCGCTTGCCCATTTCTTGTCGAGCAGCCGCGCTTTGACCTGCTCGATCGGGTCACGTTCGGAGCGCATTTTCTGCACTTCTTCCTTGGAGCGGTATTTTGCCGGATCCGACATCGAATGGCCGCGGTAACGATAGGTCTGCATTTCGAGAATGAGCGGCCCGTTGCCGGCGCGGCACCATTCGGCGGCGAGGTCGCCGGCTGCCTTTACAGCGCGCACATCCATGCCGTCGACCTGGATGCCTGGAATCTTGAAGGACGCGCCGCGGTGCGAGAAATCCGTCTCGGCCGACGAGCGCGAGACCGAGGTGCCCATGGCGTAGCGGTTGTTCTCGATAATGTAGATCACCGGAAGCTTCCACAGCGAGGCCATGTTGAAGCTTTCGTAGACCTGGCCCTGGTTCGCCGCGCCATCGCCGAAATAGGTCAGCGTCACATTGTTGTTGCCGCGATAGCGGTTGGCGAAGGCAATGCCGGTGCCGAGCGACACTTGCGCGCCGACGATGCCGTGGCCGCCGTAAAAATGCTTCTCCTTGGAGAACATGTGCATGGAGCCGCCCTTGCCTCTCGACAGGCCGCTACGGCGCCCGGTCAGTTCGGCCATGACGCCGCGCGGCGACAACTCCATGGCCAGCATATGACCATGGTCGCGATAGGCGGTGATCATCTGGTCGCCGTCGATCAGCGCCATCTTCATGCCGGTAACGACCGCTTCCTGGCCGATGTAGAGGTGGCAGAAACCGCCGATGAAGCCCATGCCGTAAAGCTGGCCGGCCTTTTCCTCGAAGCGGCGGATGAGCAGCATGTGCCGGTAGGCGGCAAGCTCCTGGTCTTTGGTGAATTCAACAGGCTTCGGGGTGGAAAGGCCCGGCATCTTGCCGTCTGATTTGGATTTGGCAGGCGCTTTTCTGGTGGCGGTGGCCATGCATCACTCCCTGTTGGCGTCTCTTGGCGGACAGCGAGGGAGATCAGTTCTCCCACCGATTTGAGGCAGGCTAACATGCAGGGAAGGCTTTCGCCATGCCGAAAACGCATGGCTGTCATGCATCTAAGCAATTAAAATCATTGCAAATATTGCTGATTAACTGAGATCAGGTTATCTTGCGACCGGCAGCATGATGGTGATCTCGTCGGCGTGGGACAGATTAAGTGCCTTGCGCGCCTGCTCGTCCAGCATGTCCTTCTCCAGCGTGCCCTCATGCATCAGCTGAACGCGGCGCTCGAGATCGATCCGGCGCGCCCTGACGGCATCGAGCCTGCCCTGCAATTCGGCAGTCTCAGCTTCGAGCTGATACTTGGAATAGATGCCGAACTCGCCATGATAGGCATGGAAACCGAAATAAGTCAGGAACACCACGCAGAGCGAGGGGATGATCAGCCGGCCGGTGTTTCTTTGCTTGTGCTGGCGTGTCCACATGGTCCGAATCCTCTACGCCGCCTTTGTCGCCCGATTGTGCTTAATGGATGGTTACAGCCTGTTGGATTCAGAGCCTGGAAGCAAAAAAGGGCGGGAATGTCCCCGCCCTCGTCGCCACGGATTTTCTCTCGAAATCAGCTTTTCACGATCGACTTGCCGGCATATCGCGCCTGCTTGCCGAGCTCCTCCTCAATGCGGATGAGCTGGTTGTACTTGGCCATGCGATCCGAGCGCGACAGCGAGCCCGTCTTGATCTGCCCGCAATTGGTGGCAACGGCGAGGTCGGCGATGGTCGAATCCTCGGTCTCGCCCGAGCGGTGCGACATCACCGCGGTATAGCCGGCCTTGTGCGCGGTCTCGACGGCGTCGAGCGTTTCGGTAAGCGAGCCGATCTGGTTGACCTTGACCAGGATCGAATTGGCGACACCCATGCGGATGCCGTCGCGCAGCCGCGCCGTGTTGGTGACGAACAGATCGTCGCCAACCAGCTGCGTTTGCTTGCCGATGAGATCAGTCAGTGTTTTCCAACCGTCCCAGTCATCCTCGGCCAGGCCGTCCTCAATGGTGATGATCGGGTAGTCGGCAGCGAGTTTGGCTAGATATTTGGCCTGCGCCTTCGGGTCGCGGGTTTTCCTCTCGCCTTCATAGACGTAGTTGCCATCCTTGAAGAATTCGGTCGCCGCGCAGTCGAGGCCTAGCGCAACCTCCTCGCCGGGCTTGAAGCCAGCCTGCTCGATCGATTCCATGATGAAGTCGAGCGCGGCCGGCGCGCTCTTCAGGTTGGGGGCAAAGCCGCCCTCGTCGCCGACATTGGTGTTATGGCCGGCGTCCTTCAGCTTCTTTCGCAGCGTATGAAAGATCTCCGAGCCCCAGCGCACGCCGTCGCGCAGCGTCGGCGCGCCGATCGGCAGGATCATGAATTCCTGGAAATCGATCGGGTTGTCGGCATGCGCGCCGCCATTGATGATGTTCATCATAGGCACCGGCAGCACATGGGCCTTGGTGCCGCCGACATAACGATAGAGCGGCAGGTCGGCCGCTTCGGCCGCGGCCTTGGCCACAGCCAGCGACACGCCGAGGACGGCATTGGCGCCGAGCCGGCTCTTGTTGGGCGTACCATCGAGCTCGATCATGGTCTGGTCGATATGGATCTGATTCTCTGCCTCCATGCCGCCGATCGCCTCGAACAGCTCGCCGTTCACCGCCTCGACCGCCGTGAGCACGCCCTTGCCGAGATAGCGGGGGCCGCCATCGCGCAGTTCGACCGCCTCATGCGCGCCGGTCGAGGCGCCGGACGGCACCGCGGCGCGACCCATCGAGCCGTCTTCGAGCACGACGTCGACCTCCACGGTCGGATTTCCGCGGCTGTCCAGGATTTCACGCCCGACAATGTCGATGATGGCCGTCATTGCGATGTCCCCGATTGATCGATTGAAGCGTCGCGCACCTCTTAGCCAAAGCGCCGCAAAACGCAATCGGGGCACTTGCAAATATTGCCCGTGCGCTACGGATTCACGAAGCACGAAGCGCTGTCATCATTTGTCATACGCGGCATGCCGGTTTCTGGTTTATGGCTGTTGTCGCGCGGGGCGAAACAGGAGGAGTTTCGCCATGTCCCAGTTGAGCGGTATTGTGAGTTTGTTCCTGATCGCGGCTGCGTTCCTGACGTCGTGCGACAATCAGCAACCCCCGCAGGGATCGTCGCCTTTGCCGGCCCTGCAGATTGCGCAGTAGCATCCCGCCACATCGAAAGGCCCCCGATTTCCCGGGGGCCTTTTTGATTCCAGGAGACTTAGTCAGTGCCAGTAAGGTCAGTGCCAGTAAGGCTCGACCTTGTAGTAGTTGTATGAGGCGTCACGCGCGGCCTCGCCGTCGGCGCCGGTCAGCTCGTTGATCGAATAGGAAGGAGCGGCCATCAGCTGGTCTTTGGTGAACGGCACGACATAGCCGCCCTTGTTCTCATCATAGTCAAGGCTCGCCCACGGAATGGCGTGGTATTTCTCGCCGATGCCGAGAAATCCGCCAAAACCGATCACGGCAAACATGATTCCGTTCGACAGTTTGTCGAGCATGACGTCCTCGATGTCGCCGATATGAGTGCCTTCCGTATTGTAGACCGATGTGCCGATAACCCGCGAAGCGGCGATGGCTTCGGTGTGTCCCGTCTGGGTCGTCATGGTGTGCTCCTCGTCGTCGTTGACATTAGATTTTGACAATGAGGGCCGCGGGCTAAGGTTCCAGGCGGGTTCGAAATTCTTCAAAGTTTTCTTGGCGGCGCTGCTGTGGCGCAACTGCTGGTTCAACCCACGCTTTTGGCAATGCGATCGAACGCCATCAGCCGTTCAAGCAATGCGGGAAGATCCTTTAGCGGCACCATGTTGGGACCGTCGGAAGGCGCGTTGTCGGGGTCCTGGTGCGTCTCGATGAAGACGCCGGCGACGCCAACCGCGACGGCCGCGCGCGCCAGCGTCTCGACAAAGCGCCGGTCGCCTCCAGACGAACCGCCCTGCCCACCCGGCTGCTGCACGGAATGGGTGGCATCGAAAATCACCGGCGCGCCGATCTCGGCCATGATCGGCAGCGCCCGCATGTCGGACACCAGGGTGTTGTAACCAAAGGATGCGCCGCGCTCGGTGACCAAGACATTGGCGTTGCCGGAGCCGATGATCTTGGCGACGACGTTCTTCATGTCCCACGGCGCGAGGAATTGCCCCTTCTTCACATTCACCACCTTGCCGGTTCTTGCCGCAGCGATCAGCAAATCGGTCTGGCGGCTGAGGAAGGCAGGAATCTGCAGGATATCGGCATGCGGAGCGACGATCGCGCATTGTTCCTCAGTGTGGATGTCGGTCAGGATCGGCAGCGAAAAATTCTTGCGCAAGTCGTCGAAGATCGGCATTGCCGCTTCAAGTCCCGCACCGCGCGTGCCGCCAAGCGATGTGCGATTGGCCTTGTCGTAGCTGGTCTTGTAGACGAGCCCGATGCCGAGCCTTTCAGTCAATTCCTTTAGCGCACCAGCCATGTCGAAAGCGTGCTGCCGCGATTCCAGCTGGCATGGACCGGCGATCAGCGACAGGGGCGTGCTGTTGCCGAAAATGACCTTGCCGACCGCAACGGAGGAGTTTGGCATCAGTGGATTGAGCTTGTTCATGCGATCTCCCGGAAGATGAAGGCTGCGCGCTGCCCTGGCGCCGGCGGCACGATGATATCACCGCCGCGTATGTCGTGTTCGACGGAATTGGCTGCAAGCAGCTTTGCGACGGTGTCGCCGTGCCTAACCGAAAAGACGATCCCAGCAAAGCGGAGTTCAGATGGCGCGCCGGCAGGAATGCCGAAGCGTGCCGAATAGGCTGCAGGATCCAGAACGGTCACGACGGCATTCGGCAGCTCATAGACAGTGCCGCCGCCCTGCGCCTCGATTCCGGCTGCGATCGAAATCAAATGGCCTTGTTCGAAAGGTTCGCCAGTGACTGCCACGACTTCGACAATGCCGGTTGCGCCATTAGCGTGGGCCTGCAACGCAGTGCGGTCGACGTTCGGCGCATTGATCCGCTCGCAGGCGAAGAGAAAAGCGTCCGCTGTCTTGCCTGTAGCCGCGAAGGCCAGTTTGAACGATGCGGTGTCGCTCTTTCCCGTCGCATCGGTGAAGGCGCGCGAAAAGCTTAGCGCGTCTCCCGCCGACAGACCGGCTTCCATGTAGCGCGCGTGGTCCGCGGCGGCGCTTTCGGTGCCCAGCGCCACGGCAGAAAATCCTTCATCGCCGTTTTCTTCGCGATACGTGCGATCACGCACGACAAAGACATTGCGGTTCGCGATCGCCGTTGCCACGGCCTGCCGGTCAGCGACCGCGAGCGGCTCGAGATAGGTGCCGTCGGTGAGAAAGACACAGCAGTTTTCGGTTCCGAAAGGGTGGATACCTGTCGGCGCAACGGTAAAGCCGAGCAGGGTCAAGCGCGCCCGCGCAACATCGAGGCTCACTGTCGGCAGCACCAGGTGATCGAGCGGATGAGGCCTTGCGGGGGTGTTCTCGGTCATGTCCCGCGCGATGTGCCTCATTCCTGAAAATCGTTCAAGGGCCTAGCCGGCGCCTCAGCGGAAAGACCACATCAGCGCGTAGGGGACGGCGGCTCGTCAACTTGCAACGATGTCGGCCGAATAACGCAATTCGCGCAGCGGTTTTACCCGGCTGGTCGTCTCTGCATAGAGCGGATGCGCCTTGTAGGCGGCGAGCGCTGCCTCGTCCTCGAACTCGGCATAGACGACCACATCGATTTCATCCGAGAGTGGGTCGACCTTGGTGTTGAGCATCACCTCGAAATGGCGCGAGTGGGGTATCTTGCCGAGCGCCAGCAGACCCGTACGCACTGCCTCGACGTCCACTTTACGCCGCGCGCTGAAGAAAACGATATGCCGGATCAACCCAGCCTCCTGGACCGTTGGACCGGCGTTCTTTTGTGTCAGCGGGAGCGTGCCGTCAATCGGCAGGATGTCGCGTCGGCGAACCGTGGCGAGGAAGAGAAACTACACCATACTGGTTACATAGTGCACGACGCGGGTCACCTCCCTGATGGTCCTGTCGAGGTAGCGGCCTTGGTTGTAAATGCCGTCCCAGATCAGGAAAAAGGTGACGGCAGTGATGATGATGACATAACGCATGGCTAAAACTAGCGCATATGGGTGGTTGCAACCATAGTGATTCCGGCCCTGCTGGGAACCTCCCCGAATTTTAACGGCCTCTGTGGTCTGTCTGCTGCGATGCTTGCTGGCCAGAATGGCGCTACCGCTGCAGGGCGGCTTGGAAAGATAACCCCGCTCGGCTTCGACGACCGCTTCCCGCCTCGATCGACCAACTGCCACACGATTATTCCGGTGGGATTTCGACGGACGCGGTGGATCTGGTCATGCCTGCCGTCAAGCGGCGTTTCGCACCACCTGCTTGAAGAGGCCCCCTGTCTCAAACGGATTGGCCGTATCGGGACAGTATCTTAACGCTGAGACAGTTTCGAGCCGACGCTCAAATCCTTGCCTCAAAGCGTGATGCGGTACTTGGAAAACCCCGCTTCGCCCTCGCCCGCCGGCTCGATCGTCAGCGACTTCACTTGCGCAATAAACTCTCTCGCCTTGGCGCCGGTCTCGAATACGACGCTGGTTCCCGGTAGTGGCGCAAACGACCAGTTGGCATCCGCCGACGGGTTGATGGTGCCTTCGCTGACGATATAGCGCACGATCACGTCGCGGTTGGTGTCGGGCGCTTCGTAGATGATCTTCGAGGCATTGATCTCCGGGAAATTGCCGCCGCCGCCGGCTCGGTAGTTGTTGGTGGCGACGACGAATTTCCGCTTGGGACCAATTGGTTTGCCGTCGAACATCAAGTCAATGATGCGGGTCGAGCCAGCATTCACCAGCCCGCCCTTCGAATCATATTTCGGTGGCTGCGACAGGTCGATCCGGTAGGTGACGCCGTCGATCACGTCGAAATTATAAGACGGGAAGTCGGTGTTGATGAGCGCCTGGTCGGCTTTGCCCGGTTCGATCCGGTTGAAGATGCCGGCCGACATTTCCAGCCATTCCTTCACCTCTGCCCCGGTGATTTCGACGGCGCGCACCGTGTTTGGATAGAGATAGAGGTCGGCGACGTTCTTTATGGCGATATCGCCCACCGGCACGTCGGTGTAATAGTCGGCGCCGTTGCGCCCGCCCGCCTTGAACGGTGCCGCCGCCGACAGCAGCGGCATATCCTTCCACTCGGTGTTCTTCAGGATGTCCTTCAAGTACCAGGTCTGCGCCTGACTGACGATCTGCACCGATGGATCGTCGGCGACCAGCGCAAAATAGGAATAGAGCGGCGCCGAGGTTTTGCCGACCGGCCGACGCACATAGGCGAGCGTCGCCTCGTGGTCCTGTTTGAGCGCTTCGACGATGCGCTGGTCGTCCGCGACGGTCGGCTTGTTCGTCTTGTCGACCCGCTCAAAGATAGGCCTGGCCTCAGAGGTCGCCGAGACGATTTTCCATGTCGATCCGTCGCGCTCCAGCAACAGATCGATCAGCCCCATATGCGAGCCCCAGAAGCCGGCCATGACGGCGGGCTTGCCTTGCAACGTGCCTTTCGCCGTATCGACGGCTTCCAGCGACTGAAAGTCCTTCTTACCGGGGAAGACCAGATGCTGGTGGCCGGTGAACACCGCGTCGATACCTTCGACACCAGCAACGAAGAAGGAGGCATTCTCCATCATGTCGTCCTGCTTCACGTCGATGCCGGAATGGGAGAGCGCAATGACGATGTCGGCGCCTTCTTCCTTCATTTGCGGCACCCACGCTTTGGCCGCCTCGACGATGTCGCGCGTCTTGACGCTGCCCTCGAGATTTTTCAGGTCCCAGACCATGATCTGCGGCGGCACGAAGCCGATGATGCCGATCCTGATCGGTTGCTCGGCGCCCGACCCGTCTTTGATCTGCCTGTCGAGGATGACGTAAGGCTTGAGATAAAGCTTGTCGTCGCGCGGGTTCGCGGCGAGCTCCGTGCCGCGGATCAGGTTCGCGCAGACAAACGGGAAATTGGCACCGGCCAGCACCTTGTCCATGAACGACAGGCCGTAGTTGAACTCGTGATTGCCGAGCGTCGAGCATTCGTAGCCGAGCAGGTTCATGCCCTTCATGACCGGATGCAGATCGCCATCCTTCATCCCCCTCTCGTAGGCGATGTAGTCGCCCATCGGGTTGCCTTGCAGAAGGTCGCCATTATCGATCAGCATCGCGTTGGTTGCTTCCTTGCGCACGGCTTCAATCAACGATGCCGTTCGCGACAGCCCCATCGTGTCGTTAGCTTTGTCGGCGTAGTAGTCGTAAGGCAGCACATTCACGTGGATGTCGGTCGTCTCCATAATCCTCAGATGCGCCTGATTGGCTTGAGCCCGGGCGGAGAACGGGTGCAGCATGATCAGCGCTCCGCTGGCGGCAACGCCGGCGAGGAAATCGCGGCGTGAGACGAGGTGGCGCAATTGGGACATTCGTTTTCTCTTTCTTCCACGACGTGACAAGTCCTGCCCGAAGCAAAGCTTCGCGCCGAAATCCAGCCGAGTCCAGAAGCCGATTCCATCAAGAGGAGGTGACGCGCCGATGAATGTCCGGCAGCGAACAATCAGCCCTTATCGTCGTCGCCCTGCGTGATCAGCCGCGCGCTGCGCTGACCGGTGAAGTAGATCCATAGCCAACTCAGGGAAACCGCAAGCCGGTTACGAAAGCCGATCAGGAAGTAAATATGCGCCAAGCCCCATAGCCACCAGGCAAGCCGGCCGGTAAGCTTGATCCAGCCAAAATCGATGGCCGCCGCGCGCTTGCCTATCGTCGCCAAATCGCCGTCATGCCTGTAGCTGAAAGGACGCGGTGTCGCGTCACCGGCAAGCCTTGCCTTGATCGCCGTGGCGACGTGCCGTCCCTGCTGCTTGGCGGCGGGCGCGACGCCCGGCACCAGCCGGCCATCCGGTCGCAGGACGTGCGCTGCGTCACCGATGACGAAAATCTCCGGGTTTCCCGGTACAGTGAGGTCGGGCTCGACAAGCACTCTGCCCGCGCGGTCCGCTGCCGCGCCGAGCCATTCGCCGGCCGGCGAAGCGGCGACGCCCGCCGCCCACAGGATTGTCCTGGCCGGCAAATGTGTGTCGCCGAAGACGACACTCTCGGCATCGCAGCGCGTAACCGCCCGGCCGAGTTCGACGGTCACGCCGAGCCGTTCGAGCGCCTTCGTTGCATAATCGGAGAGTTCCGGCGCAAAATTGGCAAGGACGCGGTCGCCGGCCTCAATCAGCACCACACGCGTCTGCCGCGTGTCGATGTTGCGGAACTCGCCGCGCAGCGTGTCGTGCGCCAGTTCGGCAATGGTGCCGGCCAATTCCACGCCGGTCGGCCCGCCGCCGACGATCGCCAGCGTCAGCAATGCCTGGCGCTGGGCGGGATCGGTTTCCCGCTCGGCCTGCTCGAAAGCCAAAAGAATACGCCGTCGAATGGTCGTGGCGTCCTCCAGCGTCTTCAGGCCCGGCGCGAATGGCTCCCATTCGTCATGGCCGAAATAGGCGTGCCGCGCACCGGTGGCCAGCACCAGCGTGTCGTAAGCGACCGTGCCGCCGTCCTGCAGCAGCACCCGCTTGCCGGTGCGGTCGATGCCAGTCACAGTGGCAAGCAGCGTCGTCACGTCCTTGCGCCTGCGCAGGAGATGGCGGATCGGCCAAGCCACTTCGGAGGTGGCCAGGGCCGTCGTCGCCACCTGGTAGAGCAGCGGCTGAAAGAGGTGATGATTGCGCCTGTCGATCATGGTGATGCGCACCGGCGCGCCGGCAAGTGCGCGGGTGAATTCGAGGCCGCCGAAACCGGCGCCTACGACGACGACGTGATGGTTGGCTATGTTCATCTCACTCATCCCTCTCGCCAAGGCTGATGTAAGTATCCTTGTGCAGTGCAGCAATGCCTGCGCTGCAACTGCCTGGGACTCGTCTCTTGATGTCGTGAATACGCATGCTGCAGACTCATTCCCGGATATAGCTTACGTCCCGGATACGACTTGGTTGGAACAGTATATTGTAGGTGAAGCATGGCTAGGAATGAAGATGAAGACCCAGCGCAGTACGCCTCGCCGCCTTGTTTTATGCACGAGCTCGATCCGGAGTTCCAAGCGCCGCTATCCGACTGGACCGACGTAAGGCGCTGGCGCAAGGCCGAGCGCGAGCGGTTGATCGTATCCCGCCTTGCCGTTTCGGCCGACACGCGCGCAGCCATGTCGCAGCGCATTGCCGAAGGGCTCGACGCGGTGATCGGCGACATCGCCGGCCGCATGGTCAGCCTCTACTGGCCGTTTCGCGGCGAGCCGGACCTGCGCCCGTGGATGGAAACCGTTAACGCGCGGGGCGGGCGCACGGCGTTGCCCGTCGTCGTCGAGAAAGACCGGCCGCTTGTCTTTCGCGCCTATACCCACGGAGACCGGCTGGAGAAGGGCGTCTGGAATATCCCGATACCGGCTGACGGCGATCCGGTGTTGCCCGACATCGTCATTTCGCCGATCGTCGGCATCGATCCCGGGCAGTTTCGCCTGGGTTATGGCGGCGGCTTCTTCGATCGCACGCTTGCCGCGATGCCCTTCAAACCGCTGGTCGTCGGCGTCGGCTACGAACTGCAGCGCATCGTCACCATCTACCCGCAGCCGCACGACATTCCGATGGACCGTGTGGTGACCGAGGCAGTCAACACCTAGGCGAGTTCGGGGCCTAGGCGAGTTCAGGCTTCATTCCCACAGCCGTGCGATCGACGATTTCGCGCAAGGCAAAAGACGAATTGATCTTCGTCACATGCGGCATTGCCGACAGCCACTCCTTGTGGATGCGTTCGTAGTCGACGAGATCCTTTGCCGCGATGCGCAGGATGTAGTCATATTCGCCCGACATCAAATGGCAGGACAGGACGTTCGGGCAGCGCTTTATCGCTGCCTCGAAATCCGACAGCGTCTTCTCGAATTGCCCGGACAGCGATATATGCACGATCGCCGTCATCTGGTGCCCAAGTGCAGCGTTGGACAGCCGTGCGTGATAGCCGCGGATGGTTCCGGATTTCTCCAGATTGTCCAGCCGCCGCGAACAGGCCGACTGCGACAGGCCAACCTTCTCGGCGAGCGCTGCGTTGGGTATTCGCCCGTCTTTCTGCAACGTCTCGAGAATGGCGATATCAATCCTGTCGAGCGGCATTTTTGCGGGTTCCTGCGAGAATTCTAGTGTTTTGCGCAACGATTATCGAACAGTGGCCTCTCTGGCAAGCGCATTCGCAAACACTTACCGAACGATTCGTGGTTCACTATCTCTAGACAGGGAACGAGCCCCAAAGGGCCGGATCAGGAGAAAAAAGATGCGCGTCGGTTGCCCCCGGGAAATCAAGAACCATGAATACCGCGTCGGCCTGACACCGGGTTCGGTCCGTGAATATGTCGCGCATGGCCATGAAGTGCTGGTCGAGACCGGCGCCGGCGCCGGCATCGGCGCCGACGACAACGCGTATCGTGCCGCCGGCGCCACGATTGCCAAAACGGCCGCCGACGTTTTTGCCAAGTCTGACATGATCGTGAAGGTCAAAGAGCCGCAGCCCAACGAATGGGCTCAGCTCCGCGACGGCCAGATCCTCTATACCTATCTGCATCTTGCTCCGGATCCGGAGCAGACCAAGGGTCTGCTGGCCTCCGGCGTGACCGCAATAGCTTACGAGACCGTCACCGACGAGCGCGGCGGCCTGCCGCTCTTGGCGCCGATGTCGGAAGTTGCCGGCCGCCTGTCGATCCAGGCGGGCGCAACGGCGCTGCAAAAGGCCAATGGCGGCCGCGGCGTGCTGCTTGGCGGCGTGCCCGGCGTGCTCCCCGGCAAGGTAACCGTGCTCGGCGGCGGCGTAGTCGGCCTGCATGCTGCACGGATGGCCGCCGGCCTTGGCGCCGACGTCACCATCATTGACCGCTCGATCCCGCGCCTGCGTCAGCTCGACGACATCTTTGGCGGCCGCGTCCACACCCGCTACTCGACCGTCGAGGCGCTGGAGGAAGAATGTTTTTCGGCTGACATCGTCGTCGGCGCCGTGCTGATCCCAGGGGCAGCAGCGCCCAAGCTGGTGACGCGCGAAATGCTGTCGGGCATGAAAAAAGGCGCCGTGCTGGTCGACGTCGCCATCGACCAGGGCGGCTGCTTCGAGACCTCGCACGCCACCACCCATGCCGAGCCGACCTATGAGGTCGACGGCGTCATCCACTATTGCGTCGCCAACATGCCGGGTGCGGTGCCGGTCACCTCGGCCCACGCGCTCAATAATGCGACGCTGCATTATGGCCTGCAGCTCGCCGACAGGGGCCTCAAGGCGCTGGTAGACGACCACCATCTGCGCAACGGGCTGAACGTCCACAAGGGCAAGATCACGAATCGCGCAGTGGCCGACGCGCTCGGTTACGAGCTGGTCGAGCCGAAGGCCGTTCTCGCCGCCTGAGCTGTCCGAATCTGCCTCTCCAGTGCCCGTCGGATTCGTCCGACGGGTTTTTTCTTATGTCGAAAGACTGAAAAGTGTCGGGCGCGCGGAATAATCGGACAACAAAAAAGCGGAGCCAAAGCCCCGCTTCCTCGGTTGTCGAAAATTCCCGCCGGTTCATCCGCGGTCGGCAAATCGATCGACAGTGTCTTTCTACCGCTTGTATGCGACGGGAGTGCGACAGCCCCAAGCCGGTGCAGCCTGTCCGGTTACGCGCGGTCGATCCGGCACTGATAGCAATTGTTGCGCGCCGAGCGGATGTGGACGTAAGCGATGTCGTCGCGTTCGAACAACGTCTCTGCCCGTGCGGCAATGGCGTCGGTCGGAATGACGCCGCCGCTGCCGTAAACGATGCGGTCGTCCTTGCCATAACCGCGCACAATGTAATCGCTGCTTTCGAGCATTTCGGGAAGCGTTTTCCCCTCGGCGGCGCGTTCGCATTCTTTCGCATGCAGAAAGATCGGCCCCGTTTCGGCATAAGGCTGCAGCTCCGGAAAAGGCCGATAGGCCAAAACAAGATAGGCTTCTCCCACAGCAATATTTTTCAAGCAATGACGGCAAGGCACGCCGTCGCCATCCGAAACTTGCCGCTCTGGCTTCAAGCCATAAGCATCCGGCCCGCCGCGCTGAAGTGCCCGGACAGCATTGGTTGGCAAGGGTTTGAATTTTAGCGTCATGGCAAAATCTCCGGTGTCGTCGACCGGAAATTATGCTCGCAAGACAGAGTTTCCCACCCGATTCCTGCCGAAATGGATCAATCCATCAGCGCGTCGAGACCACGAACCAGACCTTTGATCTGCTGTACCCGTCTGATGGCGAGCAGCGTGCCCGCCACGTAAGGCGCCGCGGACGAGCCGGCGTCGTGGCGTATGGTCAGCCGCTCGTCTGGCAGACCGAACAGCGCCTCGCAGGACAGGATGTAGGACGGCAGGCGAAGCGCGTGCACTTGCACCCCCTCGCCTGCGCCGACCGCACCACCGCGTGTGGCCGGCACGCCGGAGACCTCGGAGACCGGCTTTGCCGTTGAGGCCTTGCGGATGTCGGCCAGCGCTTCAGCAAGCTCTCGTGCGGTTCCGGAGGGCGCGTCGGGCTTTTTTGCACTAGCATAATCGATGACCTCGACATCCGGCACGTATTTTGCCGCCATAAGTGCAAACCGCTTCATCAGCGTGGCGGTGATGGAAAAGTTGCCGGCGGCAACAACGCCGACGCCATTGGCGCGCGCCGCGGCGTCGATCTCGGCATAGTCGGCAGCTCCCAGTCCCGACGTGCCGATCACCGTGTGCCGCCCGTTGTCGATGGCGAGCAGCACATGGTCTTTCACGACATGCGGCTTGGTGAAGTCGACCAGCACGTCCGACGGCGCCTCCAGCGCCTCGGCCAGCGAGGCCGAAACGGCAATACCATTAGCCGGCATACCAACCAGCAGACCGGAATCCTGCCCCGCGCCGCTGCGTGATACAGCCCCGGCCAGCGCCATGTCGCCTTGCGCCCCGATCGCCGGAACCAGCGCTTTGCCGACCCAGCCGGTCGCGCCGGCCATTACCACGCGTATTGCCATCGTGCGATCCTCCATCACCCATCGGTTTTTAGACGATAGCGATATGGAAAGAGCCAAGCTCATTCAAGTCAGGCTCGCCTTTGAGTGTTGATCCAGAGACTCTGGGACATTGCAAAGACAAGCTGAAGCTCGGATGAACGGGCCTGAAAATCAGGGCCGCATGACGCTGGCCGCGCGCTCGGCAAAAGACATCGGATGTACGACCTCCTTTTTTTGCGCCACTGGCGTAAAGCCGAGTTTTTGATAGAGCGGCAGTGCTGCTGGGTGATCGAGGGTGCAGGTCTGCACCGTCACCCGCTTTGGCCCGTGCGACCATGCCGCGGCGATTGCCGCACCGAGGAACCAGCGGCCGATGCCTTGCCCGGTCGCGTGCTCCATCATTCCGAAATAAGCGAGTTCCACTTCCTCCGGCAAATGCGGCTTGAGGTCGAAGAAGCCGGCCGGCGCACCATCCAGATAAAGCACCCTGATGTCGCGGTCCTCGCGGTGGATGCCCGCCGCAAGCTCCTCGTCGCTCAGCCTCAACACATTGACCCAGTGCCATTTGCGCCCGACCCGATCCATCAAATAGCGGTAGAAATGCAGGGGAATGTCTTTGGTCTTGAGCAGCGCGATCTGGCGGTTGTACGGCAGCGGCGGCGAATAGGCAGGCGGCACATGCATTTCGAGAAACGTCACGGTGACATCGATGTCTTCCAGCGATCCGTCTTCCATCACCGTCAGTCCTTGCCCGTCACGACGGGCGTGTCGGAAAGCCCGCCCCATTCGGTCCATGAACCGTCATAAAGCCTGTTGTCGGCATGGCCAAGCGTCTCCAAAGCTAGCGTGACGGCTGCCGCGGTGACGCCCGACCCGCAGGAGGTGACGACCGGCTTCGACAGGTCGATGCCGGCTCCTTCGATCACTTTGCGCAGCCTGTCCTTCGGCAACAATTCGCCGTTTTCCGAAAGCGCCGAAAACGGCACGTTGTGCGCGCCCGGCATATGGCCCGAGCGGATGCCGGGGCGCGGCTCCGGCTCGGTGCCGGCAAAACGGCCAGGCGAGCGCGCGTCGGCGATCTGGCTCTCCCCCGTCTCGACGATCCGGCGCATGTCGGCAAGGCTGGCGACGCGGGCGGCATCGAAGTTGGCATAAAACACGCAAGGCGCGATCTTCGTCGGCTCCGCCGTCACCGGCCGTCCGGCGGCTTTCCAACGATCGAAGCCGCCGTCGAGTATATAGACCTGGAACACGCCCATGACGCGAAACAACCACCAGGCGCGCGGTGCAGAAAAGAACCCTGGCCCGTCATAGACAACAATCGTGTCATCGGCCGAAATACCCATCGAGCCGACATATTGCGCGAAATGCTGCGGCGACGGCAGCGTGTGCGGCAGAGCCGCGTCGGGGTCCGAAACCGCATCCTGGTCGAGGAAGCGGGCGCCTGGAATATGCGCTACGTCGTACTCGGCGCGCGCGTCACGCTTTTGCGCCGGCAGATACCAAGACGCGTCGACAATCGTCAGGCCGGGTTCGCCGAGCCGCTTCTGTAACCAATCGGCATCGATGGTGAAAGGACTGTCGTCGGCCATCTCTTCTCTCCTGTCCCGCCCGTCGCAGTCCTATATCAGGCTGGCGGCATAGGACCAAAGCGAATGCGGAAGCGCCGGTTCTCGCGGCCCTTCTTCTCGATCTTGCCGACATGGATCTCGCCGATTTCGCTGGTGCTCTTTACATGGGTGCCGCCGCAAGGCTGGCTGTCGATCGAAGCGTTCTCGCCGATGCAGACCAATCGGATCCTTCCCGTGCCGGCCGGGGGCCGCACATTCTTGGATTTCACCAGGCCCGGATTGGATGCCAGTTCCTCGTCGGAAATGAGCCGGGTGAAGATCGGGTGGTCGGCTCGCACCAGCTCCATCAGTCTGGCCGTCACGTCTTCCTTGGTAAAGCCGGCGTCCGGGATGTCGAAATCAATACGGCTGTCGTCCTCGGAAACCGCGGCGCCGGTGATCGGGAACGGACAGACGACGGTAAGCAGGTGGCAGGCAGAATGCATGCGCATCAGCAACTGCCGCCGCGGCCAGTCGATGGCGAGCCTCATGCGCTCGCCCACCTTTGGAACTGCCTGCTCCGGCGCCGGCACATGGATGATCTCGTCCTTGGTTTCGCCGGTGATCGTAGCGGCAATCGCTATGCCGGTGCCGTCGGCGCGTTCGAGGCTGCCGGTGTCGCCCGGCTGCCCGCCCGATGTGGCGTAAAACACCGTCCGGTCCAGAATGATGCCGCCGCGATCATTGACTGCGACGACGGTGGCGTCGGCCGTTCCCAGATAGGCGTCGTCACGAAACAGCGCTTCGGTCTTGTGCGCCATCACGTAACCCTTTCGAACGGTACCGAAATCGTGCTCTGTTGCTCCATCCAGCCCGGCACCGGCAGCTTCTTTTCGCGCAGGAATTCAGGATTGAACAGCTTCGACTGGTAGCGCGTGCCGTAGTCGCAAAGCATGGTCACGATGGTGTGGCCGGGGCCTAGCTCGCGCGCCAGGCGAATGGTGCCGGCAATGTTGATGCCCGTCGAACCGCCAACGCAAAGCCCCTCCTCCTGGATCAGGTCGAATACGATCGGCAGCGCGTCCTCGTCGGGGATCTGGAAGGCAAAATCGGGTGTAAAGCCTTGGAGGTTGGCGGTGATCCGCCCCTGCCCGATGCCTTCGGTGATCGAACTGCCCTCGGATTTCAGCTCGCCGCTGGTGTAGAAGGAATAGAGCGCTGCCCCCAGCGGATCGGCCAGCGCGATCTTGACCTGGTTGTTTCTGGCCTTCAGCCCGAAACCGACGCCTGCCAGAGTGCCGCCGGAACCGACCGCCGACACGAAACCATCCACCTTGCCGTCGGTCTGGTTCCAGATTTCTTCGGCCGTGGTGCGGATATGGCCGTCACGGTTGGCGACATTGTCGAACTGGTTGGCCCAGATCGCGCCGTTCGGCTCGCTCTTCGCCATCTGCTCGGCCAGCCGGCCCGACAGCTTCACGTAATTGTTCGGGTTCTTGTAAGGCACGGCGGGCACTTCGATCAGCTCGGCGCCGAGCAGTTTGATTGTATCCTTCTTCTCCTGGCTCTGGGTGTCGGGAATGACGATCACCGTGCGGTAGCCGAGCGCCTTGGCAACCAGTGTCAATCCGATGCCGGTGTTGCCAGCCGTCCCCTCGACGACGACGCCGCCGGGCCGCAGCAGCCCGCGCTGTTCCGCATCGCGGATGATAAACAGGCCGGCGCGGTCCTTTACCGACTGCCCGGGATTCATGAATTCGGCCTTGCCCAGGATCTCGCAGCCGGTTGCTTCCGAGGCCTTGTTGAGGCGGATCAGGGGCGTGTTGCCGATCACGTCGATCACAGAACGGGGCATGGAGATTCCTTTGTGGGTGCGGCGAAACCCTAGAAACCCGAAGCTTCGGTTTCAAGGCAAGAATTTGCCTGGTCCAGTCGCATTTCGCACACTGCAATTCCTGCAGCCAGGAGCGCCCGACCGGTATTCATTTCAACCATGTACCGAAAAGCACTCTTTTCATTCGATTTCTTCACCGGTAGAGCACAGGCTAAGAAGAGCCGGCGGGGCGCAACATGACACTCTATCGGGCCAATCCGAAGCATGGCGTCGCCTGGATTACGGGCGGCAGCAGCGGTATCGGCCGTTCGCTGGCCAAGGATCTTGCCGCTCGGGGCTATGTCGTCGCGGTGACTGCGCCAGATGACCATCCGATCGATACGCTCATCGTCGAAACGGCGCAGATGGCGGGCCGTGTCGCAGCCTATCCTTGCGACGTGACCGACGAAAAACGCATGGCGAAGACGGTTGCAGCGATCGAGAAAGATCTCGGTCCGATCGTGTTGGCAGTGTTCAACGCTGGAAGCTATATCGCAACGCCGGGCGAGGATCTTGTGGCGCGCAATTTCCGTCGGTCTTTCGAAGTCAATTATTTTGGCATCATCAATGGCCTGCTGCCGGTCATCGAACGCATGCGCGTGCGCTCGCGCGGCCATGTCGTGCTGATCGGTTCGGTCACCGCCTATTTCGGCTGGCCCACCACCGCCGCCTATGGCGGCACCAAGGCGGCGGTCAATATCCTGGCCGAGTCGCTGAAATACGATTTCGACAAGATGAACGTCCGCATCCAGGTGATTAATCCGGGCTTTGTCGACACGCGGCTGACCGAAAAGAACTTCCTGCCGATGCCGGGCTTGATGCCGGTCAATCTGGCCTCGCGCCGCATCGCGCAAGGCATCGAATACGGCGGCTTCGAAGTCACTTTCCCACGCCGCCTGAGTTGGACGCTGAAGTTGCTCAGGATGCTGCCGAGGCCGTTCTGCCGATGGGTGATCAGCACGGTCACCCGCTGGAATGCGCGGCCATTGAATTTCGACCGCAAGCCGCCAGTCGAGTAGGATCGGTGATGGGCGAGCGATCGTGTTTGCGGGTCGCTGGGGCGCCGCACATGAATTGGTGCCGGTCGACGATACCGGCGACCCGGACAACCACCTCATTGCCGGCGACGCGCTGTCGCATCGACCACGGCTTTCCTCGCGCAGCGGATCGTCGTGTCGATCGAGGCGGTGGTAAGGTGACCCAAAGGCCCCCAAGCAAGGGCGACCGAAGCATCGCTCCGGTCGCCCTCTTCAATCGTGTGTGACCAAGCCAGGCTTGGCCGACCGCAACACGGTCAGATTATGCGGCCCGCGCTGCTGGCCGCTTGCCGCCGAAGCGGCGCTTGTTATTGCCCTTGAAGGGCTTGGCGCCTTCCGGCTTGCGCTCGCCCGCAAAGGCCGGCTTGTCGCCGAACCGCTTCTTGCCGAAGCCGTTGTTTGCGCCGCTGGGCCGCCTGCCGTCGCGACGGCCATTGTGGTCGTTGCGATCATTGGCCGGTTCGAAGCTGCGCTCGTTCTTCTCGGCGGGATTGCGCTGCGGATCGGGGCTGCCGAGATGGTCGGCAACGATCGGCAGCTTGGTGCGGATGATGCGCTCGACCTGACGCAGCTTGCTGTTTTCAGACGGGTCGCAGAGTGTGATGGCGATGCCGTCCATGCCGTTGCGGCCGGTGCGGCCGATCCGGTGGACATAGCTCTCCGCCTCGTCCGGCAGGTCGAAATTCACCACATGGCTGATGCCGGGCACGTCGATGCCGCGTGCCGCAATGTCGGTCGCCACGAGAATGCGCACCGAACCCTCACGGAAATCGTTGAGTGCCTTCTGACGGGCATTCTGCGACTTGTTGCCGTGGATGACAGCGGCCTTGAAGCCGTCGCGCTCGAGATCCTTGGTCACCCTGTCGGCGCCATGCTTGGTGCGCGAGAAGATGATGACGGACTTCATCGCCTCACCGGCAAGCATGTTGGCCAGCACCTGGCGCTTCTGCTTGGTGCGGGCAAAGACGACACCCTGCACGATTTCGGCTGCCGCGGTGCTGTGAGGAGCGACTTCGACGCGGATCGGGTTCTTCAGCAGGCCTTTCGCCAGTTCGGCGATCTCGGCCGGCATAGTCGCCGAGAACAGCACCGTCTGACGGTCCGGCGCCGTTGCCTTGGCGATGCGCTTCACGTCGTTGATGAAGCCCATGTCGAGCATGCGGTCGCCTTCGTCGAGCACCAGCCATTTGGTGTCGGCAAGCATCAGGTCGCCTTCACGCACAAGGTCGGTCAGCCGACCGGGCGTTGCGATCAGGATGTCGACGCCGGGCGCAACCTTCTTCACCTGGCTGAAGCGCGAGACGCCGCCCAGCACGAGCGCGGTCGATACATGCGCGCCCTTGGCGAGCAGCTTGATCATCTCCTCGATCTGCACCGCGAGTTCACGTGTCGGCGCCAGGATCAGCGCGCGGGCCGTCTTCGGCCGGCGCTTGGTGCCAAGTGCGATGATCTTCGACAGGATCGGCAGCGCGAACGCCGCCGTCTTGCCCGAGCCGGTCTGGGCGATGCCGAAAATGTCGCGGCCTTCGAGCTGCGGCGGGATCGCCTGGGCCTGGATCGGCTTCGGATCGGTAAAGCCGGCGGCATTGGTGGCCTTGAGCAGTGCGCCGGTAATTCCAAGTGCGGCGAAACCGTTCAGTTCCCCAGTGTCCTTACCGGTCAAAGTGTTTTCATTGGTCAAAATATTCTTCTTTCATGCGGCTCCTGGCCGCAAACATCAATGGGCGGCAGGGCGCAACCTGCCGTCGAAAATTGTCATGAAACGACAAGGCGGGCGGACATTATCGTCCGCACGGCTGCGCTGTCGTGCCCGCAGGCATCATGCCACGGGGCTTTTTCGCCACCTTGCCGATCTGTCGGGAAGAGGGAAAACAGACGCAACCAGTCTCATTCGTCGAGAAGGCCGGATTATCCCGGCCCAAGCGCCTATGCCGCCGCATATGGCCCAGTTCCCATCGAAATGCAAGGGGCCCGATGCTGCAGCGCAGCAAAAGCCATGAGGAAGCGGCGCTTGCGCTCTCTCGCGGGCATGATTACCACAATGCAGCTTTCCGTTTCGGGGACCGGTCATGAAGGACGTGCTGAAGGAACTCGAGCGCCGCCGCGAGATCGCCCGCATGGGCGGCGGCCAGGCCCGCATCGACGCCCAGCACAAGAAGGGCAAGCTGACCGCCCGCGAACGCATAGACGTCTTTCTCGACGAGGGCTCGTTCGAGGAGTTCGACATGTATGTCGAGCACCGCTCGACCGATTTCGGCATGGAGAAAACCAAGATCGCCGGCGACGGCATCGTTACCGGCTGGGGCACCGTCAACGGTCGCCCGGTCTATCTTTTCGCCAAGGATTTCACCGTGTTCGGCGGCTCGCTGTCCGAGGCCCATGCCGAAAAGGTGGTCAAGGTCCAGGAGATGGCGCTGCGCAATCGCGCGCCGATCATCGGTCTCTACGACGCCGGCGGCGCCCGTATTCAGGAAGGCGTGGCGGCGCTCGGTGGCTATGCCGAGATCTTCCAGCGTAATGTGCTGGCCTCCGGCGTCATCCCGCAGATCTCGGTGATCATGGGGCCTTGCGCCGGCGGCGACGTCTATTCGCCCGCCATGACTGACTTCATCTTCATGGTGCGCGACACCTCCTACATGTTCGTCACCGGGCCGGATGTGGTGAAGACCGTCACCAACGAGACGGTGACCGCCGAAAGCCTCGGCGGCGCTTCCGTCCACACGACGAGGTCCTCGATCGCCGACGGAGCCTACGACAATGACGTCGAGGCGCTGCTGCAGATGCGCCGGCTGGTCGATCTGCTGCCCGCCTCCAACACGGCGGAAATTCCCGAGATCGAATGCTACCAGTCGGTTACTGATCACGATCTGTCGCTCGACAGGCTGATCCCCGACAATGCCAACAAACCCTACGACATCAAAGAGTTGATCCTTAAAGTTGCCGACGAGGGTGACTTCTTCGAGATCCAGCAGAATTTTGCGAAAAACATCGTCACCGGCTTCGGCCGTGTCGAGGGCCGCACCGTCGGCTTCGTCGCCAACCAGCCGATGGTGCTGGCCGGCGTGCTCGATTCGGATGCCAGCCGCAAGGCGGCTCGTTTCGTGCGCTTCTGCGACTGCTTCGCGATCCCGATCGTCACCTTCGTCGACGTGGCGGGCATACAGCCCCGCCCCCCGCAGGAATATTGGGGGGTGATAAACCACGGCGCCAACCTTATGTT